>JBDHDM010000163.1:0-16255 GCA_039591515.1 Gemmatimonadota bacterium | reverse complement strand
GCTATAGCCGGGACCATCTCGGGCGCCTGATCAGAGACGGCAAGATCGACAACGCGGGGCGCCTCGGCGCCCCGCGGATCCGGCGCACGGACGTGCCCATGAAGCCGGGTCGAGTGGCGCCAAGCTCACCCAGGGTCGAAGTTGGCCGTGAGCAGATCGTGCGCTCCGTCATCGAAGAAGGAGTTGGATCATGACGAAGCGAACGAGAACCACCGGCTTTTCGTACATGGCCGGGGAGAAGGGGCGGAACCGAGTCCGCGTGTTTGAGAAGGACTCGGGGATCCTGGTGCTGGAGTATCGCGATGGTCCCAAGCGGGTCAGGCGCTCACTAGGTCACCAGGACCGCGAGAAGGCGAAGGCACAGGCTGATCAGGTCGCGGCCGAATTCGCGGTGACTGCTCCGCCCACTGAAGAGGTAGAGCCCGAGGTGACACTCGGGCAGCTGTTTGACATGTATGAACGGGAAGTGACGCCGACGAAGTCGCCCCACACGCAGAAGCATGACCGGAGAGCGATGGAGATGTTCGTGGATTGCTTCGGGGCGGATCGATCGGTGCGCACGCTGAGCATACGAGATCACGAGCGGTTCATCTCCGATCGCCGCGAGGGTCGCATTCCCGCCAAGGGCGGGGGCTTCATGAAGCCGGTGGGGAACCGAATGGTCGAGCAAGACCTTCGACTCCTGAACGCAATCTTCAACTGGGCCACCGTGGCGAGGGACGATCGACGACGGGCCCTGTTGGCTCGGAATCCCTTCCGTGGGTTCAAGGTGCCAAAAGAGAAGAACCCGCTTCGGGTAGTGCTCACTGATGACGAGTATGAAGCTCTACTCGCCGTTGCCAAGGACGTGGACTGGCGCTTCTACGTGGCGTTGGTCCTGGCCAACGAAACCGGCCATCGAATCGGCGCGATTCGCCAGCTGAGATGGTGTGACGTCGACCTCGATTCCGAGGCCATACACTGGCCACCTGACACGTCCAAGACCGGTTACGCGCACACAACGCCGCTCACTGAGGCGGCTGTGCGAGTTCTCGAGTTTGCAAGGAGCAAGAGACCGGCGATCGGAGAAGCTCCAGTACTCCCGTCACCCCTGGACCCAGCGCGCCCCTCCTCCCGACACATCGTCCGGGACTGGTGGAAGAAGGGTCAGAGGAGGGCGGGACTCGAGCCGAAGCGTGGACGAGGCTGGCATTCGCTGAGGCGCAAGTTCGCTTCGGACCTGATGCACAAGCCTCTCAGGGTCCTGTGTGATCTCGGCGGGTGGAAGGAGCCGCAGACGATCCTGAAGTGCTACCAGCGGCCCGATCAGGATCAGCTGCGTGAGGCGCTGGCGGATAGGAGGCGTCCGGGGACCGCTTCGTGAATGGACACCCCAATGGACACCCCCCTTGAATGACAACGCCCCGCTTGGCCTCGTAAAGCCAAGCGGGGCAGTCACTTCCCTCAGTGGGCCTGGGAAGATTTGAACTTCCGACCTCACGCTTATCAGGCGTGCGCTCTAACCAACTGAGCTACAGGCCCTTCGATCCGAGCCGGCGGCCGTGCAATCCTGCCGGCGCCCCGGAGCCGAAAAAGCTACTCAGGGCGAACAGCGGGTTCAACGGGGTGCACGCGTCGGGCGGCCCCGCACTCACGGCGATCGATGTTCCACTGGGCATCGTCGCCATCGACGACGTCTGGGGTTTGACGCTGTGCGGTCTGGTCGTGCCGCTCGTCACCTGGATGGCGGGTGACGGCGGCGGGTCGGCATTCGCCGCTGCCGCGCTGCGGGAGCTCGGCGGGGGCGTGGCACTCGGCGTCGCCCTGGGCGTGCCCATGGCGTATCTCACCGGCCGGCTGAAGGCCGGCGAGCCGACACGCCTCGAAGCGTTGGGCTTCGTCCTGCTCTGCGGCGGGTTGGCGACCTGGCTTGACGCCTCCTACCTGCTCGCCGCGGTCGTCATGGGCGCCACGGTCGCAAACCTGGCTCGGCATCACGAGCGGGCCTTCCACGAGATCGAGAACATCGACGCGCCCTTCCTGGTGATCTTCTTCGTGCTCGCCGGCGCGAGCCTGGAGCTCGACGCACTCGCGCAGGCCGGTGCCCTGGCCGCCACGGCCTACGTGCTGCTACGCGTGGTGGGACGGATGGCGGGCGCAGTGCTCGGCGTGCGTCTCCTGCCAGCACCCGCCGTCATGGGCCACTGGATGGGCCTCGCCCTGATGCCCCAAGCGGGGGTCGCGCTGGGCTTGGCCCTCGCCGTCAGCGAGCGCTTCCCCGAACTCGGCGCCGACATCCTGCCACTTGTGATCGTTGCCACGACCTTCTTCGAGATCGTGGGCCCCGTGCTCACCCGGCTCGCCCTAAGCCGAGCGGGCGACGTGCCGGGTTAGACGCCACGATCCCTCAGCGTGTCTTGGAAGTTCGCCGCATGACCCCCACACGTCGGCTGACTCGCCGCGCTCCCACTTGCGGCCACTGGCGCGGCGCGGCACGCTCCTCTGCCCTGCTCGAACCCTATCGAAGAACCCGATGAAGACGACCCTATCGACGGGCCCTGCGCGGGCGGGGCTGTGGCTCCTGGTGCTGCTCATCTGTTCGACCGCCGGAGGCGCTGCCCAAGAGGGTACCATGGTGCTTCGGACGTCGAATCTGCTGGACGGGACGGGCCAGCAGCTCCTCAATCGGGACATCGTGGTGCAGGATGGGCGCATCGCGGCGGTGGTGCCGGCAGGAGAGGGCGTCGGCGACCGGATCGAGGACCTCCGTGGCATGACGGTCCTGCCGGGCCTCATCGACACGCACGTGCACGTGGGATGGCACTTCGACGCGGACGGGCGCCTGGCCCGTGGTAGCGACATCGAGGTGCGCGTCCTCCACGCCGCGGAGAACGCCTACGCCATGCTCCGGGCCGGCTTCACCACCGTGCAGTCGCTGGGTGGTCCGGAAGACGCTCCACTGGCCGAAGCGCTGGCCCGAGGGATGCTCCCGGGGCCGCGCATCCTCACGTCGCTCGGCTCGGTGTCGGCGAGGACGGGCGGGCCCGCCGAGCTGCGGGCCGCCGTACGCGACTTCGCTGCACGTGGAGCCCACGTGATCAAGATCTTCGGCTCGGAGAGCATCCGAACCGGGGGTGCGCCCACACTGAGTGAAGCGCAGCTGGATGCGGCATGCGGTGAAGCGGCCGCCCTCGGACTGCGCGCCGTGGTCCACGCCCACGGAAACGAGAGCGCCCTCCGGGCGAGTCGGGCGGGGTGCACCACCATCGAGCACGGCGCGCTCCTTGACCGGGCGACGCTCGAGTTCCTCGCCGAGCAGGGCACGTTCTACGACCCCAACATCCATCTCATCTTCCAGAACTACTTCGACAACGAGGCGCGGTACCTGGGCATCGGGGGCTATACGGAAGAGGGCTTCGACCAGATGCGAGCGGCGGCGCCGCAGGCCCTCGCGGCCTTCCGAACGGCGCTCACCGTGCCCGGCCTGAAGACCGTCTTCGGCACCGACGCGGTGGCCGGGGCGCACGGGCGAAACGCCGAAGAGTTGATCTACCGGGTGCGTGAGGGGGGCCAGTCGGCGCTGGACGCCCTCACTTCCGCCACCTCGGTTGCCGCCGAGTCGTTGAGGCTCGACGGCGAGATCGGCGCAATCCGCCCCGGATGGACGGCCGACGTCATCGCGGTGGCAGGAGATCCCGTCGAGGCGATCGAGGCCATTCAGGACGTCCGGTTCGTCATGAAGGACGGGCGCGTGATGGTGCGGTAGGAAGGGCTCCCTACTTCCTCGGAATCCGGTCCCCGTACTTGGCGAGCCACGCCCGGAAATCGAGCAACTCGGGGTTCAGCGCCCGGGAAATGCCCACGTCACGCCGCGCGACGAAGTCGTCCTTGAAGTCGTGATGGAACTGGAACATGTTGCCCAGGTCCTCGGCGCCCGGAAACCCGAGGGCACGGTAGGTATCGAACGGCACCGCGTAGTGGCGGACCGGCTCCCCGAGCGTCTCGGAAAGAGCAGCCGCCATGTCGGCGCCGGTAAGATGCTCGCCCGAGACCCCGATGGTCTGTCCCACGTACTCGTCGCCCCCGACGAAGATCCCGTACGCGCACTTGCCGATGTCCTCGGCCGCGATACCGGGGAGCGGAGCATCACCCATGGGCAGCGCGAAGACGAGCGAACCGTCCTCGCCCCGCTGCGGCTCCATACCAAAGTGGAGCAGGTTGTCCCAGTAGAACGACGCAAGCAGGAACGTCGTCGGCACACCCGCGTCGGTGAAGAAGTGATCGGATGCGCCCTTCGCGTCGAAGTGCGGCACCTTGTAGCGCTCCATGAGCGTAGGCATGCGGTCGTCGTCCAGCGGAATCCACTTCCGCACGTCCTCGAGCGTGGACCAGATCACGTGCCGCAAGCCGGCGGCCTGGGCCGCGGCGGCCAGGTTCTTGGCCTGCGCAGCTTCTTTCTCGGGCGAGAAGTGCTCCCAGAAGTTCGTGACGCAGAACGCTCCGTGGCATCCGGAGAAGGCGGCGGTGAGGCTCTCGACGTCGTCGAGGTCCGCACGTACGACCTCCGCGCCCGCGTCGGCCAAGGCGCGCGCCTTGGCCGAGTCCGGGTTGCGGGTGATGGCCCGGACACGGAAACCGCCTTCGGGATCGTCGAGGATCGCACGGGCCAGTCCACCTCCCTGGGCTCCGGTCGCGCCGAGGACGGCGATCATCTTGGTATCGGTCATGGCAAGTCCTTGTCTGCAAAACAGTTGACTGGTTAAGCAATAAAGTATGCATATCCTAAGAGTGTGGCAAGTCTGCGGGGCTGACGATCGAGGACGCGGTACAGCGTTCCGATTTCGGCCGTAACGCGACCCCCGGAGTCGACCTCCACCGCCTTCATGATGCCGTAGCCGTGCCGGTCCTCCTGAAGGAGGGCCCGTGGCGTCACTCCCAGCGAAACACTCTGGTCGAGACGCCCGAGCACACGCCCAGCAAGGCGAGCAGCGCGAGGGCGCTCCCCCAGTGAGCACCCCATCCCGAGCCCTCCCAGACTCCGTGCATCAGTGACACCGCGTGGGTGGTCGGGAACAGTTGAGTCAGGACCCAAAGCGCCTGGGGAAGTTGATCGAGAGGGAAGAAGAGGCCGGACAGCACGATCATCGGATAGAGGAACGCCGCCGCGATGGGCTGGGCGAACCGGGCCGTGGGCACGACACTCGCGATGACGAAGCCGAGCGAGAGGATGCTCAGGGTGCTGAGCAGGAGCGCCACTGTGAAGCTGGCGAGGTTTACGTCCATGGCTCCCGGGAAGAACCGTCGCCCCGCCAGCACCAGGAGCGCCAGGCTGATCAAGGTGAAGACGAGCTTGATGACGACCTGGGCGCTCAGGATCGTGACGGGCGACAGCGGCGTCGCACGCAGGCGCTTGAGGATGCCCGCCTCCCGGTAGATCGAGATGATCGCGACCAGCGAGATCACCGCGCTAACCGCGATGATGAGCGCGACCAGAACGGGTACGTTGAAGGGCGGGGGTACCGGGGCGGCGGCACTGGCCTGGCCGGTGCCCAGTATGCGCCCGAGTACGATGAAGAGAACCAGCGGGATGCCGAGGGTGGCGAAGACACCCATGGGCTCCCGCATGAAGACCTTGGTCTCGATCCAGGTCAGCTTCCAGAGTCCCTTGAACATGGTCAGTCCCGGATCCCGTGGCCGGTGAGCTTCAGGAAGACATCCTCCAGCGTCGGCTCCTCCGTCCGGAACCCCCGGACCCGCACTTCCTCGCGAGCCACGAGGTGGATGACTTCCGTTACGAAGTCCTCTCCCTCGCCTCGGAGTGTGTGGGTCGTGCCTTCGCTCTCGACCGTGTGGGCGCCGAGCACGGACCTCAACCGGTCGGCCACACCCACGGTCTCGCTGGTAAAGACCACCCGCCGCTCGGGGCAGTGTTTGTCGACGAGGTCTCCGGGGGGCCCGATCTCGATGACTCGCCCGTGCTCGATGATCGCGACCCGATCGCAGAGCCGCTCGGCTTCCTCCATCAGATGCGTGCTCAGCACGACGGTCTTCCCCCGCTCCCGTATGTCGGTCACGAGGCCCCAGATGGCGTGCCGCGCCTGTGGATCCAGGCCCGTGGTGAGCTCGTCGAGGAAGACGACCTCCGGATCGTGAATCAACGCGAGCGCCACGAACAGCCGCTGCTTCTGTCCCCCCGAAAGGGTCATGAACCATGCGTTTCGCTTGGCCTCGAGTCCGAGCCGGCCGAGCAGATCGTCGGTGTCCACGGTTCGCGAGTAGAGAGCAGACCACAGGTCGATCGCCTCCCAGACCTTGATCCGCTTCTGCAGCTGCGCTTCCTGATGCTGAACGCCAATGCGCTGCCTCAGGGCGGACGCGTCGCGGATCGGGTGGAGGCCCAGAACGGTGATCTCGCCACGGTCCGGTCTCCGGTGGCCCTCGACACACTCCATCGTCGTCGTCTTCCCTGCGCCATTCGGACCGATGAGCCCGAAGATCTCACCCTGGTCGATCTCCATGGACACGTCGGCCACCGCCACGGTGGAACCGTAGCTCTTTGCCAGGTGGGAAACGACGATTACGGGAGGGGGCATGCTAGAAAGTACGTTGCACCTCCCCCGAGTCATCATTCGAGGAGAACGCTCGACTCACGACGGGAACGGAAGTCCAGTGTCGAACCCTTGGTGATATGAGGGAGACGAATCCAACCAGGACCAGACGAGAGATGTCTTGAATGTCCGACTACAAGAAGACCGATGACGCCATCGCCGCCCTGTCGGCCGAGCAATACCGAGTGACGCAACAGGGCGGGACGGAGCGGCCCGGCACCGGCGAATACCTGAGCAACAAACAGCCAGGGATCTACGTGGACGTGGTTTCAGGCGAACCGCTCTTCGCCTCGTCCGACAAATTCGACTCGGGGTGTGGCTGGCCGAGCTTCACGAAGCCGATCGACAACGTCACCGAGCTGCGCGACACGACGCACGGCATGATCCGCACGGAGGTACGCTCGAAGCACGGGGACAGTCACCTCGGTCCGCGTCGCTCCGCTTCGTTCATCGTGATCAAATGGAAGCGGAGGGGTACGGCCAGTACATCGACCAGGTCGAGGACGTCGCCACCGACGGATCGCACGAGCGCGAACGATGACACACAGGAGTTGACTCGATGGCACAGGAACGAGCGGTACTCGCAGGTGGCTGTTTCTGGGGAATGCAGGATCTGATCCGCAAGCTCCCGGGCGTGGAAGCCACTCGTGTCGGGTATACGGGAGGCGACGTGCCCAACGCCACCTACCGAAACCACGGCACGCACGCCGAGGGCCTCGAGATCCTGTTCGATCCCGACCAGATCTCGTACCGCCGGATTCTGGAGTACTTCTTCCAGATCCACGACCCGAGCACGGCGAATCGGCAGGGCAACGACCTGGGCATGTCGTACCGGTCGGCCATCTACTTCACCAGCGCAGAACAGAAGGCCGTCGCCGAGGACACGATCGCCGACGTGGACGCGTCGGGTCTGTGGCCGGGCAAGGTCGTGACGGAGCTCGAACCGGCCGGTGACTTCTGGGAGGCCGAGCCCGAGCACCAGGACTACCTGGAGAAGTACCCGAACGGATACACGTGCCACTTCCCGCGGGCAGACTGGGTGCTGCCCCGACGGCACGCCGGCGTCTCGGACGGCGAATAGACGACCACGTGATCTCGCCGGACACCTTCGCGTTCGACAACAGCTACGCTGCCGAGCTGGAGGGCTTCTACACGCCCTGGCGGGGCGCGCACGTGCCCGAGCCCAGGATCGTGCAGCTCAATCGCGCGCTCGCGGTCGAGTTGTCGCTCGATCCGGACACGCTGGCAGGCGCAGAGGCCGCCGCCATCTTCGCCGGCAGCGAAGCCCCGGAAGGGGCCACGCCTCTCGCGCAGGCGTACGCCGGGCATCAGTTCGGGGGTTTCTCACCGCAGCTCGGTGACGGACGGGCGCTGTTGATCGGTGAGTTGATCGACCGGCACGGTGTCCGACGCGACCTGCAGCTCAAAGGATCGGGTCGCACCCCGTTCTCGCGGGGCGGAGATGGCAAGGCGGTGCTCGGACCCGTCTTGCGGGAGTACCTGATCGGGGAAGCCATGCACGCCCTGGGCGTACCCACGACCCGGGCCCTCGCCGCCGTCACCACAGGCGAGCGAATCAGGCGCCAGGACGGCCCCGAGCCGGGCGCGGTCCTCGCACGCGTTGCGGCGAGCCACCTCCGTGTCGGGACCTTCGAGTACTTCTCGGCTCGTGGAGACACCGAGAAGGTGCGGCGCCTCGCGGACTATGCGATCCGGAGACACTTCCCCGACCTGGCTGGCGTCGACGACCGGTATCTCGGTCTGTTTCGGGGGGTTCGCGATCGTCAGGCCGCGCTCGTAGCGCAGTGGATGTCCGTCGGCTTCGTTCACGGCGTGATGAACACCGACAACGTGACCATCTCTGGCGAGACGATCGATTATGGGCCGTGCGCGTTCATCGACGGTTACGACCCGGCGGCCGTATTCAGCTCGATCGATCGGAATGGTCGCTACGCCTACGGCAATCAGCCGGCGATCGCCCAGTGGAACCTCGCGCGATTCGTCGAGACGCTGCTCCCGCTCTTGGACCCCGACGACACCACCCACGCCATCCAGATCGCCACCGCCGAGGTCGAGGCATTCCACCCGATCTATCAGGAGCAGTGGATCCGCAGGATGGGCGCCAAGATCGGACTCGCTCGCCCGGAGACAGACGACGGCGAGTTGATCAACGGGCTGCTCGTCATCATGAGTGAGCACGACGTCGACTTCACCAGGCTGTTTCGCCGACTGGCCGACGCGGCACGAGGCGAACCGGTCGGCGTCCGCTCCCTCTTCCGCGACCCGGCACCCTTGGATAGTTGGCTCGAAGCGTGGCTCGCCCGGCTTGCACGAGGTGCGGACGACGTCCACGCCCGAGCCACGGCGATGGACCGGATCAACCCGGTCTACATCCCACGCAATCACAAGGTGCAGGAGGCGCTCGACGCCGCGACGGCGGGAGACCTCGAACCGTTCGGGCGGCTGTTGGACTTACTCGCACGACCCTTCGAGCGACGTTCTGGACTGGAAGAGTACGAACGTCGGGCGCCTGATGACTTCGGCCCGTACCGCACCTTCTGCGGCACGTAGCGACGGGGAGCACGGGTGGACCCATCCGCTTCGTCGAAGACCTCCGAATCCCGGACTGCGGATGAACCCCGTTCTGTGTTCCGCTTGGAGCCCCAGGAGACCGAGCCTTAAGGTTGAACAACGGGGAGAGCGCACGGGAGGAATGACGATTCGGCAGGGTGACGTGTCCAGAACGAACAGGGGCTGCTCCATGACCCTCGCAGTCGAGCGCCACGGCCTGGGGCGGACGCAGCCTTGGCTCGGATGACGTCCGCGACCCCAGCCGGCCTTTCCCGGCGCCGTGTGCTGCAATTCCTCGGGTTCGCGGCGCTCGTGCTGCTCGCGATCGTGGCCGCGCACCTCTTCGAGCCGCGGTACTGGTCGCGGAACGCGAAGTCCTTCGTGAAGACGTTCCATGCGCCGGGTTTCGCCGTGGTCGCGCTGGTGTTCCTCGGGGCGTTCCGACGCCAGGGCATGGGCCGACGAAGCTACCTCTACGCGGCGCTGGCCGCCTTGGCTGCTGGTGTCGTGAGCGAGGTCGCCCAGCTCGCGAGCTCGCGCAACGCAGATGTCGGCGACCTGCTGCGCGACGTGATCGGGATCTGCGCCGGCCTCGGTCTGGCAGCGACCTTCGACCCATTGCTGCGAGCCCGGCGCCGCGGCGGCTGGCTGGTGATGCTCGTCGTCGGCACGGGTGCCGCCATCATCGCCTCGTTCGGACTCACCGTGCAGTCCGGGCATGCGCTCTGGTCGCGAAACACGAGTGTGCCGACGCTCATGACCTTCGCCCACCGTTGGGAACGCTTCCTGTACGAAGAAGCCGGCGACCCGACGTCCCGGCTTCTGACCCGGCCGGTTGGGTGGCCCGCGACCGCCGATGACGTCGTCCTCTGGACGGAGTCGACCGGCCGGTTCAACACCCTCCTGCACCTGAGGCCGTATCCCGACTGGCGCGGCTACGGCGCCTTGAGCTTCGTGGCCGCGTCGGCGGACGAGAATGCTCGTTCGGTGAACGTGAATGTCTGGGACACGCCACCCGACTCCGACCAGCCGCTGAACCGCTTCAACCGCCGCATCGAGGTGACGCCGGAGCCGCAGCGCTTCACGATCCACTTCGAGGAGATCGCCGCCGCGTCGACCGAGCGCCCTTTCGACTTCGAGCACGTCGATATCGTGATCCTGTTTCTGCGCGGCGAGGAACGCGGTGCGCTGCTGCTCGACGACTTCCGGCTCGAGCGGTACGAGCCCTAGAAGATCCCGTCGGACTCCAACCCGGCCTGTACGGTCTCGAAGAGCACGGCCTGTCCTTCCTGATTCATGTGCTCGTCGTTGAAGTAGTACAGCCGTACGCCCTCAGCCTCTCGTCGTTGAATCTCTTCGAGGGGGTCCAGTACGCGGACGTGCTCCAGATCCAGAAGCCGGTTCTGTAACTCCGACACGAAGGGATTGTGTGGGCGCATGAGCGCTTCCGGCTCGTCGAGGGTCGCCCCGAGCTGCCGATAGTGCGTCTGATACTCGGCCGAGACTTGCGCCTTGTGCGGCACCACGAGGACGTAGGCCTGACACTCCATCGGCTCACAACGCGCCAACGTCTCACGAAGTCGGGAGATGAAGAGCTCGTAGTCCTCACCACGTGCTCCGCGGAGGAGCACGGTACTCTCGAACAGATCCGGTTCCGCAGCAATCATGATCCTCTGGCGCGGCGTGTACAGCTGGGGCGAGAAGCCGGCGTGCGGCTCCGGTCTCATCCCCCCGAGCTCCACCCGAGAAGCCGTGTCGGAATCCGAGCTCGCCCTGCCTGCCGGGCTCGTGCCACTGCGAATCTGCGCCAGACGGTAGTTCAGCCACCCGATCGAGCGGAGGCGCTTCGAGATGTTCCAGTACGCCCAGCGGGCGAAGCCCGTCTCCCGGCGGTTGGACGAGTAGCGGATGTCGAAGAGGTCGTTCCCAACATACACCTGATAGATCACGACCTCGGGCTCGAAAGTCGCGTAGCGCCGCCGAGCGATGATTGCGGCTTGCACGGCCCCGGTGCCGCCGATCGCGCTGTTGACGACACGCAGACCAGGCACGGCCGCACGCAACGACGCGATGTACGTTTCCTGGCCCGCGGTGAATGAATCGCCGAAAACCAGCACAGTCCGTCGATCGTCGCCGCTGTCCACCGCCCCGTTGTACGAGGTGAGCTCCGGTCGGTAGAAGTCGACGATCTGCACCCTGTACAGGATCTCCAGGGCAGCGACAAGCAGGATGCCGACATAAGCCACGTACGACGTCCACTTGAGCACGCGCCTCAAGAGCCACACGGCTCGGAGTCGGGACATGATGCTTACGAGGTCAGGTTGGAGCCGCAGGGATTCAGAAGATTCCCAACGGGTTGCCCGGGATCAAGCGTCTGGAACTCTGGCAAGGGGTCGCGATCAGCGGCCTCTACGGACTCCGGAACCGTTCTCTCAAGACCTCGAAGAGGTTCTCCACCAGGATCAACTGGCTCGTACCCGCCCCCGAGGGCCGCTCCGCCATGAAGAACCGCTGCCCGTCAGGCGATACGTCGTACATCTGATTGGTGGTGCCACTCGCCAGGTAACCCGACGCCGGGAAGAGAATCCGAGGGCCTGCGAAGTTGAACCCGCTCTCCATCTGGACGGGAACGGTGACCATGTTGCCCGCCCCGTCACGGAAGAATATCTCGTCCCCGACAGGCGACCAGCGAGACTCGGTACCACCGCCCGTGGAGATCTGCCACCGACCCGACGCCACCTCCGGGAACGACACCACGTACACCTCCGACTCCCCGGTCACAGCCGACGAGTAGGCGAGGAATCGACCGTCGGGCGACATCGTGAGAGATGAAATCCGCGCCTCGGGCTCGACGAGCTTCACGGCGCGACCGCCGGGCGACGTCGGCACTGCCCAGATACCCGCTCCGCCGTCGCGGTACACAAGCCAATCGCCCTCGGGCGACCAGAGCGACTCCGTCACGCCCCCGCCCACGTCCAGCGTGAGCTCCGCCTGCCCTCCGCCATCGGCTCGCCGGGTCCACCGATCCGGGTTCCCACCGCGGGCCGACGAGAACATGACGGCCTCACCATCGGGCGTCCACGACGGCCGCTCGCCGCCAGCGGGATCGAGCGTCAGACGCGTGGCCGGTCCAGCATCCAGCTCCTTGATCCACACCTCCGAAGGGCCGCCGGTGCGGGTGCGGGTCACCGCGACTCGGCTCCCGTCTGGAGCCAGCGCCGGGAAGATCCAGGACCACGTCCACGCCGTATCGACGGGTTGGGCGACACCGTCACGTGATACCCAGACCGGCCGCCGGTACTCGTCGCGGTCGCCTCCCTGCGCGACGTAGACCAGCGTACCGTATTGGGAGACATCGAGGTCGTGTGCGCCCGCGAACAGCCTCGTCGGTAGCCCCGTCGTGATTCCCGCAGGACGGCCCGTGAGCTCCAGGGAGCGCACGTTGAACGGCACGACACTCAGAGCGCCGTCGCCGCCCGCATAGAGGATGTGCCCCGATCGGGTGTAGCGCGCCAGCTCACCCTCCAGCAGCATACGACGTGACCCCGATTCGGAATCGAACACGGAGATCTCGGACCGTGGCGCGGACGAAGCGCTCAGTCCGTCCCGCGTCGTGAACAGCACACCCCGCCCGTCGGGCAGCGCTTCCGGCCAGAGGATGGTCTCGGAGACGTCCTCTGGAACGAGGACCTCTACCGGACCGCCGGACTCCGGCACCCGCAAGAGTCCTTCACCCGCAAGGTAGATATGGCCGTCGTCGCTCCAGCTGAGGCCCCCGGCTCTCGAAACCCGCCCCGTCAGGATCTCGATCGATGGCCCGCCCCTCACCGACACGATCCTCAGGCCCTCGCCCAAGCCCGCCACGAACGCGATGCTCTCTCCGTCCGGGGAGAACACTGGATTCGACGAGTCCTCCGTACCCGCGAGGGGCGTCGGGAGCAAGGCATCGCGGCGGCGCAGCCAAAGCTGTTGACCGGACCCGCCCTCCCCGGGTCCGACGTAGACGATCGCGGAGCCGTCCGGCGCGATCGTCAGGCTGGATCCATACACATCGGTGATGTCGTGCCCGCTCGGAAGCTGCACGGCGTACCGGGCGACCGGGTCGGGAGCGCTCGGTCCGAATAGAGCGATCCCAAGCCCGGCCAGGGCGAGTACGGTCGTACTTCCGAGCGCTAGGGCGACCCGCTTCCACGGACCCTGATCGATCGGGGTTGGGCGTACGGCACCGCCACCCACCTCGTGGCGAAACCCGGGGTCGGCGGTCGCGCGGGCGAAGTCCTTCGCGCTTCCGAACCGGTCCGCAGGTACCTTCTCGAGTGCCCTTCGGATGGCGGCGTCCACGTTCTCGGGAACCGACGGCCGTAGCTTCGTCACCGGCTCCGCGTTCCCGGTGACGATCTTGCCCAGCACGGCCTGGGCCGTGCTCCCCGTGTACGGCGGCTCGCCGACCAGCATCTCGTACAGAACGCAGCCGAGCGCGTAGATGTCCGTCGGGGCGCTCACGCTCAGGTCGCCCGTTGCTTGCTCGGGGCTCATGTAATGCGGCGTGCCCAGGCTGAGTCCGGTTTCGGTCAACCGGCCTCCACCCGCCGCACCCACCGCCAACGCGATCCCGAAGTCCGACAAAACCGGCTTGCCTGCCTGCAGCAAGATGTTCGCCGGCTTGATGTCGCGGTGGATGACGCCCCGCTCATGCGCGGCATGTAGGGCCTCGGCGACGTCCGCCGCGATGCGTACTGCCTCATCCACTGGAAGCTGCTTCTCGCTGTCGAGCCTGTCCCGCAGCGATTCACCCTCCACGTACGGCATGACGTAGTAGAGGAAGCCGTCGGCCTCACCCGAGTCGAAGAGCGGTAGGATGTGCGGGTGCTGCAGGTTGGCTGTCGTCTTGATCTCGGCCAGGAAGCGCTCGGCTCCCACCACGGCGGCCAGCTCCGCCTTGAGCACCTTGAGGGCGACCTTGCGCTCGTGCTTCAGATCGTCCGCGAGATAGACCATCGCCATCCCGCCCTCGCCGAGCTCGGACTCGATGCGGTAGCGGCCCCTCAGCGCCGCGTTCAAACGCTCGACGGCGTCAGCGCTCACCTGGCGTGCCCGCCTCGGCCGACGCGGGTGCCGGTACGCGACATCAGCTCTCCCCCATCCGCTCGCGGAGCTCGGTGAACCAGTTCGTCACGAGGTACGTCGCAGCGCCGGCCTCGACGTCGGCTCCCAACCGCAACATCACGAAACGCTCGTCATCCGGGCTGATGTCGTACGTCGGGCGGATGGGCGCAGCTCTATACTCGACCACCGAGAACAGCACTTCCCGTCGCCCGACGGCGAACGTCGGATCTCCGCTGTATTGGACCACCACCAGCTCATTCGCTCCGTTTCGGTAGAAGAGCTCCCGTCCGTTGTGCGCCCACACGGGATGCTCCCCCCCGTTCATGGAGACCTGGACCAGGCCCTCGTGCGTGTTCGGGAACGGTCTCACATAGACCTCGGGCTCGCCCCTGGCGTTGGAGACGTAGGCCAGCCATCTCCCGTCCGGCGAAAGCGAGATCGACAATCCGATGACCCCTGTCTCAACCGGAGCACCCGCGATGCCCCCCGCCTCGACGGGGGAGGCATAGATCCCCATCGGTCTGACATCCCCGGTGAAGACCAGCCAGTCACCGCCGGGCGAGTACTGTCCGAACGAGATGCCGGATTCGTGGTCCAGGGTCAGCGCAGCCGACCCGCTTCCGTCCGCCCTCTTGGTCCAGAGATCGTACTGCCCCGCACGATCGGAGACGAAGGTCAGCGACTGACCGTCGGCAGACCACGTAGCTCTCCGGTTGGTGGCCCCCTCGAAGGTGAGCCTCGACGCCGGCCCCGCGTCCAGCGGCTTCAACCATAGATCCGTCGTCCCCGCAGGCGACGGGATCGAGATCGCCAGACGATCGCCGCTCGGCGAAATCGCCACGCTCGAACCAGCCCGGCTCGTCGCGACGGACCATCCCGGCTCGATCTCGCGCGCCGTTCCGTCCCTCTCCACCCACACGGGCGTGGCAGCGCCGGAGTCCACGCCACCCGTTCGGTACACGAGCGTCCCCGTTCGCGAAACGGCGAACTGTGAGGAGCCCCCGCTGAACACCTCAAGCGACGGAATCAACGTCACCGGCGCTCCCGTGACCTGGAGTGACCCGATGTCGAAGGCCACGCCCATGAGCGCGCCTTCGTAGCCGTAGACCAGGTGACCGGTCGGCACGTAGCGCGGCTGATTCCCGGAGGAGACGAGCTCGCGAACGTCGCCCGTCCCAATCTCGAGCACGAGAATACGCGAGGTCAGGCCACCGCCCTGGAGGCTGAAGACCACCGCCCTTCCGTCCGGCAGGAGATGAGGCGTCCTGACGCGCATCGAGTCCGAATCGAGCAAGAGGTCCGGCTCGCCGCCGGAAGACGGGACACGGTACAGGCGTCCCTCGTCATCATAGACGATCGTGTCGTCGGAGCCCCACTGCGGGGCGGAGCCAGCGCTCGTGACCGGAAGGGCGGGTCCGCCGCTCGTCGAGACCTTCCAGATCCCGTCCCTGCTGAAGGCCACCCACTGCCCGTCCGGGGAAACGGTCGGGAATCGCCCTCCCTCCGCATTCGCGAGCGGACGCCACTCCGGATTCTCCGAAGACCGGATGTGGATGGCGTCGTCCTCCACTTTCAGAATCGATCGACCGTCGGGCGAGATCGCGAGTCTCCACCCGCCCACCCCGGCGAGATCGGTGTCCGTCAACTCCACCCGCGTCGGAACGCCCGGCTCGGGCACGGTTCGGAACCAGCCAAGTGCGGCGACGAGCGTGGCCACACTCGCGACCACCGTCATCGTGATGGCGAGTCGGTTCCACGGCCCTGAGCGGGCGACCGGAGCCGGGGGTGCTGGCGAGACGGCCAACGAAGACGTCCCCGCCCGCGCCCGGTACGTGAAGCCCTCGTCCGCAAGCGCGTTCGCGAAGTCCGCCACCGTCGTGAAGCGGTCGGCCGGGAGCTTCTCCAACGACTTGGCCAGGGCCGCGCCGACGTTCGGCGGCACTGTCCTGCGCACCATCGTGATCGACGGCGCGTCCATCGTCAGGATCTTC
>JBDHDM010000162.1:0-9542 GCA_039591515.1 Gemmatimonadota bacterium | reverse complement strand
CACTCACGACCGTGCCTGCCTTCACGACCCGAGCCAGGCTGTCGACGGGAATGGAGGAGTCCCGAAATCGCTCCGCACCGTCCCGACTCAGGACGTCGAGCGCGGGCACGACGGAGAGCTCGTCGATCAGCGACTCGGTCAGGCCGTCGGCCACGAAGCCGAGAGAGGCGTCCTGGCTGAGGTCGTCGAAGTACCGCACGGCGATACGGTCCGGCGGCAGCGCCCCGGGCGTGACACCTCGGCCGCTGGAAGAGGCGCCGGCGCCTCCGAGCGACAACCACCCGGCGATTGCGCGGAAGCCATCCCCGCCCAGAGCCACGCCGACGATGATCAGGAAGGTGACTGCCGCTCCAGTCAGCACGCGGGAGCGGTGGCCGGCAGGACCGAACCCGCCCGAACCCACTCCGGACACCGTCTCGCCCGACCGGACCGCTTTGATCGCCACGGCGAGATCGGAGGCGGTCCGGTAACGGTCCGCCGGCACCTTGGCCAACGACGTCATCAGCACGGACTCGAGGTCCGGGGGGATCGTCGAGCGCTGGACGGTCGGCGAGGGCACCGGGTCGAGCGTGTGGCGCGCCATGATCGCCATGCGCGTGCTGCCCGAGAAGGGCGGTTGCCCCACGAGCATCTCGTAGAGCGTGCACCCGAGGGCGTAGATGTCGGCCCGCCCGTCCACTTCGCCGTCGTCGTCCCACTGCTCCGGACCCATGTACGTCGGGGTGCCGACCGTGCTCCCGGTCTGGGTTAGGCGTTCTCCACCCGCCACATCGAGCGCTCTTCCTACGCCGAAATCGGTCACGACCGCGTGATTCCGCGCGAGCATGATGTTCCCGGGCTTGATATCGCGATGCACCATGCCCTGGTCGTGCGCGTAGCTCAGCGCGTCCGCGACCTCGAGCGCGATGTCGAGCGCGTCTTCGATCGGCAGCTGACGCTCGCGATCGATCCGATCACGCAGTGACTCTCCCTCCACGTAGGGCATGACATAGAAGAGAAAGCCGTCCGCCTCACCGGAGTCGAAAAGCGGGAGGATATGCGGATGCTGGAGGTTCGCCGTCGTCTTGATCTCGGCAAGGAAGCGCTCACCTCCGACGGCGGCAGCCACATCCGCCTTGAGGACCTTGAGCGCGACCTTCCGGCCATGCCGCACGTCGTCTGCGAGGTAGACCGTGGCCATCCCACCCTCACCGAGCTCGCGCTCGATGCGGTACCGTCCTTCGAGTGCCCCGTTGAGGCGGCCGAGCAGATCCGGCGTGTTCATGCGGAAAACATGCGACTCCGACGCGAGATCCGCGAGTCGCCACCGGATCGGCGAGGCACCACGACCGGCCGTGCCCGCGCATCACGGTCGCGCGACGCCCGGATTCGCTCCTAGGCTGCAGCGCTCGTAGAACGGCCCCGCTGGCAACCGGGCGCGGTCGGCCTACCGACCCCGGCGCTCGCCTGTTGGCTCACCTCCGGCCGGACGGACCGCCGCTCGGTGTACGCTCCTGCGCACGGGCGCCCCTCAGGACGTTCTCGAGGGCATAGTTGCCCTCGTGGCAGCCGTACTCGTAAAGAAGCCCGTCGAGGGCTTCGAACGGGATCTCTCCGCCGAACGGCTCGTCGAACATGATCGGATCGTCGACCGTGAACTCGTAGTTGACCGTGGTTTCGGAGGCGCGCGTGAAGCGCTCCGTCACTTCGATCTTCTCGGAGGGATAGAACTCCGCCCCCGAGATCTGGAACAACGGCTGGCTCGGATGGATGTTCGTCGTCACCACCACGAGCGTGTCACCCTCCCAGTGGCCCCACGAGTCCCCCATCCACGGACGGACGTGCTCGGGCAGTCGCCGCGGCTCGCCCATCCGGATCACCCTCACGTCGTGCACCATCTCGGTGAGGATCATGACGTGGTCCGGGGTCTGCACGATGGTGTAGTTGTTGTTGTAGAAGTAGTTGGGAGTCATCGGCGGTCCCCCGTTCGACCCGAACGACATGAGGCATCGCTCGCCCAGGGGGCGATTCTCCGGGTTGTCGTACTCGCCGAACTGCCGGGCGAACGCGACCCGGGCGCTCATCCGCTCGCGCCCGCTCTCGGAAAACGCAGGGCGTCTTCCCGACTCGGGCCGGGTGATGAGCGAGCTCCGCGCCTCGCCGTTGAACACGGCGACCTTGTCGCCGGCGTCGATGAAGAAGTAGTTGTAGCCGCCCGTCCCTCCGGAGGCTGCGTCAGCCAGGGGATTGCCGGTGAACTCGCCGCCCACTGCAGGAGCCTCGCGGTCGGGATCGCTCGGCTGAAGCGCGTTCTCGATCAAGTCAGCGCGGCCGGACTCGAGCGCGGCGACCTGCGCGGCGGTGAGCACTCGGCCCACCCCGTCCGGTCGCTCGATCGGTGTCATCGTCGCGTTCGACCAATTGCCCTGGAGGTCGGGATGCCCGGAGGGCGTCCTGGGCGCGACCCAATCACCGGATTGGGCCGTGATCGACTCGGGGGCGCCAAAGGCGGCGCCCGAGAGGAGGGCGAAAACGAGGACTGTGACCGATCGCGCCCACTTCGCGCTGAGCATTTTCACCTCCTGGCGGATCCGATCGCGCACGACACCGCATACAGTGCGGGGATCTTCGGCTGCTGGCCAGGGCGGATCAGGGACCGGCGTCTTTCGGGTTCGTCACGAACTCGCTTGCGGAGTCTCATGCGGACCGGTATCCCGACCTCCCGACTTCGGCCCCACGCCGCTGCCCCTGGCCCCAACGGACCCTCCAGGCGATCTCTCGGGGCCATGACTCGGGACCGGGGGTGCCTGTAGCCACGCTGCTCGTGTTCGGGGATCGGGGGCCATGAGGTTCCACGCCCCGAAGTACTCGGAGGCCTTCCCGCCACCGCGCCCAGCCCTTCAATTGACGCGAGTGCCCTGCTCCCTCTACGGAACCGAATCCAGCCTCCGCGACGCCAACTCCCATGACGCCCATTCGCAGCTCGTCCGCGCTCGCATTCCTCGCGTTCACCTTCCTCGGGACCCCGACGTCGGGACAGGCGCCTTCCCCGGCCGCGTCCCCGGGCGCGGCTCCGGTCCCGGCGGTCGATCCCGATCTGTACGACGGAATGCGCTACCGGATGGTCGGGCCGCTGCGCGGTGGTCGAGTCACGGCAGTCACGGGCTTTGCCGATGACGTGCACTCCTACGTGCAGGGCGCGAGCGGTGGTGGCGTGTGGCACACGGACGACGCCGGGCATCACTGGTGGCCGATGGCCGACGACGCTCTGACCGCGGGCGCCGTGGGTGCGGTGGCGGTCGCCGATGCGGACCCCACCGTCCTCTACGTCGGCACGGGCTCGGTGTGCATCCGCGGCAACGTCTCCGTGGGCCGCGGGGCTTGGAAAAGCGAGGATCGAGGGGACACGTGGACGTTCATCGGCCTCCCGGCCTCCGGCGCGATCGGGGAGATCGTCGTGCATCCGGACGATCCGGCCACCGTGTACGCGGCGGCGCTCGGCAATCCGTTCGGGCCCAACCCGGAGCGCGGCGTCTATCGCACCAAGGACGGGGGCGAGAGCTGGGAAAACGTGCTCTTCCTCAACGACAGCACCGGCGCCGTGGCGCTCGCGATGAACCCGGAGAATCCCGAAGAGATCTTCGCCGGCATGTGGCGAGCAGAGCGTAAGCCCTGGACGCTGATCTCGGGGTCAGAAGACGGGGGCATCTACCGGAGCCGGGACGGCGGCGACTCGTGGACCAAACTGACGGGGGGCTTGCCGGAGGGTCTGGTCGGCAAGGTCGGGCTCTCGATCTCCCCTGCGAATCCCAGCCGCGTGTGGGCGATGGTCGAGGCCGAGCCGGGAAACGGGCTATGGCGCTCCGACGACAGCGGTGACACGTGGGCCTTCGTGAACGGGGAGAGCCGCCTCGCCGGCCGTGCCTTCTACTACCACCACGTCGTGGCAGATCCGACGGACGACAACACCGTCTACGTCCTCAACACGCGGCTGTACCGCTCCACCGACGGCGGCGAGAGCTTCACGCTGATCCCCATCCCGCACGGAGACCTCCATGACATGTGGATCCATCCGGACGACCCCGAGATCTTCGTGGTCGGCTCGGACGGTGGGGCCGTGGTGACGCTGAATCACGGGGCCACCTTCTCGACGGTCTACAACCAGCCGACGGCCGAATTCTACGATGTCGTCGTAGACAACCGTGTGCCGTACCGCCTCTACGGATCCCAGCAGGACAACACGACCATCAGCGTGCCCTCGAGGATGGGCCGCAACCAGCTCCGGCCTCAGGAGGGGTGGCGCTACGCCGCCGGCTGCGAGACCGGCCCGATCGCGCTGGACCCTGACGACCCGGACGTCATCTGGGGTGGGTGCTACGGGGGCGTGATCAACCGGATGGACGTGTCGAAGGACACGCGACGCAACGTCAACCTGTACCCGGCCTCGTCCGGCATGGCTCCCTCGGACCTCCGCTATCGATTCCAGTGGGTTGCGCCGATCGTCACGTCGCCGCAAGACCCGGAGACGGTGTACCACGCGTCTCAATACGTGCATCGGACCCGCGACCGCGGCATGACGTGGGAGACGATCTCGCCTGATCTCAGCTACGCCGACCCGAATACACTGCGTTTTCCAGGTGGCCCGATCCATGCCGACAATACGGGTGTGGAGGTTTTCGCAACCGTCTTCACGCTGACCGTGTCGCCTCACGACGGTGGGACGCTTTGGGCCGGTACGGACGACGGTCGCGTTCACGTGACGCGGGACGACGGCATGACGTGGACCGAGGTGACGCCTCCGGACCTCCCACGGTTTGCAACGGTGAACTCCATCGACGTCTCCGCACGTCAGCCGGGGCGGGCTTTTTTCGCGGCCCACGCGTATCGCCTCGGTGACCCGAGCCCGTATGTCTGGAGAACGGACGACTACGGGCAGACGTGGACACGCCTCACCGACGGAGCCAACGGGATTCCTGCGGACCACTGGGTACGTGTGGTGCGCGAGGATCCGGAGCGTCGCGGCCTGCTCTACGCGGGTACCGAGTTCGGCATCTTCGTTTCGTTCGACGACGGGGTGCTCTGGCAGCCTCTGCGCATGAATCTGCCGGCCACGCCGATCACGGATCTCGAGGTCCATCAGGACGATCTCGTGGTCGCGACCCAGGGTCGGTCGTTCTGGATCCTGGACGACCTCACACCCCTGCGGGAGCTCGCGGCCAACCCGGTGGTGGCCGGGGCCCGCCTCTTCACGCCGCGCGACGCTGCGCGCGGAGCGAGCGCGCCCCCGCTTCAGGAGGTCGACCTGACGTTCCCGGACGCCCTGCCCGAGGGCGCCCTGCTCCACTTCACCCTCGCCGGGGATCTGAAGGCGCTCCGCCTGACCGTCCTCGACACCGAAGAGCGCGAGGCGACGTGGTGGGCCGCCGGCGAGGAAGGCGACCGGGCGCTTCCGACCACACGGGGCCTTCACCGCATCCACTGGGACCTGCGCTACGACCGAGGCAACGTGAAGGCCCTCCCCGGTACCTACACGGTACGCCTGACGTGGGACGGCGGCACGAGCGAGGCGGAGCTGAAGGTCGTGCCCGACCCCGGCGATCCCGACATCACGCTGGCCGCGTACCGAGAGCAGTTTCGGGTCTCGATGGCCGTGGCGGACACGCTCGGCCGGGTCCGCGACGCGATCGAGCGACTGGAGACCATCGACGCCCAGGTGGACTCTCTGACCACCTGGTCCGAGAGTGCGGAGGCCGAGGGGCTGGCCGAACGGGTCCGCGCCTTCGCGGCAACCCTGGAAAGGCTACAGCAACAGCTGACGTCGCACGAGACGGACGAGGGCCCGTCTGGCCTACGGACTCTCGCCGGCCTCGACCGGCAATACACTTCGCTGCTCGGCAACCTGAACGGTGGCGGAGGCTACGGGGGCGGCTCGACTGAGGGTCCGCCGACCGCGGGCGCGTTGGAACGCCAGCGCGACCTCGATGAAGAGTGGGGCGTACTTTCGCGGGGCCTAGCTCGGCTGCTCGAGGCGGAGCTAGCGGCGCTGAACGTCGAGGTCGAGCGCCTCGGCGGACCGGTGATCGAAGTCCGATGAGGCGTGTCGGAGACCGGGCCGCGAGAGCGGTCGCGCCCACGGCGCGGGTCGGGGCACTCGTGTTCGCGTTCCTGGCTCTGACTGTCCCGCTGCACGCTGCGGGCCAGGCGCAGACGTCGTTGGCAGCGCTGGAGCTTCGCGAAGGCCACCGCGAGGCCGCGATCGCACGGCGAGCCGAGCTCATGGATCGGATGGAAGGCGGCCTGGCCATCGTCACCAGCGCCGACCGGTCGCAACCCAACCTGTATGAGTTCTTCGTGCCCGACACGGAGAACCACGACTTCGTCTTTCTCACCGGGATCTACGACAGCCAGCCTCCGGGATCGGTCCTCGTGCTCAACCCGGGAGGTACGACCTTCCGCGAGATCCTCTATACGGACCTGGATGCCGACGAGGCCCGGCGACGCTCCGGGATCACGGACGTGTTCCCGCGCGATCGCTTCCTCGAGCACCTGAGCAGCGCGCTCACCGACTACCGCAACCTCCGTATCACGCAGCTACGCTTCAAAGAGGTGGCCTCAGATCTGGCTCGCGGGTGGGGTGACGACGACAAGGTGCTCTACGTGAACTACCCACGCTTCACCAACCTCGACGACCCGCCCACGCCGCGCCTCGCGTTCGTGGATCGACTGCGCGCCGCCACCTCTGAGCTCGACGTCCGTGACGCGGGTGACATCCTCGACCCGATGCGCATGGTACTCGACGACTTCGCCATGAAAAACGTCTTGGCCGCAATCGAAATCACGGGTGCTGGCTTGATGGAGGGGATGAAGGTGGCCCGGCCGGGGCTCACCACTCGTCAGGTGATGGAGACAGTCGACTACGTGTACCGGCTGCACGGCGCGGACCTCGGATTCCCCACCGGGGTCTCGCCCGCAAGCGATCTCGACGAGGAGCTCAAGTGGGAGACCACGGCCGAGGAGGAAGCGGCCCGCAAAGGGGATGCGCGCATCGGCGAGGGTACCCTCGTACACTTCGACAGCGGCGCGCGCATGAACCACTACTCGGCCGACATCCAGCGTACGGTCCCGGCCGGCGCACGCTTCACGGACGAACAACGCAGGGTGTACGAGGGCGTACTGTCGGTGCAGAAGGCGGTGATCGCCGCGGTGCGCCCCGGGGTGACGTGGCTCGAGCTCCACGAGCTCGCCGTGTCGATGCTGCGCGATCTCGGGGGATGGGACGAGAGCTACACATATGGGATCGGCCACTTCATCGGACTCGAGGTCCACGAGCACGGCGACTACGTCGGTCCACTCCAGCCGGGTATGGTGCTCGCGATCGAGCAGGGCGTCATCGTGAACGGCACGCGGGTCGCCTTCGAGGACGACGTGCTCGTCACGAACGACGGTCACGAGTGGCTGACGCGGTTCATCCCGATCGAGATCGACGAGGTCGAGGCGCTGCGGACTGAGGCGCCGCTCGTGCGGCTGGAGATGCTGCTGCGTAGGCGCTGAGCCTCTACTCCTCCTGCAACGCCACCACCGGATCGACGCTCGCCGCCCGCAGCGCCGGCAGCAGGCTCGCAGCCGCCGCAACGGTCAGAACGACGGCGGTGGTCACCGCGAGCGCCCAGGGGTCCGCTGCGCTCACCTCGAAGAGCTGCGCGCGCAGCGCCCGCCCCACGCCTAGCGCGCCGACCAATCCGACCCCGATGCCGACCACCGCGAGCCGAAGCCCCTCCCGAACCACGCTCTCGGTGAGCGCACTGCCCTCGGCTCCAAGGGCGCGGCGAAGTCCGAGCTCTTTGGTGCGTCCCCGTACGGAGTAGGACAGGACCCCGTACAGACCGACCGCACTGAGACCGAGCGCGAGCGCTCCGAAAATCTGCATGAGGATGAGCACGAAGCGCGATCGGGCCAGTCGGTCCGTCACGTACTGACTCATCGGCACGAGGTCGGAGGGAAACGCCGGATCCGCGGCGCGGACGGACTCGGAGAGCATCGGCGCGACGAGCGCCGGGTCTCCGGCGACCTTGGCCACCACCGAGACCTCATGGCTCTGATAGAAGGTGCGCGGAAAGTACATCGTCGGGCGCTGATCCCTGTGATCCCACTGCGGAGCGTGCTCCACGACGCCCACGATCTCGGCCTGGAGGGTGTCGCCCTCCATCCCGCGGACCCAGAAGGTCCGTCCCAACGGATCTAGGCCGGGATACTCCCGCCGCGCGAGACGCTCGTCGAGGATCACCACCGGCACCTCGTAGTTCTCGTCCTGCTCGGTGAAGTGTCGTCCCCGACGCAGCTCGAGACCCATGGCGTCGAAGTAGGTCGGGCTCACCGTTCGATAGTAGACCGTGGTCCAGCCGGCCGGATCGACCTGTCGGCCGTCCACCGCATACTCCGCCGACCGCTCGTAGACTCCGTTCATCGGGAGCGGGAATACGATGCCGGCCGCGACGACTCCCGGAACGGACGTGGCGGCACGCACGAGGTCCGCCTCGTACGCCTGCCGCTCCTCACGAGTACGGGACGGCTGGGTCGCGGTCACCGTGAGCACCTGATCGGGCTCGAAGCCGAGTGGCATCCGTTGGAGCTCGCCGAAGGTCCGAATGAGCAGACCCGCCCCGGCGAGGAGCACGACCGAGAGCGCGACCTCGGCGACCACCAGTGCCGCACGTGACCGCCCTCCAGACCGCGTGGAGCCGCGCGTCTTGAGGTACGTTCCCGGCGCAATGCGAGCCGTGTGCCACGCGGGCAGGAATCCGGCCACCAGGGTGCAGAGGACCGCCGCCACCAAGGTGAAGCCCAGCACGCGCAGATCGATCGCCACCGACTCGAGTCGATGCAGATCGGTGGGCCGAATCGCGTGGAGCATAGCGACCCCGAGCCGGGCCAACATGACTCCACCCACGGCTCCGAGCGCAGCGAGGATCGCGCTCTCCGTGAGGAGCTGACGCACCAGGCGACCACCCCCGGCCCCGAGCGACGCACGAACCGCCATCTCGCGGCAGTGGCGCGTTGCAGCGAGGTCACGCGGTACTCCGTCTCCTCCGCAGCGTGCGTCGGATGAACGGCGCGCATCTCTTCCGCGAAGCCTTCCATTTCCTGCTGAGCTCCGGCGACGCTGACCCCGTCGGCCAGCCGGGCGACCGTCCGGTAGTAACGCCCGGCACGGCTGGATCCGGAGAAATCCCACCGCATGACCCGCCAGAAGTCGGCGTTGGGTGGGATGTTCAACTCCGGCGGGAGCACCACGCGCAGGCCCTCGGGGAGCACACCCACGATCTCCGTCGTCGAGCCCCAGACGCGTACGGTGGTGCCGAGAATGTCCGGGTCGCCACCGAACATCCGCTGCCAGAGGTCGTGGCTGATCACGGCGGACATGGGGAGCGGGCTGGCTGCGTCCTGCGGTGCGGGGAGGGCGTCATCTGGATTGAAGCTCCGCCCCAGCGCGACATCGATTCCCAGCACGTCGAAGAGGTTCCAGGACGTGCGGGTCGTCAGCACGTGCGCCGGTCGATCGACAT
>JBDHDM010000161.1:0-10228 GCA_039591515.1 Gemmatimonadota bacterium | reverse complement strand
AAGACGGGCTCGAAGGCCTGAATCCCCAGTCGGTGAAGCGTCGGGGCCCGGTTCAGTAGCACCGGGTGGTCCTTGATGATGTCCTCGAGAACCTCGTAGACCTTCGGGTCGTTCTTCTCGACGATCTTCTTCGCGCGCTTCACCGTCTCGGCCTCGCCGCGCTTCTCGAGCTCGTGGATGATGAACGGCTTGAAGAGCTCGACCGCCATCGTCTTCGGCAGACCACACTGGTGGAGCTTGAGCTCCGGCCCCACGACGATGACGGACCGGCCCGAGTAGTCCACCCGCTTGCCGAGGAGGTTCTGCCGGAAGCGACCCTGCTTGCCCTTGAGCATGTCGCTGAGCGACTTGAGCGGACGCTTCCCACGACCTCGGATCGCCTTGGAGCGGCGTCCGTTGTCGAACAGCGCGTCGACCGCCTCTTGGAGCATGCGCTTCTCGTTGCGGAGGATGACCTCCGGAGCACGCATGTCGATCAGCTTCTTCAGGCGGTTGTTCCGGTTGATGACCCGACGGTACAGGTCGTTCAAGTCGGAGGTGGCGAACCGTCCGCCGTCGAGCGGCACGAGGGGACGCAGATCGGGCGGAATGACCGGAATCACGTCCAGGATCATCCACTCGGGCTTGTTGCGGTTGTCCACCGTGTCACCCGACGTGCGGAGCGCATCGACGACCTTGAGCCGCTTCAGCTTCTTCTTCTTCCGGTGCTGCGACGTCTCGGTCGCGATCTCGTGACGCAACCACAGGGCGAGGCGATCGAGTCCGCGACCGTCCGCGTTGCGGTCCTTGATCTTCTTCCGCTCCGGGTTGTCGAGGAGGCGCAGCAGGGTTCGGGCCGCCTCGGCACCGATCTCCGCCTTGAACTCTTCGTCGCCTTCTTCACGTGCCTTCACCCGGAGGTCGTAGTACTCGTCCTCGTCGAGGAGCTGCTGGAACTCCACTTCCTGCTTGCCCGGGTTCGTCACCACGTACGCCGCGTAGTAGATGACCTTCTCGAGGTCACGCAGCGTCATGCCGAGCAGGTAGCCCAGCTGGCTCGGGAGTGTCTTGAAGAACCAGATGTGGGCCACCGGCACGGCGAGCTCGATGTGGCCCATGCGCTCGCGCCGCACCTTCGACAGGGTGACCTCCACCCCGCAGCGGTCACAGACGTGCCCACGAAAGCGGATGCGCTTGAACTTCCCGCAGTGGCACTCCCAGTCCTTGACGGGCCCGAAGATGCGCTCGCAGAACAGACCGTCGCGCTCCGGCTTGAACGATCGGTAGTTGATCGTCTCCGGCTTGATGACCTCACCGAACGACCACGAGCGAATCTCCTCCGGCGAGGCGAGCCTCACCTGGATGAACTCGAAGTCGGCCGTGCGCTGATCGCGGGTCCTGGGGAAATCGATCATTTACTCTTCCTCCCCGAGCGTGACGCTCAGGCCGAGAGCCTGAAGTTCCTTGACTAGGACGTTGAACGACTCGGGGATGCCCGGTCGCGGCAGGTTGTCGCCCTTCACGATGGCCTCGTAGACCTTGGAGCGTCCCTGCACGTCGTCCGACTTCACGGTGAGAATCTCCTGAAGGGTGTGGGCGGCGCCGTACGCCTCCAGCGCCCACACCTCCATCTCACCGAAGCGCTGCCCGCCGAACTGGGCTTTACCCGCCAGCGGTTGCTGCGTGACCAGCGAGTACGGCCCGATGGAACGGGCGTGGATCTTGTCGTCCACGAGGTGGCTGAGCTTGAGCATGTAGATGGCGCCGACCGTCACGGGGAAGTCGAACTTCCGTCCGCTCCGTCCATCGCGGAGCCAGATCTTGCCGTTGGGGAAGATCTCCGCGTGCTCCAGGAGCTCGACCACAGCGTCGTCCAGGCCGGACTTGATCGTCGAGCGCCCCTTGAGCTTCTGGATGGCCGGGAACAGGTCAGAGGTCTTGGCGCCCCTCCGACCCGCGATCTCCTCGGCCGCCTGCAGCAGGAACGCGACCACCTTGTCGAAGAACGCCTGCTGCTTCTTCTTGAGCTTCAAGCCCAGATAGGCGTCCAGCGACTGCCCGATCCCGTGCGTGTGCCCGACCGGGTCGGAGCCGTTGCCGTTCTCGTCCGCCCCGGCCATGACCACCGGCAGCTCACCGGCGATCCCGGTCATCGACTCGATGTCCGGGAGCGATGTCGGCGACTCTGCATGCAGGCCGAGTGCCTGCTCGACCCACTTGAGGCCCGCGAGCTTGAGGAGCGCGCCCACCTCGTTTTCGGTGGCGCCCTGGAAGACCGGCGTCTTGGCCTCGAAGCCGAGGACTCGACCGGCCCATCCGAGGTGTGTCTCGAGAATCTGTCCCACGTTCATTCGAGACGGCACGCCGAGAGGGTTGAGCACGATCTCGACCGGTGTTCCGTCAGGCAGGAAGGGCATCTCTTCCTCGGGCACGATCCGGGCGATGATGCCCTTGTTCCCGTGACGCCCGGCCATCTTGTCACCCACCGAGATCTTCCGCTTCTCGGCGACGTACACCTTCACGAGCTGCACGACACCCGGCGGCAGCTCGTCCGGCTGGAAGACCTTGTCGATCTGCTCCTCGGTCTTCTCCTTGACTCGCTGTACGCGCTGGTCGGACTCGTCGATCACCCGACGGATCCGCTCGCTCGCATCCGGGTTCTGCACCTTGAACGTCGAGAGGTCGACCTTGCGGAAGTCGATCGAGTCGATGACCTCCTTGGTCAGCTTCGTGCCCTCGTCGAACAGCGGCTCGACCGTGCCCTTCTTCAGCATCAGCGCCACGGTTTGGCGCTGCAGTGCCTCCCTGAGCTCCTCGTCTCGAGCTTCCTGGATCCGCTGGACCTCCTCACGCTCCGCCGACCGGAGGTCACCAATCTTGGCGCCGTGCTCTTTCTCGAGAAGCGGATCGTCGATCCGCCGCGAGAAGATCTTCACGTCGATGACCGTGCCCTCCATGCCCGGCGAGACCCGCAGCGAGGAGTCCTTCACGTCCTTCGCCTTCTCGCCGAAGATGGCGGTGAGCAGCTTCTCCTCGGGGGAGAGCTCCGTTTCGCCCTTCGGGGTGATCTTCCCGACGAGGATGTCGCCGGCGCTCACTCGGGCTCCGACGCGGACGATGCCGCGCTCGTCGAGATCGACGAGGCTCTCCTCCGACACGTTCGGGATCTCGCGGGTGATCTCCTCCATCCCGCGCTTCGTGTCGCGCACGTGGAGCTCGAGCTCCTGGATGTGGATGGAGGTGAAGACATCGTCCTTCACCAGCCTCTCGCTGATGACGATCGCGTCCTCGAAGTTCGACCCGTACCAGGGCATGAAGGCGACCAGGACGTTGCGCCCGAGGGCGAGCTCCCCGGCATCGGTGCTGGGCCCGTCGGCGATGATGTCTCCGTGCTTCACTTCCTCACCGATCTTGACCAGCGGCCGCTGGTTGATCGCGGTGTCCTGGTTCGTGCGCCAATACTTCCGCAAGCGGTAACGGTCGAACTGGGCGAGCTTCGCGAGGGGTTGCCCCACTCCCGTAGCCGACGACCCGGTGTCGATCACGATCTCGTCGGCCGTGACGTGAACCACCGTACCGCCACGACGTGCGGTGATGACGGCCCCGGAGTCCGAGGCGACTTTGGCCTCGAGGCCCGTGCCGACCAGCGGCGCATCCGTGTAAAGAAGCGGCACGGCCTGGCGCTGCATGTTGGACCCCATGAGGGCCCGGTTCGCATCGTCGTGCTCGAGGAACGGAATGAGCGCCGCGGCGACCGAGACCAGCTGGTCCGGGGCAACGTCCATGTAGTCGATATCCGCCGGACGCAGAAGCGGGAAGTCCCCCCGCTCCCGGCAGAGCACGAACTCGTTCTGGAAGTTGCCCTTGTCGTCGAGCGGAGCGTTCGCCTGGGCGATCCGCGACTCTTCCTCCTCGTTGGCACTCAGCCACTCGATCTCGTTCGTGACCTTCCCCTTCTTGACCTTCCGGTAAGGTGTCTCGACGAAGCCGAGGTCGTTGATGCGCGAGTACGTCGTAAGCGACGTGATCAGACCGATGTTCGGACCTTCCGGCGTTTCGATCGGGCACATCCGCCCGTAGTGGGAATAGTGCACGTCCCGCACTTCGAAGCCGGCCCGCTCGCGGGTGAGGCCACCCGGACCGAGGGCCGAGAGGCGACGCTTGTGCGTCATCTCGGCGAGAGGGTTCGTCTGATCCATGAACTGCGATAGCTGACTCGACCCGAAGAAGGCCTGGATGACGGCGGACACGGTACGCGCGTTGACCAGGTCGTCGATGTTGATCTTCTCCGGATCGGTGTTGATCGACATCCTCTCCTTGACCAGTCGGGCCATGCGGCTGAGGCCGACGCTGAACTGGTTCGCGATCAGCTCGCCCACCGTCCGTACTCGCCGGTTGCCGAGATGGTCGATGTCGTCGGTGAAGCCCCGGCCTTCGTTGAGCTCGATGAGGTGGCCGACGATGGAGACGAAGTCGTCCTTCGTCAGCACGGTCTCGGACCGGGCGATGTCCAGGCGGAGCCTCTGGTTGATCTTGTACCGACCGACGCGCCCGAGATCGTAGCGCTTGGGATTGAAGAAGACCCGCTCGAGCGCCTCTCGCGCAGTCTCGATGTTGGGCGCTTCCCCGGGGCGGAGGAGGGAATAGATGGCGCCCAGGGCCTCCGCCTCGTTCTCGGTCGGATCCTTCTTGATCGTGTTCTTGATCATCGGGCTCTCGCCACGCGTCGTCTCACGATCACTCTCGTAGAGCTTGATCTTCTTCACGCCGAGGCGCTCGAGGATCTCGATGACTTCGTCGTCGATCTCCTCGCCGTTGTCGATCAGGATCTCTCCCGTCTCCGGGTCGACGAATTCCTCGGCGACGACCCTGCCGGTGATCTCCAGCTTCTTGTTGTCGTCGAGCTTCCCGAGCTTGACGTCTTTGACTTGGTAGTACAGCTGGAAGATCTCGGCGTCGGAGCTGTAACCGAGGGCCCGGAGGAGGGCCGTCGCCGGGAACTTCTTCTTCTTGTCGATGTGCACGTAGCACACGTCGTTGATGTCGAGCGTGAACTCGACCCACGAGCCCCGGAAGGGGATGATCCGCGCGCTGTACAGCTTCGTGCCGTTCGGGTGGATGCTCTCCTCGAACACGCAACCGGGCGACCGATGAAGCTGACTGACCACGACCCGCTCGGCCCCGTTGATGATGAAGGTCCCGAGCTCGGTGAGGAGCGGGAGATCACCGAGGTAGACTTCCTTCTCGATGATGTCCTGGACGACCCGATCCTCGATGGGGGTCGACTTCTTCTTCTTCTTCTTCTTCTTGGGCTGCTCCGGGTCTTCTTCCGGCTGTTCCCAGACGATCAGGCGGAGGGTGGCCTTCAGCGGCGCGGCGTACGTCATGTCGCGCTCGATGCACTCTTCCACCGAGTACTTCGGCTCGCCGAGCGTGGCCGAAACGTACTCGAGCATGAAGTGCTCGTTCACGTCCTCGATCGGGAAGATCTCCCCGAACACTCGATCCAGGCCGAAGTCCCACTGTTCCTGGAAGTCGGGCTCGACCAGCTTCTCGAACGAACGGAGCTGGACGTCCAGGAGATTCGGCATGGGCATGACCGACTTGAGCTTGGCGAAGCTCAGAACCGGACGGTCGTCTTTGCGCAGTTCCAACGTGTGTCCCCCTTACGAACCCGGGCGCGACCGGGTGGCGTGTATTCTGGTCATGGGACAAGCGCGCACGGCCCGGACAGCGGACGCACCCCGACGAAGGGGTGCCCGCAGCCGGGTCCCGTGCTGGCCTGCTTGTTCTCGCGGCACGATGGCCGCGCCGGAAGTCGCCGGTCTTCGCGTTGACCGGTCTCCCGATGTGCCCGAAGGCACGATGTGCGCCGCGATCCCCCTTCGGTGCACTATTACTTGAGCGCTACGGCGGCGCCCACATCCTCCAGCTTGGCCTTCATCTCTTCGGCCTCGTCCTTCGTGGCACCCTCCTTCACGGTGCCCGGAGCGCCGTCGACGAGCTCCTTGGCCTCCTTCAGGCCCAGGCCGGTCAGCTCACGCACGACCTTGATGACCTGGATCTTCTTGTCGCCGATGCCCTCGAGAACGACGTCGAACTCGTCCTTCTCTTCGGCGGCGGCGGCGTCCGCACCTGCAGCGGCACCGCCCGGCATGGCCATTGGGGCGGCCGCGAGGGCCGTCACGTTGAACTTCTCCTTGAAAGCGTCAACGAACTCCGAGAGCTCGAGAACGGTCATGCTGCCGATGGTCTCGAGCAGCTCCTCGTGATTCGCCATGTTTCCTGTCTCCTGATTCCCGCCGACCCGTGTCGGCTCTTGTGTTGACCCTGTCGGTTACCAGGGACGCACCCGCGCCCCGCGTTCTTGCCCGGGATGCGGGCTAGCCCGTCGACTCGCGCTCTACCTTGAGAGCGTCGAGCAGACCGGCCATCTCCTGTAGCTTGCCTTCGAGCGCCGACGCCAGCGCAGCCATCGGGCCCTCGAAGGCCCCGGCGAGCTGGGCGAGCAGCTGCTCCCTGGGCGGAAGCATCGCGATCTTCTCCACCTGTTCGGGCTGGAGGATCCGGTTCTCCATCACCCCGAGCTTGAAGACCGGCTTCTTGTCGTGCTCCTTCGCGAAGTCGCTCAGTGCCTTGGCCGCAGCAGCAGCATCCTCGTACCCGAAGACGAAGCCGGTCGGGCCGACGAGACTCTCACTGATGTCGGGCAACTCGTCGGACTCGACGAACACTCGCTTGGCGATCCGGTTCTTCACGACGACGTACTCGGCCCCGGTCTTCTTGAGCGAGCTGCGGAGCTCCGTCATCGCCTGGACGTTCAATCCAGTGAAGTCCGTCAAATAGAGCACGGGCGCACGGTCCATGCGCTCGCGAAGCTCGGTAACGAACGACTCTTTCCTTGCGCGGTCCATCAGGCCCTCCGATACAGGTTCGGGTCGATGGAAACGCCCGGTCCCATCGTGCTCGACACTGTGACGCTCTTCAGATACGTACCCTTCGCAGCCGACGGCTTCGCTCGCACGATCTGTTCCATGAACGCGCCGAGGTTGTCGTTGAGCTGCTCCTCGGTAAAGGAGACCTTGCCGATCGGAGCGTGCACATTCCCCGTCTTGTCGACGCGGAACTCGATCTTACCGGCCTTGATCTCCGACACCGCGCGGCTGATGTCGAACGTGACCGTCCCGGCCTTCGGAGTCGGCATGAGCCCACGCGGGCCGAGCACCCGGCCGAGTGGCCCCACCTTGCCCATGAGGTCAGGCGTCGCGACGCACACGTCGAAGTCGAGCCACCCCTGCTGGATCTTGTCGAGGAACTCCACCCCGACGTAGTCCGCTCCGGCCTCTTTCGCTTCGGCCTCCTTCTCGCCCTGGGCGATCACCAGCACACGAACGCTCTTCCCGGTTCCGTGCGGAAGAACGACCGTACCCCGGACCAATTGATCCGCCTTGCGGGGATCGACCCCGAGGCGGGTGGCGATGTCGACGGATTCGTCGAATCTCGCGCTGGCCAGCTCCTTCACGAGGCGCACGGCCTCGTCCGGAGCGAACTTGACGCCAGACGGCACCGCCACGCGAGCGGCCGAATAGCGCTTCCCTGTCTTTGCCATGCTCTCATCGAGCCGATTGGTGTGCCCTCCCACCGCTGACGGCTCTCAGACGGTGGTACGCGGGTGGAGCCTGCGCCCCGGTTATCCCTCTACGACGACGCCCATCGATCGCGCCGTACCGGCAATCATCTCGACCGCTGCGTCGATGTCGTTCGCGTTGAGGTCTTCCATCTTGATTTCGGCGATCTCGGCCAGCTGGGCCCGTGTGATCGTCCCTACCTTCTCGCGGTTCGGCTCACCCGAACCCTTCTGCAGTCCGATCGCGCGCTTGATGAGCACGGGGGCGGGCGGCGTCTTGGTGATGAACGAAAAGGAGCGATCCGCATAGACCGTGATCTCGACCGGGATCGTGAGGCCCTGCCTGTCGGAGGTCTTCGCGTTGAACTGCTTACAGAACTCCATGATGTTGACGCCGTGCTGACCGAGCGCCGGGCCGACGGGCGGGGCCGGGTTGGCCTGTCCGCCGGGCACGTGGAGCTTGATGAATCCGATGACTTTCCTGGCCATGACTCCGCCTAGTATCCCTTGAGATCGGTGTAGTCGAGCTCGACCGAGGTCGGACGGCCGAACAGCGAGACCTCCACCTTGACCTTGCCCTTGTCCGGGTACACCTCCTGGACCGTGCCGCTGAAGTCCGTGAAGGGGCCCTTGGTCACCTCGACCACCTGGTCGATGTGGAAGGGGATCTCCTCGTGCGCCTTCTCCTCGGCCTCCGTCTCGACGCCGAGGATCTTGTTGATCTCGTCCTCACGCAGGGGCTGCGGCGACTTGCCGGAGCCCACGAACTTGATCACGCCCTGAATGTTGTTGATCGCGTGCGACGTCCTCTCGTTGAGGAGCATGTGTACCAGCACGTAGCCCGGATACAGCCGCCTGGTCACCGTCACCCGCTTGCCGTTACGGATTTCCAAGACTTCCTGGGTCGGCACGAGTACGTCGAGGATTTCACCCTCGTCTTCGCCACCGGGCTCTTCCTCGATCTTCCGCTGAATCAGCTTCTGGACCTTGTTTTCATGCCCTGAATACGTCTGCACGGCATACCAGCGAGTGTCGGCCATCGTCCCCATCTCCTCAGGCTCCGAAGATGCCCATGATGAGGGTGATGACCCAGCTGGCGGCCTTGTCCATCAGCCAGATGATCCCCGACACGGCGATGGTGAACAGCAACACGACCACGGTGGCGGAGCGAAGCTGCTCCTGATCGGGCCAGGTGACTTTCTGCAGCTCGACCCAGCACTCCTCGATAAAGGTACGGGTCTGCTTGAATTTCTCTACCGCAGCCACTACTTGGTTTCCTTGTGCTGCGTGTGGGTCCGACACCGACGACAGAACTTGCGATACTCCACCCGCTCGGGATGGAGCCGCTTGTTCTTCGTCGTGTCGTAATTCCTCTCCTTACAATCCTGACAGGCGAGGATCACTTTGTCGCGCGGCATTCTTCCTCCTGTTTCGCGTGCGTGGCGGTGGCGACGTGTCCGGCGGAGGCCGTTCGGCCGCCGATGTCCCGTAGTCTTCCGCCACGCTCCGCGTGCCTCACTCGGCCGCTACGCGCCGCCGAGCCTCCTTCGGACCCGTCGCCACCGCCGTCCAGACTATCCGGAGGCAACGCCGCGTCCATTTCTTCTACTCGATGATTTTCTACTCGATGATTTCGGTCACCACGCCGGCGCCGACCGTGCGTCCGCCCTCACGGATCGCGAACCGAAGCTCCGGATCCATCGCGATCGGTGTGATCAGCTCCACTTCCATCTGCACGTTGTCGCCCGGCATCACCATCTCCACACCCTCCGGCAGGTGCGCCGCTCCCGTCACGTCCGTCGTCCGGAAGTAAAACTGCGGCCGGTACCCGTTGAAGAACGGCGTGTGTCGTCCGCCCTCCTCCTTCGTCAGCACGTACACCTCGGCCTTGAACTTCGTGTGCGGCGTGATCGAGCCCGGCTTCGCCAACACCTGCCCCCGCTCGATCTCTTCCTTGCCCACGCCCCGTAGCAACAGGCCCGCGTTGTCTCCCGCACGCCCCTCGTCCAGCAGCTTGCGGAACATCTCCACTCCCGTCACCACGCTCTTCTTGTCCCCACCCATCCCCACGATCGCAACCTCTTCGCCCTGCTTGATGATCCCACGCTCGATCCGGCCCGTCGCCACCGTCCCCCGGCCCGTGATGCTGAACACGTCCTCCACAGGCATCAGGAACGGCTTGTCGATGTCGCGCTCCGGCTGCGGAATGTAGGAGTCGATCGCGTCCATCAGCGCCTGGATGCAATCCGCGTCCGGCCCCTCCCCTTCCGACTCCAACGCCTTCAGCGCGCTGCCCTGAACCACAGGCAGGTCGTCGCCCGGGAAATCGTACTCGCTCAGCAGCTCCCGAACCTCCAACTCCACCAGCTCCAGAAGCTCCTCGTCGTCGACCATGTCGACCTTGTTCATGAACACCACGATGAACGGCACGTTCACCTGACGCGCCAGCAGAATGTGCTCCCGCGTCTGAGGCATCGGCCCGTCCGCTGCGCTCACCACCAGGATCGCCCCGTCCATCTGCGCCGCGCCCGTGATCATGTTCTTCACGTAGTCCGCGTGTCCCGGACAGTCCACGTGCGCGTAGTGCCGGTTCTCCGTCTCGTACTCCACGTGAGCCGTCGC
>JBDHDM010000160.1:0-9331 GCA_039591515.1 Gemmatimonadota bacterium | reverse complement strand
ATCGATGACGCCGACTGTGCCTGGAGGATGAGCACGTCGTAATCGCCCAACGACCCGCCGCGGATGTCGGCGTCGTGAAGGGTGTCGTACGGCATCTCGTGCTGGTCGAAGACCCAGCGCTGCCAGCCCTCCGGCATGGGCTCCTGCCAGGACTTGTAGATGGCCACCCTCGGGGCGTCGTCGTCGCCGAGCCTCTCGGGCAGCGTGAAGTCGAACGCAGGAACCTCAAGGCGGGGCGAAAGCGCGACCCCCGGCTCCGAGTCGACCGCGACGGCCTCGAAGTCGAGGAGGTACCCGAGCGTGTGGGCGGTCACGTCGTACGGGCGCTGCGGCGGACCACCGGGGTACTCCCGGAGGTCCGGGTATTCCTGCACCTCCAGCATCGTATTCGCAAAACTCGCGTACGGCTGGCTCATGGGGATCACGTAGCTCCCCTCTGCGAAGGCGAGGCCATCCACCTCGAACGGCTCCAGCGCGCGGTGTACCTCCACGTCCGCCAACGTCAGCGCGCGGACGGCGTACGTCACCCCCGCCTCGCTGCCCCCTCCAACGGGAATGATCCACGCCGCCGGCCACGAGTCCCATTTTTCTACGGCGCGCCTGTTGATCCCGTAGAAGTTCTCGAGCCAATACCGTCGGTTGCGTGCCGCGTTGGTGAGGAGTGCCAAGGCGCCGGCCTTCTGGTACTCGACGATGTCAGGTAGCCCCCAGTCACCTCCCTCCCATGGTGCCGGGAAGTTCCAGGACCGTTGCGACGCGTCGAAGTTCCGGCCCGGCCCGAAGACGTCCGGCGAGACGGTGACCGGCGTCGCCATGCGGGCGGAGGCGGTCTCGGACAGGATACGCGCGGCACCGTGATAATGCATGTAGGCTCGGGCTGGCGTGAAGGCGTCGTACTGGGCATTCACGACGACGCCCTTCTTGCCCTGAGCGATGAGCTCCGCCGCCATGTACGTGCCGAGCTGGCTGACCGCCGAGGTGATCGCCGGATCGACGTTCGGCTCCCACGGCTCGATGTACGGCGGGAAGAAGATGCGGGCACCGTTGCCTCCCATCTGATGCACGTCGTGCACGATTTGAGGATGCCAGGCGTTGTGCGCCTCCTGAACGGTCAGAACGGTCTCATCCTGCGTGAAGGCGTACCAGTCGCGGTTGTTGTCGTGCCCAACGTAGTAGTGGTAGAGCCAAGGAAGGGGCGCGCCCTCGTATGGCGTGCCGACCAACCCCGTGTACCAATCCACCACCCACTGCAGCCCGTCCGGGTTGAGTGATGGGATCTGCAGGAGAACGACCTCGTCCAGGATCTGCGTGATCTTCTCGCTGTCGGACGACGCCAGCTCGTAGGCGAGGTTCGCGGACATCTGGCTGGCGCCGACCTCGGTGGCGTGGATGCCCTGAGTGATGAGGACGATCGCCCTGCCTTCGTCGAACAGACGTCCGAGCTCCACCTCGTCCTCCACGAGCCGTGGGTCGGCGAGCTTCATCTGGACAGCGTGGAGTTCGTCGAGGCGGGCGTGGTTCTCCGGGCTCGTGATGGTCAGCATCACGAACGGGCGCCCGTCGGTCGTCGGTCCCAGCGTATCGACCACGACACGCTCACTCGTTTGGGCCAGGCGCTCGAAGTACTCCGTGAGCGCTTCCCAGTCGGCAAGTCTCCGATCGGCGCCGATCTCGAAACCGAAATGCTCTTGGGGCGTCGGAACGTGCTGCGCCTGGGCGCCGACGACCGTAAGCAGGCAGAGGAACGGGCCGACAAGCCATCGGCTCGGACGCACGATCTTCATGGTTGGAGCCTCGCGTTGATCAGTTCGGTTTGGTCGCGACCAGCTCCACGATCTCGCCGGCTCGCAGGACCTTCACCCGGATGATCGAATTGGGCGGAAGGGCCAGAAGGGCTTCCCGTATCTGGTCGTCGTTCTCCAGGCGGCCCCCGAGTGGGATGCCCTGGATCTCGATGATGATGTCGCCCCCGATCTTCACCTCCTGCCCCCCGATCGTGATCGGCACGACGGCCGGTTGGAGGGCCAGCCGCTCGGCGAACGAGTCACGCGCGATCGCCTGGACCATGATGCCCCCGCCCGGAGGGGGCACGTTGAGGATCGCCGCGAGGGCCCCGGCCACGGGGGTACCCGACAGGCCGGACCACCACGCGCGCTGATCGAGGAGAACGCGGCGGGCCGTGTTGGAGGCCACCGCGTACCCGAGTCCCACGGAGCCACCCGACTGGGTCAGGATGTGACTCACGATACCGATCACTTCGCCGTCCATGTTGAACATCGGGCCCCCGGAGTTGCCGGGGTTGATCGAGGCGTCGGTCTGCAGGAACTCCACCGACGAGGTACCGAGCAGCCCCGCGCGGACGCGCCGGGCACTCAGGTGCCCAACGGTGAGCGTGTGGCTCTCACCCAGCGGTGCGCCGACGACGAGGACGTCCTCCCCGATCCGAACGACATCCGAGTCGCCGAGGGTCGCGGGAGGGACCGAGACCGGCCGGTCGAGTCGAAGCAGGGCTACATCGTGTGTCTCACTCGAGCCGGTCACCGAGGCCGGATGCTCGGCTCCGTCGGGAAACACGACCACGACCCGGTTGGCGGCTTGCACGACGTGGGCCGCCGTGAGGACCTGGTTCGGCGTGATCAACACACCGGACCCGGTTCCCGGCACGGACACCGCCATGGCCTGACCGGTGAACTGGTACTCTGTCGTCTCGGTATAGACGACCACCACCGCATCGCTCACCTGAGTGAAGATCTCGGCGACGGATTGGGCAGCGGCGGAGATCGGTACGACCAGAAGAAGGGCCGTCGCAAAAAGCAGCGGCCGATGCCGAGGACGGTGCATCGTCAATCTTCTCACGTGATGGGTGGGTGTGGGTCCAGGGCGCCGAATCACCGGCGCTCCCGGATCGCGACGTCGATCGCCCGCAGAAGATCTTCTTCTTCGAACGGCTTACGTAAGAAAGCAGATGCGCCCGCTCCGAGCGACCGTCGGGCAAAATCGTCGTCGTAGCGTCCGGTCATCAAGATCACCGGCAGCTTCGTCGCCGCCACACGGATCTCTTCGAGGACATCGAGGCCCGACATCCCCGGCATGTGAATGTCGAGAAGCAGACACTCGACCTCATGCAGGGTCGGAGAGTCCAGGAACTCTCGGCCCGACGGGTGGGTCAACGTCTCCATTCCGTGCGCCTGCAGAAGGCGGCTCAAGGCGCGCCTCACCGAGTCGTCGTCGTCGACGATCGCGATCGGGCCGGCGATCGGCGTGTGGCTCACGCCAGGGGAAGGCGCACGGTGAAGCACGCGCCACCCTCGGGATCGTCCTCCCCGACGATCTGTCCGTCGTGGGCTTCGACGATGCTGCGGCTGATGGCGAGCCCCATCCCCAGACCTCCCGGCCGGCGAGAGACGAAGGGCTGGAAGAGCTCCTCCGGGTCCTTGGTGGGCAGCCCCGGCCCGCTGTCGCGAACGATGAGCTCGACGGATGGTTCGGAGCGCCTCACCTCGGTCGTGACGGTCCGTGAACCCGCCGGGGCCCTCGAGGCGGCGTCGATGGCGTTCATGAGGAGGTTGAGGAGGACCTGCTTGAGCTGGATCGAGTCACCGAGTACGAAGGTCTCGGGCGGGGCGACCGCGGGCGTGTGCACGGAGACGCCCCGCCCGATGGCTTCGCTGCGCAGAAGCTCGATCACGTCTTCAACCAGTACGGCCGGGTTCACGCGATCGTTCCTTGCCTCACCCGGATCACCCTTCTGGAGCAGCTTCCTCATTCCGGCGATGACATCGCCGGCCCGCCGGCCCGAGGTCGCGATGTCCTCGAGCGCCTCCCCGACCTCGTCGAGGTCCGGTACCACGCCGTCGAGCAGCCTGCGCGCCGCCCTCGCATTGGCGACGATCGCCGAGAGGGGCTGGTTCAGCTCGTGGGCGATCGACGCCGCGAGCTCGCCCAGGGTCGCCACCCGGCTCACGTGGGCCAACTCGGCCCGGTGCCTCCGATCTGCCTCCCGGGCGGCCACCTCGTCCGTCACGTCGAAGACGACGACGAAGTACCCTGACACCGCTCCACCCTCGTCGTACTGTGGGACGAGGGTGACGTCGACCGGAACCGTGCGGCCGGCCCCGTCTTCCATCCGTCCCCGGAAGTGGGTCGGCCGACCCGCGAGCGCCGCCTCGACCGAATCGCCGATCTCCGAGTATGCGTGCCCTCCGATCACCTCACGGAGCAATCTCCCTTCGATCTGGTGCCGCTCCCATCCGTACCACGACGCGTACGCGTCGTTGACGAACCGGTAACGGTTCTCCGTGTCGAGGAAGCAGACCATCGCCGGCAGCACGTTGGCCATCTCCCGGAGCTGACGCTCGCTGGATCGCAGCTGGGCCTCGATCCTCCGCCGGGCCGTGAGGTCACGGACCGAACAAAGGAGTTGCCGCGTGTCGTCGGTGCCGGCCACCAAGCTCATGCTCAGCTCGACGGGAAGCTCGATGCCGTCGCTACGCTCGATCGCGAAGGTGTGCCCGTCGACGAGGGACCGCCGATGCGGATCGCGGTCGAACGCAGCTCGGAGCCCGGGCAGCCTGGGTTGCAGCCGTGTCGGCAGGAAGTGATCGAAGGACGATCCCACGACGTCGGAGAGTCGGTAGCCGAAGAGGGCCTCGGCCTGGTCGTTCATGTCGAGGATGCGGCCGCCAGCGTCCGTGAGGACCATGGCGTCGGGGGCGTGTCGGAGCAGCGCCCGCAGTCGGGCTTCGCTCCTCCACAGGGTCAGCTCCTGGAGCTTCCGATCGGTGATGTCGATCAAGAAGCCCCTGAGCCGCTCGCCACCGTCGGGCCCGGCGACCCGGCGGGTGCACTCGTTGACCCAGATGACGTGCCCGTCGGCGTGTTGCATTCGATAGTCGACATGGCCGACACCGGACCGGATGGCGGCGTGCCGCGCGTCTTCCACGCTGGCCTGATCGTCCGGGAGGATCCGGCTCTGGGCGAACTCGGGCTCAAGCCACTCTTCGGGGGCGAAGCCCAGCAACGCTGACGCCTGCGGCCCGATGTACAGGATGGCGCGCGACGATGCGTCGAGCTCGATCGGCACGAGCGGGGCCGTCTCGAGGAAGTCGGGGGGAGGTTGGAGCGTCACGGTAGGCGGTGCAGAGGGACGGCTTCGCCGCTTCAGAGGCCGGTAGGACGGTCCACGAAGAAGACCTCGAGCCCGAAGCGGTCGGCCAGGTGTTCGCCCAGGGCCCGAATCCCGAACGTCTCGGTCGCGTAGTGTCCCGCGAACAGCACGTGAATCCCCATCTCTTCGGCGTCGAAGAAGGTGTGGTGGGCGCCCTCGCCCGTGACGAAGGCATCGAGCCCCATCGAGGCGGCCTCGGCGACGAAGGAGCCACCACCGCCGGTCAGTACCCCCACCCGCTCGATCCGCTCCGGTCCTCCCGGTAGCCACCGTACGGGGCCTCCGACGGCCGATTCCGTGACGGCCACCAACTCGCTCCCCGACACGGGCTCCGGCAACCGTCCCCACCATCCCAGGTCCACCCCCTTGTACGACCCCACTCGCCCGAGGGGCTCCAAACCCAGTGCCTTCGCCAAGAGGATGCAATTGCCGATTTCGGCGTGGCCATCCAGGGGGAGATGGCAGCTGTACAGTCCAAGGCCACCCTCCATGAGGGCCTTCAATCGGCGGTAGCCATGTCCGACCAAGGGTCGGAGACCGTCCCAGAACAGTCCGTGGTGGACCAGCAGGAGCTCGGCCCCGTCTGCGCTCGCACGCTCGATCGTCGCGAGGGACGCATCAACCGCCGTCGCCACTCGCGAGACTTCCTCCGGGCCCTCCACCTGCAGTCCGTTCAGCGCGGTCGGATAGTCGGGATGTCCGTCGACCCCGAGGTAGCGGCCCGTGTATTCGAGGAGAGATTCTAATTTCATCCGCTGGACTGGACGGATGTGGAAAAGTTGTGGAGTCTGGAGTCGGGGCCCCCGGAGCTCGGCGTTTCCAACCCCCCGGCCAACGAAGGTAACCGGACCGCTGACAACGACTTGGGCCGTGGCATCCCTACGGCTGGGGCCATTCCCCCTGGGGCCACGCTCGCGGGGGAAAGATGCTCATGACCGAGAACGCCTGCTCCTCACGCTCGACCCCCGACGGGCGTCGGCTCCGGGCTGGCGACCTTCTCCGGCGTCTTGTTTTCACGAAGCTTCGCCGTCGACGAGATCGGTGCCTTGCCCACGTCCTTGGGCAAGTCCTGTCCCATGTGGACGTTGCCGTTGAGCACCGCACCCTCTTCGAGTTGCATGCGGCGTGTGTGCACCTCGCCGTCGATGTGGCACGTGGCCTGGAGCTCGAGGCGGGAGGCCGCAATCAGCGTCCCGTCGACCCGTCCCGAAATGACGGCGTCCTGTGTGGAGATATCTCCGTTGACGAGCCCTTGCTTACCGATGACCACCGCCTTGCCCGCCTTGATGGAGCCCTCGACGGTACCCTCGATCCGCACCGTGCCGTCCGTCTGGACGTTGCCGACGATCGTCATCCCGGGTCCGATGATGGAGATCACCGACTCGGGTGCAGCGGATCCGTCGTCCCGGCCGCCCGGCATCTGGCCTCGCTTCATGTCCCCCCCAGTTATCGCTGTCTGTGATGGATGGTATGGTACATCACCTAGCCCCCGTCTGCGCAAGGAACATGCCCCGTAGGGTCGAGGGCTCGTCCGGCCGAAGGTTCACCTCAGCCCGGCTGTTCGATCAGCGTCAGTGGATCGATCGGATCTCCCTGCACGAGGACTTCGAAATGGAGGTGCGGTCCCGTGGATCGCCCTGTCGACCCACTCAGCGCGATGACCTGGCGTTCGCGAACGCCTTGTCCGAGAGACACGAAGGTCTCCGAGGCGTGTCCGTACAACGTGGCGTAGCCGTCCCCGTGGTCAATGACCACGAAACGGCCGTAAACGGCGTCATCTCCGACGTCCACCACTGATCCGCCCCCGGCGGCACGGATATAGGATCCCGACGCCACGGCGATGTCGAGCCCGGGGTGCTCCTCTGCGCCGCCGCTGCCGTGAACGCCCTGTGTGACGAAACCCCGCTCCGTGAGCGGCCACACCGAAGGCAGGGTGTTGCCCCGGCGGGGCCGTTGGCTTCCCCCGCTCCGCGGTGCGGAAACAGAAGGCAGCCAGACTCCCGACGGTTGTTCGGTTTCCGCCGAGCCGAAGAGGCCTCGAAGCGCGTCGTATTGTGTCTCGATCGCCTCGAGGCGCTGAACGAGCGCGGCGACGCGGGCACGGTCACGTGTCATGACGTCGACCTCTCGCTCCAGCTCCGTCGTTCGGGCGGCTCGTGCAGCAAAGTACCACCATGAGCCCGCCATGACCGTCACCGAGACTGCCACTACGGAGGCGACCGCAGCCAACACGCGAAGGCGACGGTACGACACGGTCAACGTCCGCGTCGTCTCGGCACCGTCGGGTACGAGCATGATCGTCAGGCGCCGCGGATCCGGCGTTGACGTCACTCCATCACCTCGCGGAGCGATCGACCGGTCACGAGCTCGAAGACCCGTTCGAAGTCTTCGGCGTTGTGATACCGGATGGCGATCGAACCCTGACCGCCGCGCCCGGCCCGAACCTCGACTCGCGTCTGAAGGTGCTCCTGAAGCGCCCGCTCGATGGCGAGCAGGGACGGGTCCTTGGCGCGAGGCTCGCGACGCTTGCTCTTCTTGGCCTGCGAAGAGCGGCGCTCCACCTCCCGGACGGACCATCCTTCGCGAGCCGCCCTGCGTGCGAGATCGGCCGCCAAGACCGGATCGTCGATCGTCAACAACGCACGGGCATGCCCCTGGGAGAGCGCTCCTTCCTCCACCAGCTTGCGAATCGAAGGGGGTAGGCTCAACAGTCGCAGGAGGTTCGCTACGGTGGATCGGTCCTTCCCGACGGACCGCGCAACCTCGGTCGTCTTCATGCCGAACTGCTCACTCAGAGCCTGATAGCCCTCGGCCTCCTCGATCGGATTCAGAGCCTCACGCTGGAGGTTCTCGACGAGGGCGAGAACGAGGAGGGTCTCGTCGTCCGCGTCCCGAACGACCACTGGCGTTTCGACCCACTCGAGCATGGTCAGGGCGCGGTAGCGGCGCTCCCCGGCTACGAGCTCGTAGCGATCACCACCCTGCGGAGACGGCCGTACGACGAGAGGCTGCAGCAGGCCGTTCTCACGAATCGAGGCGGCCAGATCCGACAGCTCCGACTCCGTGAACACGCGTCGGGGCTGCAGCGGATTCGGCACGATCGCCGAGAGGGGAAGCGTACGTACCTCCGCGGCGTCGATCTCGGGCTCCAGGTACTCGCCCAGCAGGGCGCCGAGACCCTTTCCGAGTCGGTCGCGACTCACGAGCCCGCTCCCACCGTCGCGGCCGCCGTGGCCCGGGCCCTACGGTCGATCACCTCGTGGGCCAACATGAGGTACGCCTGGGCACCGCTCGAGAGGACGTCGTAGAGAACGATCGGTTGCCCGAAGCTCGGCGCTTCGGCGAGCCGGACGTTCCTCGGGATCGTGGCCCGGTAAACCTTCGGCCCGAAATATTCGCGCGCCTCTTCACCCACCTGACGCGAGAGATTCAGGCGCTTGTCGTACATGGTCAGAAGCACACCCTCGACATCCAGGCCGGGGTTGAGGCCCCGCTGAACCAGGCGGATCGTATTGAGGAGCTGGCTCAGCCCCTCCAAAGCGTAGAACTCGCACTGGATCGGAATGAGCACCGAGTCCGCGGCGGTCAGGGTATTCACCGTCAGGAGACCGAGTGACGGCGGACAATCGACGAGGATGTAGTCGTACTGGTCCCGGATCGGCTCGAGCGCCTGGCGGAGAATCGTCTCCCTGCTGAAGGCGGAAACCAACTCGATCTCGGCGCCCACCAGGTCGCGTGTAGAGGGCACCACGTCCAGGAATGGAAAGTGGACGTGCTCCACCACGGCATCCATGATGTCGTTTTGGCCGATGAGCACATTGTAAATGGTCGGCCGCGACGACCGGTCCGCGACGCCCAGTCCGCTGGTGGCGTTCCCCTGCGGATCGATGTCGAGCACCAACGTCCGTTTCTCCGCGACAGCCAAGGAGGCACCCAGATTGATCGCGGTCGTCGTCTTGCCGACGCCGCCTTTTTGGTTCGCTATCGCAATGACGTGAGACATTCGAGGCCCTGGAATGGTACGGGGAAGCCGCCAATATACCCTCGCCGGAGCGCCTCGGGAAACAGAAAGGTTGACCCGCTCTGGCGCTGCGAAGAGGTTTGCGCAAGACACGGGCCGGAGGTACCCAGCTCACCGACATTCCGGGCGTCCACCCGGCCCGT
>JBDHDM010000159.1:0-11977 GCA_039591515.1 Gemmatimonadota bacterium | reverse complement strand
ACCTTCTCGTTGAACCTGAAGTTCTGCCGAAATGCACCCTGAAAGATGCTCTGGCTACCTCCGCTCACGGAAACGGTGGTGCCCGGCTTGTCGATGGGGCTGGACGTGATGATGTGCATCACGCCATTGGCCGAGTTCGGCCCGTACAGCGCCGAAGCAGGGCCCAGGAAGACCTCGACCCGGTCCACATCGAGGGTCGGCGCAGGAATCATGTTGAAGGCGTTCAGCCGCAACGAGGGGACCCGTGCGTATCGGTTATCCGTGAGCACGAGGAGCGCCCCCGAGAAGACGTTGTTGAACCCTCGGGTGACCGTGTTGCTCTGCGTGATTCCGGTCTGGATCGCGTCGACGCCGGCCATCCCGATCACGATGTCCGTCGGTGTCGTGGTCGCCTGAACCTCGATCTGCTCCACGGTTGCGATTTCGGCGTGCGTCGGTGGAGACACGAGGCTACGCTCACTGCGGTCGACCCGAGCCGTGACCTCGATACCCGGGTCTCGGAGGGAAATGACAACAGGGCGCATGGAGAAGTCCACGTTTACGGTTGCGCCGCCCGCGACGGTCACCGTCTGCGAAGGAGCCCCGAGGCCGATCCGCTCGGCGACGACTTCGTGTGTGCCGGCCGGGACCGAGAAGCTGTAGAGCCCTTGGGCGTCGGTGAGAGCACCGTTGCCGCCCAGAACGTAGACCTGCACCGCCGACAGTGGTCGACGGGAAGAGGCGTCGACCACCCGCCCTGTGATGGTCCCCTGCTGCGAGGCGGCAGGCGCCGCCAGCAGCAGCGCAACCATGATGGCAGCGAGTGACGAGCCAGCGGCCCTGATACCCATACGAACCTCACGGATGGAGATGGGATTCCGACGGGAGGATCCGGGAGGATTGTACTGCCGGGATTGTTCAAGTCGCAATCGTGCGCGGAACGGTAACGGAGCCATGAAGATGCAAGCTCCGACGCACTCCCCGTGGGGAACGTGGCTCGGGCCCCGAGAGAGAGCCTTCCTTCCGGCCGGATCGTGCACGCGAAGCGACTGGCGAGCCCGGCGCCGGACACCCATCATGCCCACCCGATGACGTCGAACGACTTTCCCCTCGCCCGTCTCCACGAAGCGCGAGCGCGCATCCGCTCCGCGATCGAACGCACACCCCTGCTCTCCTCCGACCTTCTTTCGAGACGGTTCGGCACGGAGGTCTGGCTCAAGTGCGAGAACCGGCAGAAGACGGGTGCATTCAAGGTGCGAGGAGCGCTCAATCGGCTCCTGACGCTCTCCGAGGACGCTCGTGCCAGAGGTGTCGCTACGATTTCCGCCGGAAACCACGCTCAGGCAGTCGCCTGGGCCGCAGCGTCGGCCGGCGTCCGCAGCGTGGTCGTCATGCCGGAGGGTGCCTCGCCCCTCAAGGTGCGGAGGAGTCGAGAGTACGGGGCCGAAGTGATCCTGCACGGCGATGCCGCCGCGGCCTTCGTACGGGTCCGCGAGGTATGTGAGGAGCGGGGGCTGACCTTTCTCCACCCCTTCGACGACGAGGAAGTGGTGGCCGGTCACGCGTCGTGCGGGCTGGAGATCCTCGAAGACGCGCCTGGCGTGGGTACGATCGTCGTTCCCGTCGGCGGCGGCGGCCTCTCGTCCGGGATCGCCACTGCCGTCGCGGCGTCGGGGGCGGACGTGGACCTATGGGGAGTGGAGCCGGAAGGCGCGGCCGCGATGCACGAGAGCCTGAGCGTGGGTCATGCAGTGCACCTCGATCGTGTGGACACGATCGCGGACGGACTCGCCCCTCCGATGGCCGGCGTGCTGAACCACGCGATTCTGGCGGAGGTTGGTCAGGGGGTGGTGGTCGTCTCCGACAAACAGATCGTCGAGGCTCTCCGCACCCTCGTCGACGAGGTCGGCGAGCAGGTGGAGCCGTCGGGTGCGGCGGGGCTGGCCGGGCTCGCCTCCGGGCGGATCCCGTATCGCCGGGACCGACCCCTGGTCGTCGTGATCAGCGGCGGCAACGCCGGAGAATCCGCCAACCGGGCCCTGATCGAGCGCTTCGGCGTCCCCGACGTCGGTGACCCTGACATCCGCGCCTCCTCGCCGGAGGGTCCCGGCCTCCGTTCGGACCCGGAAGGCGGCTGAGATGTGCCGGCTCCTCGCCTACATCGGAGTCCCCACGAATGCGGCCGACCTCGTGTTCGGTGGCGAGCACTCGCTCTACGAGCAGAGCTGGCAGCCGAGAGAGCTGCTCTCCGGATCGGTGAACGCCGACGGCTACGGCGTCGTGTGGTACGCCAACGGCCAGCCGGCCCGGATCGCGGAGGCGAGGCCCATCTGGTACGACGATGGCCTCAGGCGCACGCTCGCCGGCATCTCGTCGAGCGTGGTCTTCGCCGCGCTCCGGAACGGGACGACGGGCATCCCCGTGGACCGCTCCGGCTTGCTGCCGCTGACGTTCGAGCGGTGGAGCTTCGTGCTCAACGGGTTCGTGCCCGATTTTCGGGTGAGGCACATGCGCGCCCTTCGATCGGAGCTACCCGATGACCTCTACGCGGAACTGCGTGGGGCCTCGGACAGCGAGACGCTGTTCATGCTGACCTTGGCGGAGCTGCGATGCGGAGCGACGGCCACGGAAGCGCTCGCGGCGACGGCGCGCCGTGTGAAGGAGCGGGTCGGCCGTGCGGAAGCCCAGCTGAACATGGTGCTTACGGACGGAGAGACCCTCACGGCGGTGCGGTCGAGCACGGGGTTGATGACGAACTCTCTGTACGTCGCGGAGCATCCCCCCTTCGCCGACGGCGGCGTTCTCCTCGCCTCCGAGGCTCCCGACCCGGGGGCGGTATGGGCTCCTGTCGACGGGCATAGCTGGATCGAGATCGATGGCCGGGGTACGGTCCGGAGCGACCTGCTCTTCCTGGACTGAGGGCGACAGGCGGCCCCGCATCCGGAGCGATGGTCGGCGATCGCGGGACCGGGTCTCGTAGGACAGCCGCGCTCAGTCGACGTCGATGAGCTCCAGCCGGAAGATCAGCGTGGCGTTCGGCGGCACGCCAGCCCGCCCCGACGACCCGTATCCCAGCCTCGGAGGGACCACGAGTCGGCGTATTCCCCCCCTCCGCATCCCGACGATACCCTCGTTCCATCCCCGGATGACCTCGTTCCCGCCCAGGCGCGTGTGGTACGGGTCCCCTCCCAGACTCGCGTCGAACACGGCCCCATCGGGCAGCCAGCCCACGTAGTGGATCCAGACCCGACTCGTCCGGCGCGCAACCGGTCCTTCGCCGACCGTGACGTCCTGGACGTAGAGCCCCGACGAGCGCCGCTCGAACTCCGAGAGATCGACCTCCAGCTCGGGGGCGTAGAACAGCTGGGAAGGATCCGAAGGAGGCAGCGGTCCGGCCCCGGCTTCGCCTCCCCCGCCGCCACAACCCGAGAGGACCCCGATCAGGGCGAGGACCGCGCCCAGGGATCTCCCCGATCGGGGGACGATCGAGCTTTGCCTCGGATGCATCGGCCTCATGTACGCGGACGCTCGAATACGATCCGCCCGTCGACGATGGTCAACATGACGCGGATGTCCTTGAGCTCCAGTGGATTCACCACGAAGGGATCCTCCTCCAGCACCGCGATGTCGGCCACGAAGCCGGGCATGAGCTTGCCTTTGTACGACTCCTCACCGGCGACCCACGCGTTGTTGACCGTATAGGCGCGCAGGGCGGTGTCTACGTCGATGCGCTCCTCGGGAAACCAGCCACCCTCGGGGGTTCCGTCGACGGTCTGCCGTGTCACCGCAGCGTAGATGCCGTGCATGGGATTCGACGTGTACCACGCGGCGTTGGTGCCGGGCCAGTCGCTCCCGAACGAGAGGAGCACGCCCGCGTCGTGCAGCGTCTTGAAGGCATAGGCCCACCGCCCACGCTCGCCGATGCGCTCTTCCATCCAGCGCATGTCGTCGATCGTGTGGTAGGGCTGCATCTCCGCGATGATCCCGAGCTCGGCTTCTCGCCGGGCCGTCTCCTCTCCCCGGATGACCTGGTTGTGGATGATCGCGAAGCGGCGTCCCTCCCGCGGGCCGTTCACCCGCTGGACCTCCTCGTAGATGTCGAGAATGCGATCGATCGCCTCGTCCCCGATGGCGTGCACGCGGGGGTTGAAGCCCGCCGAATCCGCGCCGAACACGAGACGCCGCATGTTGCCCTCGGGCATGAATCCGGAGCCGTCGTTCGTGACGTACCCGGTGTTGGTGGGATTTCGCCACTCCCCGACGACGCCGGTGGTGAGATACGGCTCGTAGAACCGCGCCGACGACCCCCCCATGATGCCGTCGACGAATCCCTTGAGGCCCTGGTAGCGGACCCAGCGGTCCCCGAAGCCCTCGGTGATTCCGACGTCCCTCATCTCGTCCCAAGTGTCGAGCACGAGCCGCATGTTCACGCGGGCGGTGAGCTCCCCGGCGTCCCGCAGCCGGTGGAACACCTCCACCTGCTCGGGAGGCGTGATGTCGAAGAACGTCGTGACTCCGTGCTCCGCGAGCCGGGCCAGGGCGATCCGGGCCTCGGCCAGCTTTTGCTCCGTCGTCTTGGGAGGGATCGTCCTACGGATCCGAGCAGCGACCTCCGCCGTCACCCGCCCGGTCGGCACACCGCCCGTGCACTCCACTCCCGTCTCGAGTCGGGCGTCAGGCGTGGCGCACGAGATGTCCGCGGCGGTGAGGGCCGCACCGTTGGCGAGGTATTGAGAGCGGTCCCAGTTCCAGAGAATCGCCGGGTTACGAGGTGAGACCGGGTCGATCCGCTGCCGATCCGGACGGAAAACCGCCGTGGGTCCGCCGCCGGCGGCCTCCCGCCCGGTGGAGCTCACCGCCCACTGCTCGTACGCGCCCCACATCCCGCCCGTCATCCACGCCCCGTCAGGCAGTCTCTCCGCAGCGTCGCCCACCGCGGCGACCAAACCGTCGGCGTCGGAGACCGAAAGGAGATTCACACCGAGCAGCAGCTCACCCGCGCGGTTGAAGTGGGTGTGGTTGTCGATGAAGCCGGGGGTGACGAAGCGCCCGTCCAAGTCGACGACTCTCGTGTCCCCTCCTCGGAGCGCCATCACCTCCGTGTCACTTCCGACCCGCACGATGCGGTCGCCACGGATCGCCATGGCTTCCGCGTACGGCGTCGTCTCGTCGCCGGTCCAGAGCCGTCCGGAATGGAGGATCAGCTCCGCAGGCTCGGCCTGGCCGTGGACAGGCGGCGGCGCCAGCTGAAAGGGCGTGGAGAGAAGGAACACCAACTGCGCGCGGAGGATTCGGCGGTCGAGCATGGGATGCGGGGTGACTCGGTATGGGGCGACGATCGGGGTCTCAGACTAGGGAGGACGCGCGCGATGGAGCAAGACGCCCGGCGCGTGCAGAATCCCGTCCGCCGGAGTATTAGTGTTGGGGCCCACCGTAGACCTGCTCGCTCGCCCATTCCGTTGCCCGCCACCTGGGAGGCTCGATGAAACCGTCCACCTCGGCCACGATCGCGATCACACTCGTCGCACTCGCCGGCGTCGCGGCGGCGGGGGTCCGGTCGGACTCCCGTTCCGGCTCCGTCGAGGAGATCGCGGACGAGCTCGTCGACACGTGGATCGGCGCCGTGGGTGGGCAAGAGGCGTATGGCCGCCTGAAGTCGGCCCGGTACACGCTCACGACGGAAATCTACGACCCGCCCAGCGGCCGGCTCCGGCGTACCCGCCCGCGCTACGTCACGCTGCTACGGACACCGGCGGGAGAGTTGACCCGGATCGAACGCTGGGAAGGCAACGACTTCATCCAGCAGGGGTGGAACGGCACGGAGCCGTGGGCCCTCTACAACGGGGAAACCCTCTCGGAAGGTGACAAGGACTTCGACGAGGTGCGTTACGTCTCCGGCGACGTGAACTACTGGATCAGCCTGCCCCACAAGCTGCGCGACCCCGGAGTCAACTTACACGACCGGGACCGCGACGAGGCAGGTCGTCATGTGGTCGGCGTGTCGTTCGGGGAGGGGATCGGGCTGCACGACGGAGACTCCTGGCAGTATTGGTTCGAGGACGGCCGAACGTGGCCCGTCCAAATCGCCTATCGGGAAGAGGGCCGCACCAATTGGAACTACCTCCGGTTCGAGGACATCCGAAGCGTCGACGGCTACACCTTCGTCGGGCGCCGCGTGCACTACAACACGGAGGGGCAGCTCACCAAGGTCCTCTACGCGCACGACTTCGAGCTCAATCCGGAGATCGACCCCGAGGTATTCGACGTCCCTCGGTAGAAGTCCTGAAGGCCCCGAGAAGAGAATCGACCTGAACGAGAAGCGCTATAAAATTGCAGCCGTTCCTCTTACACGGCCCAGGGTGACGACTTGGTGACGCACGACCGCCCGTTCCTGGTGACGGTCGAGCGGCTCCGAACGGGCCGAACGTTCGAGGGGACTGGGGCGGGAGGGCTCGAACCTCCAACCTCCTGGTTAACAGCCAGGCGCTCTGCCAGTTGAGCTACACCCCATGCGAAAAACGGCCGCGACCCGGGGAGGGTCACGGCCGTCTCGTCCCGGATCTTCCTCGCCTACCCGAAACCGCGGCCGCGCCCCTTCCCGGGGTTCGGATTTCGCGGCCGATGGCGGAGTACGACGTGGATCATCATGCGCGCATTGTGGCCACGGCGCGCGCGGCGGTCAACCCGTGTGCGCGCTCCGAGCGAGGTTCCCTGCGGACCGTGATCTTTGGCCGCTCCCGTACGAGCCACGGGGCCGTTACAAGACCGGTGCGTCGCGGTCTCCGGGAGTTTAGCGTTGAACCAGAGTCGTGGACGTGCCCAGGTGGACGTGAGGGTTGACTCCGCGACTCCAGGAGTAGCTGGTTTGAAGGAGTGCACGGATGATCGTGGATCACTCCGTGCGGTCGCGACGTAGACATCTACCCGTCAGGGAATCGGTTACGCACTCGACCTGCACCGCGCCTTGAGCGCAACGCCGGGCTCCGTTGCCGCGCGAAGGTCGTGGGCCACCCGACGGAAACGGTTTGCCGAAATGGAGGACAGAGAGGAGTGGAGCTGAAATCGAACCGAGCCGGAAGGGGCCCCATGGCGCCCTTCGCTGGAGGCGGAGGTGGGGCGGATGTGCCGCCCGGCCCCATCGGCTACCCGAGCCCGATGCCCTACCCGGGACCAGGCCCCCGCCCCGGAGCTCCGGACGACCGCGCCGCGATCGACCTCTTCCAGATTCTCCACCTCCTACGTCGGCACCTGAAGCTGATCACCGCGAGCACAGCGCTCGGGGTCGTCGCAGCGGTCGCTTGGGTGGCTCTCGAGTCCCCCGACTACGAGGCCACCGCGGTGCTCCGGCTCGGCGAAGCTCGTGACGTCCTGACGCAGGGGATCGAAACCCCGACCGCCCAGCCCGAACAGCACGTGAATCCGCTCTTGTCGGCGATCCAGCTCGTCACCAGCCGCTCGCTGCTCGGCGACGTCGTCGACGAAACGGGGCTCAGACTCGACCCGGACGGCTGGCGCGCCCCGGTCGGGCCACTCGAATCCCCCCGAGTGGCGGCCGATGCGCAAGCCGACACGCTGCACCTCGAGTTCTACGCTGCGGGGTTGACCGTTCGAACCCGCACGAGCGAGCAGATGGCGGCGTACGGCGAAACGGTGACCATCGACGGGGTCTCGTTCGTCGTGAACGGTCGGCCCGAGACGGATCAGGACCTCTGGCTGATCGAGGCCCGCGAGAAGACCATCGACGACCTGCGGGAAGACCTGGTGATCGCGCCACGAAACCAGACGAACGTGGTGGACATCTCCTATCTGCACGCCAGCCCGAGCACGGCTCAGCACGTGGTCAACACGCTGGTTCGGTCCTACCAGCGGTTCGAAGCGCAGTTCGCCCAGGAGCAGGCGACCCGGCGTCGTGCCTTCCTCGAGGAGCAGGTAACCCAGTCGGAGCAGCGCCTCGCGCAGGCTCAGGGATCCCTCTCGGCCTTCCAGCGGCGTTCGCAATCCTACGACGCTGCGGGTGAGCTCGCGGCCGAGCAGCAGAACCGCATGCTCTTGAGGATGCAGATCGCCGACCTCGAAAGCCAGCGGCGCACTGCCACCGACCAGCTCGACCTCCTCGACGTGGCGCAGTCTCCGGATGAACGCTGGGAAATCATGCGCACGCTCGTATCGGCTCCGGACATCGCCGCGAATGCGATCGTCTCGCAGATGCATCAGCGGCTGTTGGAACAACGCTCGGTGCTGGACTCCCTGACGGCAGGCGGCATCGGAGCGGCAGGAAACAGCCCGGAGGTCCGGCGGCAACAGGAGCTGGTGACGACGGCGGATCAGGACCTCGCGAACGCCATTCGTAGCCACGTCCGCGCGCTCGACGCGCGTGCGCTTGGCCTCCAGGACCTGGCAGCGCGTACGGACTCCGCCCTCGCGACCATCCCGCCCCAGCTCGCCCAAGGGGAGCGGCTCACGCAGACGGTCACGACCTACCGGGCGCTCACCGACCAGCTTCGCCAGGAGTACCAGAGGGCGCGAATGGCCGAGGCGGTGTCGGTCGGCCAGGCCGACATCATCGACCTGGCCAGCCTTCCCTACGAGCCTGCGCCGAGCCTGGCGATCATCAAGGTGGGGCTCGGTCTGCTGCTGGGACTCACGTTCGGGGGCTTCGGGGCCGTCGTCGTCGAGTACAGACGGCGCAGCCTGAGCAGTAAGGAGGAGCTGGAGTCCGTGTTCCAACTGCCCGTGCTCGGGGTGATTCCGACCTCCACGGATCCGTTGGTCGAGGAGGCATTCGCGGCGCGGAATGCGCAGGAAGAGGAGGTCGAGGACGTCCAGAAGCATCGAAAGCGGCAGACGATGAGCCCGAGCGCCCTGCGCAGCACCGTTCGGGGCGTTCAGGTGGCCAAGATCGAGGCCGAAGAGCTGCGCGTGCGAAGCGCGGTCCACGCCCGCGAGGCGTACCGGATGCTCTGCACGAACTTGTTCTTCGCCGGCTGGACCCGGGAAGCGAAGACGCTGAACATCACGAGCACCGTCCCCCAGGAGGGCAAGACCCTCGTCACGTCGAACCTGGCGGTCGCCATGGCCCACGAGGGTTTGCGCGTGCTCCTCATCGATGCCGACGTCTGGCGTGGGCGGGTCCATCAGATCTTCGACGTACCTCTCTCGCCGGGACTCGGCGAGCTCCTGCGCGGTGAGGTGGAGGCGGGTGGCATCGACGGGGACGGGGACGGGGACGAGGAGACTGCCATTCGCCCGGCCGCCGCCGTGCCGGGGCTCTCGTGGTCCTCGTCGATGGTCCTCCCGTGCTGGCCTCCGGCAGCGCACCGGTCCTGTCCGCGATCACCGATGGCGTCCTCATGCTCGTGCAGGCGGGTCGCACCGACCGGGCGTCCATCGAGGAAGCGTTGAAGGCGCTCGCAACCGTGGGAGCGACCGTCTTGGGCGCCATCCTGAACGACCCGACGAACATGACGCAGGCCGAGCTCGACCGGTATCACTACTACTCCTACGCGTCCGCCGCGGGCCCCTGATTTCTCGCAGCCAATAACGGGATTGTAGACCCCAGCGGACACCTGTGGACAGGACGCAACACTTGGTCCGACCCGCGCCCGCCCCGCCCCGCTGGAGCCCGCCAGAGGCGCGCGGCGGTCTCCCCGCCAACACGACATCGAGGTGGGCCGGGCCTCGAGCGGGCCCGTCCGAGGCGGCGCCCGGCACGAGCATTCCTCTGCAACCCCTGACAACGTGCGGGTTCCGGCCGTGCTCAACCCGGATGCGACCGGTTGGTCCGGCGGTGCAAGACCGGCGCCGCCCCGAGCCACGACCCCCGCCGACGAGGCACGCCCTCGGCCGCCTCGGAAAGCGACATTTCGATCACATTTTTCCGACAGGCGGTAGATAAGTCGTGACAAATCGTTGCAGCCACGCAACAACCACACACATCGGCAAGTCCATAACTCATTGCAGTAAAATAACTTAAGGCGCAAGCCCGTTCTTGGCACCCGAGTTGCCGCGAGCAAGGGTGAGACCGTGCCACAGGTCTCCCAAAAAAAAGCCTCCCCCCCCGGGTCTAAGGACCGAGCAATGCTCGATCACGCGAACACAATGGGCGTGCGTGCGCCGCATACGATTCGACCTCGTACGCTCCCCTCTCGCACGGAGAGCGTATCCGAGGTGCGATCCACGATCTCGAAGCGGGACGCGCCCGCGAGCGAGCGGCGCCGGCACTGGCGGGCTTCCCCGCCCTCCGTCCTCAACGGGATCCTGGCGCTGTCGGTGGGATTGGCGTCGACGGTCGTGGGAGGCGGGCTCTCGACCGCCTCGTCGGCGGCGGTCTCGCTCTTCACCGTGCTCGCGATCGGCCTCGTCGTGGGGAAGGCCGCGGTCGGACTCTATCCGGCGATCGGCGTGCCGGCCGTCACGGAGCTGCGGAAGTCGAGCGGCGTGACTGCTCTCGTCGTGGGCTCGATCATTCTGGGCGGCTCGCTGTACGGAGCCACAGGTGGCTCCCAGGGCCTGCTCTTGGCCATCGGGCTGCTGGCCGTGGTGCTCACGCCCGTCCTGCGCGCCGTCACGCGAAGGTTCTTCGCGAGGTTCTCGTGGTGGACACAGCCCCTGCTGATCTTCGATACCGGCCCGGCCGCCCATCACCTCGCGGACCATTTCTCGAAGAATCCGGGGTTGGGCCTTCGCCCGATCCTGGTCGACGCGGAGCCTCACGCCGATGCCGGTCCTTCATCCGTCGCGTTGCTGGCCTCACGACACGGTGCCCTCTGCGCCGCCTTCCCGTTGGACGGTGCTCCGACGGCCCTGACGGACGATCTGGTCCGCGAGTGCGTGAACACCTTCCCCCACCTGCTGATCGTGCCCGAAATGGGTGGGGTGATCGGTCGGTGGCAGGAAGCCAAGAACTTCGACGGCATGGTGGGCATCCGGGGAGGAAAGAACCTCCTCCTTCCGGCCCCGAGGGTCGCCAAGCGCGTCGCCGACTGGGCGCTCGCGCTTCTGATCGGAATCATGGTCTTGCCCCTCGCCGCCCTCATCGCGTCCGCGATCCGACTGACCTCGCCCGGTCCGATCTTCTATGGTCAGAAGCGGATCGGTCGCGATCGGACGCCGTTCCTCGCCTGGAAGTTCCGCACGATGCACACGAACGCGGACGAGGTCCTGGAGAGGCATCTCGCCTCCGATCCGGCGCTCAGGGCGGAGTGGGAGAAGGATCACAAGCTGAAGAACGATCCTCGCGTTACGTCCGTGGGTCGCTTCCTCCGCAAGACCAGCCTCGACGAGCTGCCGCAACTGTGGAACATCTTGGTTGGTGAGATGAGCCTGGTCGGACCGCGGCCCATCGTCGAAGCTGAGGCCGCCAAGTACGGACCGCAGTTCGAACGCTACCTGAGCGTGCCGCCGGGCCTCACCGGTCTGTGGCAGGTGTCCGGCCGGAACTGGACCACGTACGAGGAGCGGATCCGCCTCGACGCGCACTATGTCGAGAACTGGTCGCTGACGTTCGACGCCTACATTCTCGCGAGAACCGTCAAGGCGGTCGTCACCGGACACGGAGCCTACTAGGGCACCTGGAGACCGGCCCCCCGACCGAGCCCGGCGACGCACGCGGGCGCAGTCGGAGACCAAGCCCTCCCCGGCCTCTGGCCGGGGAGGGCTTCGCGTTCAGCCCGTGCAGCCCTCTCGGAGCAGCACGATACCTCGGTAGGCGTCGAGTGTGACGGAGGAGACCCGCTCTCCTGCACCACCGGCGACTAGATAGCTCTCCCCGAGATCGAGCGTGCGCGTCGGCTGATCCGGCTGGTTGAGCACGGCGGTCCCGCACTGGTAGTCGCGTCGGAGCAGGCCATCGACCATGTAACGGTCTCCGAGCGGCTCACCCATCTCGACGAGGTACCCTTCCCAGAAGTTGTCGGGGTTCATGCGGCTGCGGTCGCCGTCGGCCGAGATCATGTCGTCACGTGCCTTCACGAGGTGGTAGGTGGCGAGCTCGTACATC
>JBDHDM010000158.1:0-9385 GCA_039591515.1 Gemmatimonadota bacterium | reverse complement strand
CGATATGCGATTTCCTTGTGGCGTGCCGTGAGTGCCATCAGCTGATGGAACTCGGGAAGGTCGTCCTCGTTGCCGAAGTCGAAGTGCACCTGATTCTTGTATCCGCGTCGCACGTCGTTGCGGCAACGTGAGGTCATTCGTGCCATGACTTCGTCCTCGGTTCCCGTCATATCCAGCCAGAAAACGAAGCGCGGCAGATTCCAGTACGACCAATCCCGTGCGATCCTCGCGAGCCCTTTCGGGAGCGACGCGGTGTCCGGGAATCCGTCTTCCGTCCAATACGGATCGCAGCGGAAGAACACACCTCCCTCTCGGCGCACGTAGTCCTCCACGCCCTCGAAGAAGTGGGCCACGGCTGCCGAGTCGGCGAAGTCGAGCACCGGCCCGCGCGGAGCATGAAACACGCGAGTCGAAAGAGCCGGGATCTTCTTCGAGAGAAGAAGCGCGGCGCCCGTCATTTCGCCACCCGCGCGCATGCTCGCGTATCGAGGCTCCCAACCCAACGAGCGCTGAAATTCCCCCCACCCGAACGACTGCATGAGGTTCCCGGCGGGATGCGCCGAAACGAAGGCATCCCACCCGGCGCGGTCGCACGTCTCGTCGACTTGAAAGGTCACTCGCAGGTCCTCTCCGCAGGAGCCATCGATCGCAGTGGGGGTACTCGTCGGCCGCTCGGGACGCGGCTCGTGAACGCGCTGGGCCCGCCGAACACGCCCGCACCGTATCACCCCGATCCCTCGACCGGGCACCTCTCAATAGATACACAACGCGGAGGCGCGCGGGGCAAGGATTTCGGGGCGGGACGACGGGGTTGGGCACCCGCGCAGAAACGAGACCCTCGGCTGCCGAACCGACCGGGTGTAAGATTTCACTAGAACCCCGTTCGAATCAGCCACCGCCCCCGCTTATCGTGCAGTACACCCGCGCCAACGTCCGTCGCATGGCAGCCCCGGCGTCGACCCTGGGGAGGGGATCCCCGCGGGCATCCGGACCAGCCCGGTCATCGGCCAGTGCCGCCTCGATGATCAAGGGTGCCGGCCCGGCGGTGTGGTGGCTGCTCGCCACCTGGTTCTTTCTTCTCTTCGAGCTTCAGTGGCAGCTCGACTCGATCGGCGTCAGCGCGTTGCTGAAGATCCAGGTGATCCTCTATGTGGGACTGCTGCTGATCCTGGGACTGGTGCCGCTCGTGCCGGAATGGAAGGCGCGCTGGACCTGGTACGTTCCGTTTGCGTTGCTGATCGGCACAGGACTCCTCGCTTCCCCCTTCGCGCCCAACCTCGGGTTGGCCCGAGACGAGCTTCAGACCTTCACCCTGCTTTGGTGCCTGGTCGTCGGCACCGTCACGCTGATCGATTCGGCGCGCAGGGCCGAGCTGCTCCTGCACATGTACTGGCTTTCGTTCGCCTACTTCGGGCTGCTCGGGGCCCGCCCAGGCTTCATCACCTGGCACGTCACCCTGGCCAATCAGGACTCGTTCGGGTCGTACATGGTAATCGGCCTCGGCTTCTGCCTCTTCCTGGCAACGGCCACGAAAGGGCGTCTTCGCCAGCTCCTGTTCGTGACCGCAGCCCTCTGCGTCGTGGGCGTCGTGTCGTCCTTCGCTCGAGGTGCGGTGCTGGCCATGGCGGCCGTATTCGGCCTCATGTGGTGGAGGTCGGAACGCAAGGGGCTGGGGCTGCTGGCCGGCGTCGTCTTGGGGGGCGTGGTCTTCGCCGCCGCGGCATTGCTGCACCCCGGAGAATTCTGGGTCGAGGTGACGTCCGTCTTCGACGAAGGGACCGCGGAAGGGACCGGAGAGGACCGGTGGATCCTGTGGACCACCGCGATGAGAGTGTTCGCCGAGAGCCCCCTCATCGGCGTGGGACCTGGGAACTGGGGCGTGGTCGCGTCCGAGATGGTCCAGCCCAACGAGCTGGGCGGTCGATACTGGAACCCGCAGCGACTGTACGAGAAGAGCCTGCACAACATGTATCTCGAGATCCTGGCCGAGCACGGGATCTTGGGGATACTCGCCCTGGTAGCCCTCCTGGTGGACTTCTGGCGACGGAACCTCGCGCTCCGCACCGCTGAGGCTCAGCGGCTCTGGGCTGCTGCCGGAGGCACGCTGCAGCTCAGGGGCGTGGCCCTCGGGTTGGAGGCGGCTCTGGTAGCGAACCTGTTGGTCTTCACCATCTACTCGCACACGGGTAAACACTGGCCGTTCACGCTGATGGGGCTCAACCTCTTGCTCTACACCCTCGTGTTCAGCGCCCGACCCCGCGGACGGGGCGCGCGCCGCGTCCGGCGGAAACCCGGGCTCAGGCCCTCAGCCGGCCTCGGCGGTCGCCAGCGAGTAGCCCAGCCGGCGCACCCGAGGCCCGAAACGGCGCACCACCCAGCTCGCATAGGGGCGGGTCAGCGGATTCCGCATCCGCGCTGACCAAAGCGCCCGATACCGGTCGTTCACCCCTTGCCGCACTTCGCGAGCGAGGGGCGTCGGTTCCAGCCCGAGGAAGGCACAGACGGCGTCGAGGTGCTGCTGAGGCTCGCGGACGAAATCCTCGTACCGGAGCGCGTGCACACGGTCCAGGGCCTCGCGGTCCTCGCGGAACCGCTGGTGCGTGCGGGCCCAATGCTCGATCAGGGTGTGAATCCAGGCCTTGGGTTGATGCCGGTCTGAGAGGCCGAGCCTCCTCAGCACCGGGACGATCGAGGTCCACTTCTGCGTCGCGTACCCAACGGCGATGGGGTCGCGTGTCACGATCACGAAGCGCGCCCTGGGAAAGAGCGCCTGGAAGAACCGCGTCCGAATGAGATTGGGCGGCGACTTCTCGAGGAGGATCCGGGCACTCGCATCCCAGTGAGGCAGCCAGCTCTCCAAGATTCGGCGAGCGCTCTCCTGGGAGGCGAGAGGCGAGGCCTCGTCCAGGTACGAGCGGGGGTCGAGGCCGAACAGCCCCGGCCCCCCGTACGCCGCCGCCGTCGGAAACACGGACTGAAGGTGTTGTCCCTCGTCCTCCGGAACTCCGGTTCCCTGGAACCCGCTCACCTGCGGATGATCACTCAGACATCTGTGCAGGATCGACGTCCCGCTCCGGTGGAGTCCACCGACGAACACCAGCCGGCTGCCGTCGACGAACTCGTCGACGTCGACGCGTCCCTCGGTGTTCACGCCTTCGACCATGCCCAGCCCTCGGAGGATGAGTGCAGCCCTCGGATCCAAAGTCGCCGGGTGGACGACATCACGGCAATGCCGATCCCGGGGGCGGCTTTGTGCCCGCGCCGCGCGACACCCGACCCCGATCGAAGAGGTCGATGCCGGCCGTGGCGCGCGCGTAGAAGTACACCGGCAGAATGAGAAGTCCGAACGCCTGCGCCTTGAGCCCGGCATGCCCCAACTTCATCCGGCTGACGAAGCCGACGAGCAGCACGGCCGCTCCGAGCGCGCCGATGGCGAGCGTCGGCTGCCGGAGCAACCCCGCCACGACGGCGAGCACGCACAGCCCCACGAAGGTGACGCTGACGATCGCGACGCGGGACGACCGGAACGAAGTCAGGCTCTGGAGGTCCGGACGTCCATGCCACCGTTCCCTCCGGACGAACTCGGACCAACGCTTGGGGAAGCCGTAGTGCTCCACACGGAGCGAAGGGACGTTGAGCAGGCTCCCGCCCATTGCCTGGAGCCTCGCGCACAGGTCGTAGTCCTCTCCGGTCTCGAGCGCCTCGTCGAAGCCGCCCAGCGACAAGAAGGTGCGGCGCGGACAGATCAGGTGCGCCGACCCGATGTGGGAGGCCGTCTCTTGAGCCACGAACGGCTCGAACCAGTAATCCCAGAGGAGGTGGCGCTCTCCCCGCGGCGGCCGAACCTGTGATCCGGCGAAGCAGCTCGGCTCCTCCTCGAGCTGATCGAGCACCTCTTCGATCCCCTCCGACCACTCCGGCGTCAGGACGCAGTCGGCGTCCAGGAACACCAGAACGTCTCCTTGCGACACATCGACTCCTTCATTGCGCACGGCCCCGATCGTGCGGGCGGTTGAGGAGATCACGACCGCCCCTGCGTCCTCGGCGATTGCAGCGGTGTCGTCCCCGGACGAGTTGTCGACGACGATGACCTCGGTCTCGACGTCCCGCGGTCCGAAATCCCGCACGGACCGGACGCAAGCGCCGATGACGGCCGCCTCGTCGTGGGCCGGGATCACGAAGCTGAGCATCGCTCGCGACAAAGGGGTCCGCTACGCATCCGGCCCGCCCGGCTCCCGCCTGCCGGCCCGCAGCATCGTGAGGAAGGTACGGACCCGAGTGCGGTACAAGGGCAGGATGGTCCCGGCGTACACTGCCACGCCGACACCCACTTCGATCCCGAAGCGCGCGATCAAAGGCCAGTCACCCGGCGTCGCGTAGCGGACGAGGAGCACCGCGACCGCCATCAGGGAGGTACACAGGGCCGCGGCGCGCAGTGACCCGAGATACTCCCAGAAGCCCATCTCGGCACACTTCAGCGCGTTGGGCACGAGCACGAAGCCCATCACCAACGGGTGCCCAATCAGCCAGCCGAGCGCGACGCCCGTGGTGCCCCACCGACTGCCCACGAGGATCAGCAGCGGAATGACGACGGCCCCGGCGATCGTGAACTCCATGTTCTTCTTGGTCTGGTCCCTCGCCACCAGGAGCTGAGAGAGGATCGGGGTGATCGATCGGGAGATCCCGGCGAGGGCGAGAATCCGCATGGGCGCGACGGCGCTCATCCAGCGGTCACCGAAGACCAACAGGACGAAGTGATCGGCGACGATCGCCAACCCCACGGCCGCAGGAAAAGCGAGAATGGCGATCCCCTCGGTAAACACGCGCACGTACCGTCGGAATGCGGGCCCGTCGTCCTGAGCGGCAGCGAGGACGGAGGGAGAAACCGCGGTGATCACCGGGCGGATTCGTTCGACCGCGATATCGGCCTGTTGCCAAGCCACATTGTACGCGCCGAGCGCCTCCGTACCCAGAAAACGTCCCACCACGACGATGTCCGAGAACCGTCGCACGTAGAGGGCGAAGCGAGACACGACCACGTGAGAGCCGAACACCAGCTCGGAGCGGATCGCGCCCAGATTCCTGGGCCAGTGAATCAGATGCGGCCGCCACCAGATCGCCACGACACTTCGCACGAACTGGCCGACGAGCGACGCGAGGACCAGCGACCAGAACCCGTAGCCCTGTACCGCAAGCACGAGGGAGACGCCGGAGAAGGTCACGGCCTCGGCTGCCGCGATCCACGCGAGGCGATCGAACTCCAGATCGCGCTTGAGCAGGGAACGCGAAACGACGTCGGCCCCCGTGAAGACAAACGTGGCTGACAGCACGATCACGATGAGCTGCACCTGAGGCTCGTCGAAGAACCCCGCCACCATGCCGGAGACCGCCACCGACAGGACGGCCAACACGACTCCCATTAGGAGGGAGACGCCGGATATGCTGGCGATCTGATCCCGAGTGAGGTTACGCCGCTGGATGACCGCGGCGCTCAGACCGAACTCGTTGAGCATATCCGCCAAACCGAGGTAGGCCATGGCCATACCCACGAGACCGTAGTCGGTGGGCGTGAGGAGCCGGACCACGAGCAGCGCAACGCCCCAGCGCAGCGTCTGGGTCACCATTCTCATGCCGCCGGTCCACGCGATGCCGGACACGAGTGAGCGGTCGAGCTCGGATCTGCTCAACCTCTCGGGGGGTTCTCCCCCCTCCGGATCAGAAGCCATGAGCCCTACCGGGACGGCACGAGGCGGTCCAGGCACCGGCGGGCCGGACCTTCCGTGCCTGGTCGCGAAGGGCCACGCCTAACGCACGACCCCGAGATCACGTAGACGAACGACGAGCTCTCCGACCACGTCGTCCACCTCTCGGCCCACAGTTTCGACACGAACCTCTGGACTCTCGGGAGCTTCGTAGGGGCTGCTGATCCCGGTCATATGCGCAATCTCACCCTTCCTCGCCCGAGCATAGAGGCCCTTCGCGTCCCGGCGCTCGCACTCCTCGAGTGGCGTATCCACGAATACCTCCACGAAGCGACCCCGAGGCACCAAGCCACGAGCACGCGCTCGATCGGCCTGGAACGGGGACACGAACGTGCAGAGAACGATCGACCCCGAGCGGAAGAACAGCGCCGCGAGCTCGCCCACTCGGCGGATGTTCTCGGTACGGTCGCCGGGGGAGAAACCGAGGTCTCCGTTGATGCCGTGACGCACCTGGTCCCCGTCGAGCAGCATCGTCTGGGCTCCGGCCTCGAACAGCCTGCTCTCCAGCGCCCGTGCGATCGAGCTCTTGCCCGACCCGGACAGGCCCGTGAACCAGATCACGGCCGCCTTGTGACCGCTGCGAGCCTCCCTCACCGCGAGGTCGATGTTCCAGGCCTCCCACACGACGTCGGGCGAGACCGGACGCAGCACCTCCTCCGACTTCTGGGGAGGTAGGTCGTCGACGGTCTTCACTTCACCCCGGATCATGCCCGCCGCGACCGTGTTGTTCGTGTGGGGATCGATCAACACGAAGGAGCCGGTCTCGCGGTTCAGCTGATACCGGTCGAAGAAGATCGGCTGCGCCGTGGTGATCTGTACTCGGCCGATGTCGTTGAGCTCGAACTGCTTCACCTCGTCACGGTGAAGCGTGTCCACGTCGATGCGGTACACGATCCGGCTGATGAACGCCTTGGTCTCGCGCGTCGTCTGTCGAAGCCAATACTGCGTGTTCGCCTCCATCGGCTGCTCCGACGTCCAACAGATCGTCGCGTCGATCTCCGTATCCGCGCTCGGGAGATTCAACGGACGCACGATCATGTCGCCACGACTGATATCGAGCTCGTCGGTCGTGGTGAGGGCGATGGCGTCGCCCGCGGTGGCCTCGTCGAGAGGGCCCTCGAAGGTATCCACGGACGCGACCGTAGTGGTCTTCCGAGAGGGTAGGATGAGGATCTCCTCCCCGGGGCGGATGGTCCCGGACGCGATCCGCCCCGCGTACCCTCGGTAGTCCTGATCCGGTCGGATCACGTACTGCACGGGGAAGCGGAAGTCGACCAGATTGCGGTGCGCGCCCACGTTCACGTGCTCGAGGTGGTGCAACAAGGTCGAGCCCCGGTACCAGGGCATCCTCTCCGACTCGTCGACCACGTTGTCCCCGAGAAGCGCCGAGATGGGGATGAACGTCAGGTCGTCGACGCCGAGCTTTTGCGCAAAAGACGTGTAGTCCGCGGCGATCTCCTCGTACCGCTCCTCGGACCAATCGACCAGATCCATCTTGTTGATCGCTACGAGGATGTGCGGGATCCCGAGGAGGGACGACAAGAAGCCGTGCCGCTTGGACTGCGTGAGCACACCGTTTCGTGCATCGATCAGGATGATGGCCAGCTCGGCAGTCGACGCGCCGGTAACCATGTTCCGGGTGTACTGGATGTGCCCGGGGGTGTCCGCGATGATGAACTTGCGACGGGGCGTGGCGAAGTACCGATAGGCCACGTCGATCGTGATGTTCTGCTCCCTCTCGGCCCTCAATCCGTCCGTGAGGAGCGCGAGGTTCACGTACCCTTCGCCACGCCGGGCCGAAGCGTCCTCGACGGCCGCGAGCTGGTCTTCGAAGATCGACTTCGTGTCGTAGAGAAGCCGCCCGATGAGGGTGGACTTTCCGTCGTCTACCGAGCCGGCAGTGCTGAATCGAAGCAGGTCCATCAGAAGTAACCCAGCTTCTTGCGATCTTCCATCGCCGCCTCGGAGCGCTTGTCGTCCGACCGACCGCCACGCTCGGTCTCACGGGCAGCCGCGACTTCCGCAATGATGTCGTCGAGCGTCGAAGCGCTCGACTCGGTCGCGCCGGTGCACGTCGCGTCTCCGATCGTGCGGAACCGGATGGTTCGCTCCTCCCACGCTTCTCCGGGAAGGAGCCGGTTGAACTCGGACTCCGCCAGCAGCACGCCGTCCCGTTTGACCACGTTGCGCCGATGCGAAAAATAGAGCGACGGGAGCTCGATCTCCTCCGCCGCGATGTATTGCCACACGTCCATCTCTGTCCAGTTCGAGAGTGGGAAGGCTCGAAAGTGCTCACCTGGGTTTCGACGGCCGTTGAAGAGGTTCCATACCTCTGGCCGTTGGTTCTTCGGGTCCCACTGGCCGAATCGGTCTCGATGCGAGAAGAAGCGCTCCTTGGCGCGCGCCTTCTCTTCGTCTCGACGGCCGCCGCCGAGGGCCACGTCTGCCTTGAGCTCGGCGAGCGTGTCGAGCAGCGTGACCGTCTGGAGACCGTTGCGGCTGGGATTCGGACCCTCTTCCTCCTTCACACGGCCCGCGTCGATGGAGGCCTGAACAGACCCGACCCTCAGCTGCGCGGAGGTCTCCTCCACGAGCCGGTCCCGGAACGCGATGGTCTCCGGGAAGTTGTGCCCGGTGTCGATGTGGACCAGCGGGAAAGGGACTCTCCCGGGCCAGAACGCCTTTCGGGCCAGGTGCACCATCAGGATGGAGTCCTTTCCACCCGAGAAGAGCAGCACCGGACGCTCGAACTGGGCAGCCACCTCACGCATCACGAAGATCGACTCCGACTCCAGCTGCCGGAGGTGTCCCTCGATTGTCTTCAAGACCATTCAATTCCTGTTGGAGAGCGTCGGGCTCGACGCAAAAACCCCCAGTGCCCTGGACCAAGATGCCGCTTGCGGAGGGCAGACAGAAGTCTGTTGTGGCGCGGGACCCGGGGTCCGATCAATCAGCTACCATGCGGCCCACCGAGTAGCATATCTTCGAGAGAATGCACTCGAATCTCTCCTCCTCCCGAGGCCGCCCCGTGCTGCCCCCGAACCGTCTCCCACGAGCAGGCACGGCCCGGGTCGGGTCGCTGCCGATCTTCGTCTGCATCTGCATCCTCTGGGCTCCCTCGACCCTGCTCGCCCAGTCCACCACCACGGGCTCGGTGGCAGGCTCGGTTCGCACCGCGAGCTTTCAGCCCGTCGGGCAGGCCCTGGTGTCTCTCACCCCGATCGGCTCCGGGAACGCCTACACGGTAAACACGACCACGACCGGCTCGTTCACCGTCTACCTCGTTCAACCAGGGTCGTACGTGGTTCGAGTCGAGGCTCTGGGATATCGTCCGCTCGTGGCCCGCGTGCTCACGGTGAGCGGGGGCGAGCGTCAGAGTCTCTCACTGACGCTCACCGAAGCACGGCCGCCCGTGGTTCAAGTGGACACGCTCATGCTCGGGCCTGCCTCGTCAACTCGCTGGCGGGCCGGTGCGATTCAGTTCGGCGGGATGGAGACGGAGGGTCTTCCGTATCGTTTCGACGATCTCGCGTCGATCACCGCGCTCTCCACGACCTTCGACGAGTCGCTCGGGGCCCAGGGGCTTCCGGGTGACTTCACGCTGATCGTCGCGGACGGGGTCC
>JBDHDM010000157.1:0-9469 GCA_039591515.1 Gemmatimonadota bacterium | reverse complement strand
GGACGGCCGTACGGTACGCTCTGGATACGAGTGGAAGTCGTGGGCTCCAGTACCTCGACCCGGACGCCATGCAGATCGGGCCGGGTACGCTCGCAGCCGGGATATCCGTCGCGCTCCTCACAGGACTGATCTTCGGGCTCGTTCCCGCATGGACGGCTTCGAGAACCAGCCCGGGCTCGGAGCTCCGAGGCAGCAGCGCCCTCAGCGCCCGTAGCCGCCGGGGCGACGTCGGTCGCAGCGCGCTGGTGGCCGTACAACTGGCGCTTACCGTGGTCCTCCTCGTCGGCGCCGGCCTCATGGCGGCGAGCTTCGCTCGCCTCTCCGAGGTGGAGACCGGCTATTCACACGCCAATGTGCTGACGCTTCGGTACGATCGAGGACCGGGTGAGTCGGACGAACAGCAGCACCTCTTCATGGCCCAGCTCCTCGACCGGATCAGAGGGCTCGCTGGCGTCGAAAGTGTGTCCGCGGCGACGTGCGCACCGCTGTCAGGACGGTGCGAGATCGTCGGACTCAGGCAGCTGGACGACGCACCACCGAACGACTTCTCTGACATGCCGAGCGTACTGGCGTACTCGGCGACCGACGACTACGTCGAGACGATCGGCGCGGCGCTGGTCGCCGGTAGGTTCTTCGAGCCGAACGACGCGACGGGCCCACCCGTCATCGTGATCAGCGAGACCGCGGCACATGAGTTCTTCCCGACCGAGGCGTCTCCCCTCGGCCATCGGATCTCGATCACCCACGCACTCACGGCGGACGAGATGGCCACCGTGGTCGGTGTCGTGGCGGACGTGCGATACGATGGCCTCGAAGAGGAGCTCATGCCCGCCGTCTACCTGTCCGAGCATCAGGCGGCGATGGGGTACGGCACCCTGCACGTGCGCGTGGCGGGCGACCTCTACGGCACCGTAGACGCGATCCGCCGTGAGGCCATCACGCTCGATCCCGACCTTCCGCTGTTCTCCGTCTCCACGCTTGCCGAGGCAGAGGCGGCCGCGACCGCGCGCACCCGTATCATCTTCTCGCTATTCATGGCCTTCGGCCTGAGCGGTCTGCTCATCGGCGCCGTCGGACTCTACGGCATCGTCTCGCACACGGTCTCGAGCCGGACTCCCGAGGTCGGGCTCCGCATCGCGCTCGGGGCCGCCAGGGGCGGTGTCGTTCGCCTCGTCGTCGGCCGGCCCGCAGCCATCGCCTTGATCGGTACCGCCGTAGGGCTCGGCGCTACCTTCGGCCTGACGCGCTACATGGAACAACTGCTCTACGGCACGCGAGCCTCCGACTCCCGGGTGTTCATCGCGGCAGCCGGTGTCCTCCTCGCGGTGACGGCGATCGCTGCATGGATTCCGGCCCGCAGAGCCACCCGCATCCCTCCAACGGTGGCGCTGAGAGCGGACTGAAGCCGGCGCCCCTGTTGGGATCCCCACGCACATGTTACATTGTAGCACATGAGCAACGGCAAGTTTCTGGGGGAGTTCGAGCAGATGGTCCTGTTGGCTGTGCTGCGCCTGAAGGATGACGCCTACGGGCTGTCCATCAGGAAGGAGCTCGAGGCCAGCACGGGTCGCAAGGTCAGCCACGGGGCGTCGTATGTCACGCTCGACCGGATGGAGGCCAAGGGACTGCTGGTGTCGAGCCTCGTCGAGCCAGTCAAAGGTCGCGGCGGCCGTGCGAAACGTTACTTCCACCTCACGCCCGAAGGCGTGCAGGCGTTGAGGGCATCACGCACGGCGCTGCAGAGCCTTTGGAGTGGCCTCGAGGAGGTCCTCGAAGAACCCTGAGACGGGCGCCTGGAGGAAAGGACTGCCCACCCAAGCTCGCAGAGCTGATTCTGCACCTCGCGATCCGCGACCCCCTCGTTCGAGAGGGCGTGCTCGGCGATCTGTGGGAGGAGTACGCAGAGGTCGCGGACGCCTACTCTCCCTCGCGGGCCCGACGTTGGTATTGGCAAGCGGCGCTCCGCATCTCGCTCCGCTACGGGGTGGAGGCGCCGCGGCACGTCCTGCGTTCGCCGGGCGCCTCCTCGGTGAGACTGCTGGTCCCCGGCCGTTGGTCCGTTTTCGCCGGTCTCGGCGGGGATCTGCGCTGCGCAGCTCGGGCAGTGCTCCGCCGCCCCTCCACCGCCGCGGTGGCCGTGCTGACGCTCGGGATCGGGATCGGGGCCAGCACGACGATCTTCGCGGTTTTCGACGCGGTGGTTCTCAACCCGCTGCCCCATCCCGAGCCGGACCGTCTGGTGGTCTTCCAGCGTCTCTCGCCGCAGGGGTGGGAGTGGGCGTTGTCCGAGCCCGAGGTCGTCGATTTCCGCGAGCGGGGCCGGGGCGTCGTGGAGCTTGCCCCCGTTCGTCCCGAGATCGTGACGGTGCTGGATCGCGGTGAGCCGGTACAGGTCCGGGCGATCGCCACGACCGACAGGCTCTTCCGCATTCTGCAGGCCGAGCCGGTTCTTGGGAGGGGCTTCACCGCGGGCGAGCTACGGCCGGGCGGGGACAGCGCGGTGCTGGTGATGAGCCATGATCTGTGGCAGAGCCGTTTCGGATCCGACCCCGAGGTGGTGGGCAGCTTGGTGCGGCTCGCCGACGGGGACCGGACCGTGGTGGGCGTCATGCCCCCACGCTTCGATTTTCCCGGAGACGTCTCGATCTGGATTCCCTTCGTGGCCGACCCCGCCGCTTCGAGAGGTGACCGGCGGCTGTACGCGTACGGCCGGCTCAGGCCCGACGTGTCGGTGGAGCAGGCCCGGGGGGAGATGCGCGTGATCGCGGCCTCTCTGGCACGCGAGTACCCCGCCAGCAGCGAGGGCTGGGGTGTGCGCACGCTCACCTTGCCCGAGGCGGTGGTCGGGCCGGACGTGGAGCAGATCACGTCCACGCTGCTCTCCGCGGTGGGACTCCTCCTCCTCCTCGCCTGCACGAACACCTCGAACCTGCTCATGGCCCGGGCCACGACCCGTCGACGGGAGATCGGTGTGCGGGCCGCGATCGGGGCCGGGCGCGCGCGCGTCGTCCGACAACTTCTCGCCGAGAGCTTCCTCGTGGCCTTCGTGGGCGCAGGCGTGGGACTGGTGCTGGTCTTTGCCGCGATCCCGGTCGTGGTGGCGCTTCCGGAGCTCCTTCCACGCCTCCACGAGGTGAGCGTGGACGGGACGGAGCTGGCGTTCGCTGCAGTGGTCGCCGGAGTCGCAGGCCTGCTGTGCGGGCTCGCGCCGGCCGCACAGGCCGGCTTCGGTGGGGTGCAGGACGCGATCAGCGAGACGGGTGCGAGCGCCGGCAGGGCGGTGCGACGCTTCCGCGACGCGCTGGTCGTCGGCCAGATCGCCATCGCGATGGTGCTGATGGTCGGTGCCGGTCTGCTCACCAGCAGCTTCCTGCGGCTCAGAGCCGTCGACGCGGGATTCGAAACCGCAGGTCTGCTCACCGTCAGTGTCGATGTGCCGCCGCACGGAAGCGCCGAAGGCGTCGTCACGTTCTACGAGGAGGCAATCGAACGCGTGGCAGGCCTCAGCGGTGTCGACGCAGTGGCCGGTGTCAACATGAGGCTCTTCGATCTCGGCCCCAGGCCCCATACCCAGTTGGCACGTGAAGGCACCGTGGACCCGGACGACTTCGTCCTCTCGGACTGGCGGGCCGTGACGGACGACTACTTCCGCACCATGGGGCTCTCGCGCGTGTCCGGGCGCTTCTTCGAGCGCTCGGACGGTGTCGGCACGGAGCCGGTGGTCGTCGTGAACCAAGCGCTCGCCGACGCCTTGTGGCCCGACGGAGAGGCGGTGGGACAAAGGATCCGCTGGGACGAGCCGAGCGCCCCGAAGACGGTCGTCGGAGTGGTGGCCGACTTCCGTGACGTACATCCCGCTCTCGGCGACGGGTTGAGCGTCTTCATTCCCCACAGCCGAGTCGCCAGCCGAGACATGACGCTCTTGATCCGGAGCCGCGGCGACGAGATCGAGCTGAGGCGCCAGGTGCACGACGAGATCCGGGCCGCAGGTGGGGAGGTGACGATCTCTCCGGTGACGTCTGCCGAGGAGCGACTCCACGACCTGCTCTGGCGCGACCGCTTCCCCACCCTGCTGGTGGGGATCTTCGCCGCGGTCGCCACACTCTTGGCGAGCCTCGGCTGCTACGGAATCGTCGCCTTCTCCGTGGCGCAAAGAACGCGTGAGATCGGTGTCCGCATCGCGCTCGGGGCACACCCGACCGGTATCGTTGCGATGCTCTTCGCAGGCGGATACCGCCTCGTCGTGGCAGGCATCGCGCTCGGCGTCCTCGGCTCCCTGCCGCTCGCACCTCTGCTCGGGACCCTCCTGTACGAGGTGCCACCCACGGACGCGTGGACCTACCTCGCCGCCGGCACGCTGCTCTGCGCGGTGAGCGCCCTGGCGGTCTACATCCCTGCCGGGCGCGCCACAGCTGTCGATCCGACCGACACGCTCGCATCGGTCTAGGGGTTGAGTCCTTCCTGATCAGTTGTTACATTGTAGCAACCGATCACTTCAGGAAAGCGTCGGACTCGAATCGGCAGAGCCGAGCCTCGGGTGATCGCTCGGAATTGGGGAGCCGGACGGGAGGTGGAGGAACGATGACAGCAGCGCGGATCTCGAGGAGATCCTTCTTTTCTTACGGGGTGCTGATGGTGACGGGTGCGGTGGGATGCACGGACCTCGATATCCACACGCCGGCGGTCTGGGACCCGGACGCGCTGGAAGTCAGAAACAGGGACTTCTCGGCTCGGGCTCCGTTTTCCATGCAGTTCGACGGCGCCGCTCTGACGACGCTGAGCCTGACGGCGGTCGCGGGGACCGTGGACATCGTCGACGGTGAGGGCACGGAGGTCTCCATCGAGGGTGTGCGGCGGGTCCGCTCGGACAGCCAGCTCGATGCCGACCGGAGCCTCGAGACCCTGGACGTCGACGTCTCGCAGAGCGACGCGACGCTCCACGTGGCGACCCGTCAGCCGCGCGAGACCGCCGGCCGGGGATACGAGGTCGACTACCGAATCGTGGTGCCCAGCGGATTCGATCTCTTCGTGGAGCTCGTCGCCGGCAAGATCCGGGCGTCCGTCGTGATGGGGGAGAACGGCGTCGTCGACTTCGTCAACGTCGCGGGAGACATCGAGCTGGAGATTCCCACGAGCACCTCGGCGTCACTGCGTGCGGATGTCGTCGCCGGCACGATTCACGTGAGCAATCTCGCGTTGGACGACCAGGACCCGAGGGCGGGCGTGGTTCGCGGCGCGCTCGGGAGCGGTGGCGGATCGATCATGCTGTCGACCGTCGCCGGCAACGTGACCCTCAAGGGCAGGTAGGGAGGTACGGGATGATGGCAAGAACGAATCGGCTGCGCCTTCCCCTCGTGGCGCTCCTTATGCTGGGGCTGTGGGGGTGTGACGACACGCCGGCCGAGCCGTCGAACATGGTAGACAGCGGCTCGTGGTACAGGACCGGCTTCAGGTGGCCGCACGACGGCGACCCGTTTGAGACCGAGCACTTCATCGTCTACAGCGATGCGGCGAGCTTGGCTGCCCGGCAGACCGTCGCAGAGATCGGCGAAGAGCTGTTCGTGCTGCTCACGACCGAGTTCGCAATCGCGGATACGCTGTTGCGGTTTCCGGACCGGCAGACGAAGATCCACATCTACACGTACAGGGATCACTTCGAGCAGGCCTGGGGAGGTTGGGGCTACTACGGCGGGCTGATGATCTACTCCCTGGATCACCCGATCCGAAATACCGAGATCGGCAACTACACGAGTGTCCTGAAGCACGAGCTCATGCACGTGATCGAGAGCCTGCTCAAGGGTACGGACAACCCGCTGCTCGTGGACGTCTGGCTGACCGAAGGCATCGCCGAGCACGTGTCGGGAGGAACTCAGAGCACCGAGCCCGTTCAGACGCTCGCGGAGCTCGAAGCGCTGGTGGCGACGTTCGGCGAGCTGAATCCCATCGCGATGCACCGGTACGGTGGCTACGAGATCGGCACGCCCGTCGCGGGGTACTACTACGTCATGTTCGAGCTGGCCGTGCGCTACCTGTTGGACCCCTTCGGCCTGGGCGGCGAGGAGGTGGACATCAGGGACACCTACCTCGATGCCCGGGACGGTGTGGTGTTCGCGAACGGGTTCGGGGAGCGCTTCGGCATCAGCCTGGCGGACTACGAGGCCGAGTTCTTCGAGCGCATGAGGGCGTATCTGAACTGACGCCGTGACCCCGAGGAGGGGCCGCTACGTCACACCACCCTCGTCTCGATCTCGTGCTCGAGCCGTCTACGCGTTCGGTCGCACCTCGGTGACCAGAAGTGATCGCAGCCAACGGGTAAGCGCCGGGCGCGGGTGGCGCTGCGACTCGCCCTACCGGTTTGCACGCGTCCTGTCGAGCTGCTGGAAGTCGAGTGTGAATGAGAGCGGGATGGACACCGGGGGATAACAGAGCCGGTCGTCGCAGGCCTGGTACTCGAAGGAGCCGGTCAGATCGAGCGTCCCGCGCTCGCTCAGGCTCTGTCGCGCCTCCGAGCTCCGAGCCACGATGGCCTCCCGTCGCAGCGTGAATCGCTCCTGATACGCCGGGACACGCTCGTCGAGCGGCTCGAAGTGGAAGATCTCGGATTCCGGGTATTGGACAGGCTCGAAGCGGACCTCGGCGGTCGACTCGAACGCGAGCGAGATCACGCGGTAGCCGAGCTCGTCGGCACCCGGAGCATACACGTGCATGCTCGGCCGCGGGTCGACGTCGGCGACGAGCGAGAACCGTGTACCGACCGTGACGCTAGGGTCGCTCGGGTAGGCCATGAGCTCGAGGTGCATCGTCGACGCTTCGACGGCCGTGACCGGAGGTGTGCCCGCTCCCAAGTTCAGCAGAACGTTCGCAGTCGTATTGCGATCCTGGTAGAACTCCTCGAAGAAGCGCTCCCTGACGCGGCCATCGCGGTCCAGCACGAAGGTGCCCGGAAACGCCATCCCGGCCATCCCCTCGTTCACGCCAAACGCGGAAACGTACTTGGTCACGTCCTCCTCTACGTCGGCGTCATCCGCGCGCGCCCCCAGGGCCTCTGCCACGACCGTGTTGAGAAGGCCGTATTCGCTGATGACCTCGGAGTCCGAATCGGACAGCAAGGGGAACGTGACGCGACGTCGCTCGCTGAAGTCAGCCAGGATCTCTCGCGAGTCGTAGCTGATCGCGGCTACTCCCATCCCCTGGGACTCGAGCTCGTCGACGCGGTCTTGCAGCTCCACGAGCTGCGCTTTGCAGTATGGTCACCAGTCGGCCGATCGGTAGAACATCAGGACCGCACCGTTAGGGCCCAGGATGGAGTCGAGGCTGACCATCCGACCACGCTGATCCAGCAGGGTGAAGTCGGGCACCTGCTCACCGACTTGGGGCCCGAGCTCGTCGATGTCGACCGGCGCACGGGGCCCGCTCCCGCCGCAAGCGAGGGCCAGCAGTGTAGCCGTCACCAAGAACCCGTGACCGGCCTGTGTCCTTCCCGTCTGAGTCATGAACGGGATGCTACGACGGACTTCCCGTACGCGCCATGGGATCTGGCGGGTTCAGATAGGCGCCAGGGATTTGAGTTCTTGGGGAAAGCTCTCCACGACACGGCTCTCGTGTCGGCCTCCTCGGATCGCCCAAGCTGGCGGCTCCCCCTCGCCGTCGAGCGTCGGTTGCACGACACCACTCTTCACCGTCACTTGAAGCGAGGGTGCCCACCGCCTCGGGAGGACGTTGATGAACGCCACGCGGACGACCCGTTTCTTCTTGTTGTTCTCAGGAGCGGCGCTCCTCGGGGCACCGCTCTCGGCTCAGCATGTCCGACGGCTCGACTCCTACGAGGGGGTCGTCGTCCGGGTCCTCCAAAGCAACAACGCCGGTGACGTCCAACACATCATCGATCCCCTGAAGAACGAGGTCGTAGGCGTCATCGAAGGCTGCCCCAGGCCGCACAATCTCTTCGCCCACCCGGAGGGGCTCTACTACTACTGCACGAGCGAGGTGAACAATACGCTCGACGTTTATGACACGCGCTCGTTGCAGCTCGTCGAGCAGCTCCCGCTCACCGCCCGGCCCAACAAGGCGGCGATCAACAAGACGCATCGAAAGATCTACGTGGGGATCGCCGCCGCGCCGTACGTCGACGTGTTCAGCCTGGACACGCACGAGAAGCTCGGCAGCATTCCCGTCACGACCGGAATCCACAACGTCTACGTGAGTCCGGACGGGAACTGGGTCGTCGCGGGTCTGAACGCGCGCAGCGAGAACTCGATCGAGGTCATCGACCCTAACGTCGACGAGGTCGTGCGGACGATCTCGCTCGTGGACGACCAGGGCGTGCACCACACCGTGCGGCCGATGGCGTTTCTGGCAGCCGACGACGGCTCGACCGACAAGCTCTTCGCGCACGGATCCGGCGTGAACGGCATCTGGGTGCTCGACTGGGAGACGGGTGAGAAGGAGCGGATGCTCTTCCCACCTCCGCTCCCGGCGTGGCAGCGCAACGCCGACGGCAACCAAGGAGCACCGATGCACGGCCTCGAGGTGCTTCCCGATCGCTCCGCGGTGTGGGCTTCGAGCCGGCTCGACAGCCGAATCTACGGCTGGTCGCTCCCCGACTACGAGTTCCTCGGCGCGATCGAGGTCGGCCCGACCGCGAACTGGATGACGTCGACGCCCGACAGCAAGTACATGTACGTGGCAGTGTCCGGGTCGGACTACACGATCGCGATCGACCTCGAGACCCACGAGATCGTCGCCAAGATGCAGACGGGCGCCCGGCCCGCCCGGATCGACGTCGCGATCCTCCCGCCCGACCGGGTGAACGACGGCGGGAGCGGGAGCGGCTCCCGATGAGCAGGATGAACGGCCGGCTCGACCGCACCACCCGCCTTGCCGGGCTGGCGCTCGTCACGGGCGTGGGCGCCTTCGGCATGGTCGGGCTCACCCACACGTCCGACGACGAACCCGCAGCAGGAGCGAAGTTCGACGGCACGGTCGGAGCCGCCGCAGACTTCGACTACTACCGCCAGAACATCGAGCCGCTGTTCGCACGACCCCGTGGCTACCCGAACGGGGGTGGCAACCCCGCGTGCGTGATGTGCCACAGCTGGCAGACGAGCTTGCGCCTCTCGCTCGAGGACATGACGGAGACCCCCGACGGCTGGACGTGGACCCCAGGCCAATCCCAGGCCAACTACGACGTCGTGACCAGGCTCGTGAACGCCTCCGACCCAGCGAGCAGCAAGCTCCTGACGAAGCCGCTGGCACAGCAGGCCGGCGGCGAGCGGCACTCGGGCGGCACCTTCTGGGAGTCGACGAGCGACCCGGAGTATCAGGCCGTGCTCCAGTGGATCGAGATGCTCCCGGGTGATCGATTCACGCCACCTGCGGAGCCCGAGCTCGACTTCGAGTTCTACCGCACGTGCGTCCAGGAGATGATCCGGAGCCCGAAGTACGGGCAGCTCTCCTGCTCGGTCTGCCA
>JBDHDM010000156.1:0-11174 GCA_039591515.1 Gemmatimonadota bacterium | reverse complement strand
AAGTTGTCGAAGTTCGAGTGCCTGAAACGTGCCTGGGAAGGCGGTGAAAAGCGGCGATCTGGCACACCGCATCGCCGTTCGCGGCGGTGATTAGGCCAGAATCCATGCGGATTTCGCCGGATATGCCGTCGGCCACATCGTCCTCCTAAGCAGTAGGTCCCAGGTTCGAGTCCTGGCGGGGGCACTTCCAAGCCTCAGTGAGTGTGGCCGGTCGCGCGTAGCGCGACCTCAGGACATGAGTCTGACAATTCGAGACAACGTGGAGGCCTCGCGGTACGAGGCGTTCGAAGGGGACGCGCGGGTCGGGCTGGTGCAGTACCGCCGGACGCCGGACAAGATCTCGTTCATTCACACCGAGACGGCCGACGAGGCCCAGGGCAGGGGGGTCGGCTCCAGGCTCGTCGCTCAGGCATTGGCGGAAGCGCGCGCGGCCGGACTGATGGTTCTGCCGTTCTGCCCCTTCGTTCGGAGATACATGGCCGACCATCCCGAGTACCTCGATCTGGTCCCCGAGAGCCGACGGGGTGCTTTCGGCCTGCCGGAGGGGTAGGCCCGTAGGCGGTCGGCCGCGGTGGGCTTTCTGCCGTTGCCCCAAGAGGGCAGGGATCCTCTATTCCGGTGCTGTTCCAGTCGAACGGGATGGGTGCGTTTTGATCGAGGCTCTTCTGGATACGTTGGTTCGCCGCGCCTTCGGGCCGCGGATGCTCTTGCTGCCGGTGGTGATCGTCGCGGCCTCCTCCTGTGGGGCGGATGATCCGCCAGAATCCGGTGAGGGCGGTGCAGCAGCGAGCCCCGCGGCCGCGATCGTGCGGCCTTCCGGCGCCGAGGCGGTCTCGCTGTTGGGTGATCCGCTCTACCCGCCCGATCAGTCGGAGGAGGTCCGCGCGGTGTACACGGCCCGCTTCGAGGAGGCCCAGAGCGCGTTGGCAAACGCCCCCGAAGACGTCGACTCGTTGATCTGGATGGGCCGGCGGACGGCGTATCTGGGTCACTACCGTGCGGCGATCGACATCTACTCGGACGCCATCGGACTCCATCCGGACGACGCCCGGCTCTACCGGCACCGAGGGCACAGGTACCTGACCGTGCGAGAGCTCGAAAACGCCCGTGCGGACTTCGAGCAAGCCGCCCGGCTCGTCGAGGGCCAGCCCGACGAAATCGAGCCGGACGGCTTGCCGAACTCGATCAACCAGCCGTTGAGCACGACGCAGTTCAACATCTGGTACCACCTCGCCCTCGCCCACTACGTCGAAGGCGATTGGGAGGCGGCGCTGCAGGCTCAGCGTCGATGCATGGAGGTGTCGGAGAATCCGGACCTCCTCGTCGCGACCTCGTATTGGCTGTACATGACGCTGATGCGGATGGGCCGCGAGGAAGAAGCCGCGGAGGTGCTCGACACGATCACGGCTGATATGGAGATCGTCGAGAACGACGCCTACCACACCCTCCTTCTGCTCTTCAAGGGCGAGAGAACGCTCGAGGACGTGGTGGGGCCGGACGGCGACGCAGCGACGCTGCAGAGCACCACGACCGCGTACGGCGTCGGGGTCTGGCATCTGCTCAACGGCCGGACCGCCGAAGCGCACGTGACCTGGGAAGGGATCCTCGAGGGTGTGAGCCAGTGGCCGGCCTTCGGTTACCTCGCGGCGGAAGGCGAGCTTGCGCGCGCAGCGGTGCGCTGATCACGGCCGCGCGTATGGCGCGGCCCACATGTCATGAAAGGGAGGGGAGGATGAGTCGAGTTCTCGCGACGTTGGCGCTGGTGGCCTTCGCAACGACCCCGCTCGCGGCGCAGGAGATGACGGCCGCGCTCGCCGACGACTTCGAGCGTCAGCGAGACAACGTGCTCGGTATGGTCGACGCGATGCCCGAGTCCGGGCTCCGGACGGCCCCAACGGAGGGTGTGAGGGATTTCGCCCAACAGATCGAGCACGTCGTTCAGGGGAACGTCGGCATCATACGCTCGGGCTACGATCGGCCGGTCGACATCCCCGAGATGGACCCGGAGGTCTACCTGAATTCGAAGGACGAGTTGAAGCGCTTCGTGAACGCCGGCTACGACATCGTCAACGAGATGGTCTCGTCCATGACGGCAGAAGAGATGACGGAAGACGCTCTGCTGTTCGGTCAGGCGACGGTCCAGAAGTGGAAGCTCATCCAGACCGCTTACGAGCACGCCGTGTGGACCCTGGGGGCCACGGTCCCCTACCTCCGCCTCAACGGTGCCACGCCGCCGGGCTACAACCTGATTCCGGGCAACTGACATGACCCACGGCATGACCGCTTTTCTGCTGATCACCGCCTTCCAGGCGGCTCCGGCGCAGGTCGAGATCACGCCCGAACGAGCGGAGATCGAGGTGACGGAGACTGCTCAGCTTCAGGTGCGCGCCCTGGACGGTGCAGGGAGACCCATCGAGGACCTGGCGGTCCGCTGGATCGCCTCGACGCCCGAGCTGGCGAGCGTGGATCAGCGGGGTCATGTGACGGGGCTGAACCCGGGCATGGCGAAGATCACCGCCGTCGTGGGCGGACAGCCTGCCTCGGTGTCGGTCGTGATCCGGGCGTTGCCTCCCGCCGAGCTGCGAGCGGAGCTGGGGACCGATGCACCGTACGCTGGCCAGGTGCTCCCGATCCGCATCCGCGCCTTCAATCGGCTGGGCGAGCCCGTGAATGATCCACCCCTCTCGTACAACAGCAGCGCTCCGGCGATTGCCGACGTCGACGGGGCCGGGCTGGTGTTCGCCCGCTCCGAAGGCACCGCCGCGATCGAGGTGGTCGGAGCCGGGGTCCGCACGACGGCCACGGTATCCGTGCGCCCCGACCCGGGCCTCATGTACGAGCTCGAGCCTCGAGAGGCGAGCGTGCGTACGGGAGACGTGGTCCGCTTCACGGCGACCTCCCGAACGGTCGGTGGCGCGGAGGTCCGTGCGTTCCCGGCGTGGTCGCTGAGCGGGCTGGGCGCTCAGTTGGAGGACGATGCGGGGCAGGGGGTGTTCGTGGCCGAAGACCCCGGAACGTACCGGGTGACGGCACGATTGGGTGAGCGCGATGTCGTGAGTGGGGTGGTCCGTGTGGAGCCGCGCGGAGCAGATGCGGAGCTCATCCAGGTGGGCCGCGGAGGCATCGCCGACCACCACTCCGGTGATGTCTGGGTGTTCGAGGGCGTGGACGGGCGGGATTACGCCTACATCGGCACCTTCCTCTGGGACTGGATGAAGGTCTGGGACGTGACCGATCCGTCGAACCCGGTGCTCACCGACTCACTTCAGCTGGACGCCCGTCGGATCAACGACGTCAAGATCCACCCGAACAACCGGCTCGGGATCGTCACGCGCGAGGGTGCATCGAGCCGCCGAAACGGCATCGTGCTGCTCGACCTGAGCACGCCGGCACACCCCACGATCCTCTCCGAATACACCGAGACCGTCACCGGGGGCGTCCACAACGTATGGATCGTCGGCGAAGAGGAGCTCGTGTACGCCGTGCACAACGGCACGCGCGCGGTTCACGTCATCGACATCTCGGACCCTGCCGCGCCCACCGAGGTCGGGCGTTGGGGAATCGACAACGAGCAACGCTCGCTGCACGACGTGATCGTGCAGGACGGCTACGCGTACGTCTCGTACTGGGACGACGGGGCCGTCATCCTCGACGTGGGAGCGGGCACGCACGGGGGCACGCCCCGCACCCCAACCTTCGTGAGTCAGTTCAAGTACCCGATCGGAAATACGCACGTAGCATGGCGTTACGGTCAGTACCTGTTCGTCGGTGACGAGATCTTCCCGGCCGGATGGGACGCGGATCGGCCCATCCACGCGCGCGGCTACATCCACGTGCTCGACGTCAGCGACATCGAGAATCCGGTCGAAGTCGCCAAGTACGAGGTCCCCGAGGCCGGGGCCCATAACGTCTGGATCGAGGACGACAAGATGTACGTCGGCTACTACCAGGGCGGGCTTCGCGTCGTCGACGTCTCCGGAGAGCTTCGCGGCGATCTGTACCGGCAGGGGCGCGAGATCGCCACGATCCTGACTACCGACGACCAGACGACCACCCCGAATTGGCCGATGGCGTGGGGTGCACAGATCTTCAAGGGCAGGATCTACAGCTCGGACCTGAACTCCGGCCTGTGGATCACGGAGCTCGAGGAGCGGCCCCGCGTCGTCTTCTGACGGGCGCGTGCGACCCGGAAGGCCGGCACAGGCAAGGGCGGGCGGTCTGGAGGGCCTCGACCTCGCCGGAGTGCGCGCGGCCGTGGCCCGTCACGCGCGGGTCACGCCGCTCCTGCGCGCGGGCGAGCTGTCGGAGCGCATGGGGGCCGACGTGCTGCTCAAGCTCGAGTGCCTCCAGCAGACGGGCTCCTTCAAGGTTCGCGGTGCGGCCGCGAGGCTCGAAGCGCTCGACGAGACCCAACGGAGGCAGGGGGTCGTCGCCTGCTCGAGCGGCAATCACGGTCACGCGGTCTCCTTCGTCGCCGCCCGGCTCGGAATCCCTGCGACGATCTTCGTGCCCGAGTGGGTCGATCCGGTGAAGCTCGAGGGGATCACCCGATTCGGGGCCGAAGCGCGGCCTGACGGAGCCACCTTCGACGAGTCAGAGGCGCAGGCGATCGAATTCGCACGCGCACGGGGGCGCGTGTACGTCTCCGCGTACGATGATCCATGGGTGATCGCGGGGCAGGGCACGATTGGGTCGGAGATCGCCGAACAATCGACCGCTCGCCCAGCGGCCATCGTCGTCCCGCTGTCGGGCGGTGGGCTCGTGGCCGGGGTGGCGATGGCGGTGAGAGACGCGCTCGGGAAACCGTGGCCCCGCATCGTGGCCGTCTCGGCCGAAAACGCGGCGGTCATGCTGGCCAGCGTTCGCGCCGGGCACCCGGTCGAGCTCCCCGAGGTCGACACGCTCGCCAACGCGTTGGCGGGCGGCATCGGCCTCGACAATCGACACTCTTTCGGCCTCGTGCGCGACCTCGTGGACGTGCACGTGACGGTCACCGAAGCAGAGATCGCGAGCGCCATGCGCTACGCGGCCGAGCGCCTGCACCTGGTGGTCGAGGGCGGCGGTGCCGTGGCACTGGCCGCGTTACTGTCCCGGGCGGTCTCGCCAGAAGCCGTCGGTGAGGGCCCGGTCGTGGTCGTGCTGAGCGGGGGGAACGTGGCGTTGAAGACCCTCGCTTCCGTGCTCGGTTCACCCGCGCAAGGGTGATCCGATCCCTGTCAGCCCAGGAGCGTCGGCAGGATGGAGCCGCTCGTGCCCCGTAGGCTGACCCGGGTCGCCGGCGTGAGCCCGGTCGCTGCCACGTTCACTTCCACGATCTGCCCGCCCCGCCCCCGCGTGATCTCGGGCAGAGAAGCCGCAGGATAGACAAGCGCGCTCGTCCCCACGACCAGACAGACGTCCGCCCGTTCTGCAGCCGTGAAGGCAGCGGCGAGGACGTCGGGGTCGAGTGACTCGCCGAACCACACGACGTCGGGACGAAGCAGGCTTCCGCACGCCGGACAGGTCGGAAGCGACGGGCCGCCCTCCTCGCCGGATCGTTCCGGCGCCTCTTCGACGAACGCGCACGAAGAGCATCGGTCCCGGTGAAGTGCGCCGTGGAGCTCGACCGGGTACGCGGGGCCGGGGTCCCTTCCGGCGGCTTCCGACCGGGCCGCGCGATGATGGAGGCCGTCCACGTTCTGCGTCACGAGCGTCACGCGACCTGCCTTGCCGATCGCGTAGCGCGCGAGCGCCCCGTGCCCCGCGTTGGGCTCACAGTCGGCGACCAAGGAGCGGCGCCAGCGGTACCACTCCCAGACGAGGTCGGGATCGCGCGCGAACGCCTGTGGCGTCGCCAGCTCCTCGGGACGATGCCGTCTCCACAGGCCCTCCTGCCCGCGGAAGGTGGGTACCCCCGACTCCGCCGAGACGCCGGCACCGGTGAGCACGACGACTCGCCCCGCGTCCCGCATCAGTCCACGAGCCAACGCGAGCTCCGTCTCGATGGCTCAGCTCCGCAGGGCCGTCCAGCCGAGCAACACCCAGCCGACGAGGAACGAGACGCCGCCGAGGGGGGTGATCGCACCCAGCCAGCGCTGACCCGTGAGCGTCAGCGTGTAGAGGCTGCCGGAGAACAAGACGATACCGAGGACGAAGGCCCACCCCGCGACGGTCACGGCGGCGGCGTCCCACTGCGTGGTCGCCCATGCGACGGCGATGAGACCGAGGGCGTGGTACATCTGGTAGCGGACGCCGACCTCGAAGGTGGCCAGGTCCTCCGGTGTGAGCATCCCTCGAAGCGAATGAGCACCGAACGCCCCGAAGCCGACGGCCAGGGCGGCGAGGAGCGTGCCCAGAGCGAAGAAGAGCCTCATGCGCGATCCGTTGGCGGGTCAGTAGGCGAGCCCGTAGGCCTCACGGCGCGGGTCGGACCCGACGGTCAGCACCCCGTGCTCGTGGTCGTACGCGATCATGTGCGCTCCACCGAACGTCGCGGTCCATCCCTCGATCAGCCGAAGGTCGTGACCGAGGGCGATCAGCCCGCGGGCGGTCGACTCCGTGACCCGATCCTCGAGCGCCACGCGCAGGCCGGCCATCGAGCGGAAGCGCGGTGCCTCGATCGCCTCCTGAGGCGTCATGCCGAAGACGAGGAAGTTGTGCACGATTTGCAGAAGCGACTGCGGCTGGCTGTCCCCCCCGGGCGTCCCGAGCGTGAAAGCGAACCGCCCGTCGTCGTGCAACGCCATCATCGGCGAGAGCGTGTGGTAGGGCCGCTTGCCGGGGGCGACCTGGTTGGGATGATCCTCCTCGAGCGTGTACAGGGCACCTCGGTTGTGAAGCAGGATTCCCGTCGTGGGCTCGAGGAGTCCGGAGCCGAACCCGGCGAAGTTGCTCTGGATCCAGCTCACCGCGTTCCCCCACCGGTCGACCGCGGTCAGGTACACCGTATCACCGGCATCATCCATCTCTCCGTCGGTGCCCGCGTGGTCGTCACCGAATCCAGGCGCTACATGCTCCGCGGCAGCTGCGGGGTCGACGAGATTCGCCCGCTCCCTCAGGTAGTCCGGGTCGAGGAGACGGGCGACCGGCACATCGGCCTTCTCGGGGTCGGCGACCCACCGATCACGGTCGGCGAAGGCGAGCTTCTTGAGCTCGATCAGGGTGTGCAGGTACTCGGTGCCGTTGTGGCCCATGCCGCGGATGTCGTGAGCCTTGGACATCTCCATCAAGGCCAGCTGGGCCGGGCCCTGCGTGTTCGGCGGCATGACGATGAACGTGTGGTCGAGATAGCTGGCCCTCAGGGGCTCGACCCAGGTCGACGTGTGCGCCGCGAAGTCCGAGGCCCGGACGTGTCCACCCTCGGCTTCGATGAAGGCCGCCAGCTCTCGGGCGAGCCGCCCGTGGTAGAACTCGGCCTTCTTGGTGCGGGCGATCGTCTCGAGTGAGGTCGCCAACTCGGGATTCGCGAGGAGCGATCCCACCTCCGGCGGCGCGCCGTCGTTGGGCAGATAGAGCGCCTGCCCAGGGGCGTTGAGATTCCCTCCCTGGGCCTCGAAGTCGAGGGACAGACGCGTCGAGACCGGGAACCCGTCGCGGGCGAACCCGATCGCCGGCGCCAGAAGGTCCGCGAACGGCCTCGTGCCGAAGCGCTCATGGGCGTCGACCCAGCCCGCGACGGCACCGGGCACGCTGACGGACAGGGCCCCCGATTGGGGAATCTCGGTCACACCGGCTTCGGCAAAGAACGCCGGGGTCGCGAGCGCACCGGAGCGGCCGCTGGCGTTGAGGGCGGTGACTTCGCCGGTCTCCCCGTCGAAGAAGATCCCGAAGGCGTCGCCCCCGACTCCGTTCATGTGCGGGCGCGTCACGGCCAGTACCCCGGCCATCGCGATGATCGCGTCCGTCGCGTTGCCGCCGCTCTTGAGCACCTCCAGCCCGGCCTGTGCGGCGAGGGGATGGCCGGCGGAGACGGCCCCCGTGGTTCCCCGAACGTCCGGGCGGTTCTGGGGCGCGTAGACGGTGGTGGTCACGGCCTCGGCGGCCGGCGCGCCGGTGGAGCCGGAACCCGTGCCGGTGCATGCGGCCAGCACCACCAGCAGCAAGAAGAAGGGGATGCGCGCTGCGAGCGAGCCCGCGCGCGGACCAGGGGAAGGGACGGAGGGGAGCTCGGACATGGAGTCATGGGGTTTGCAGGGCGGACGAGCCGTCCTGGCCTCGACGGGGCGTGGAAGGTCGAAACGTTGCGGAGGCCCGGTGCGATGCGCCAGGGGACCGGGTACTTCCGGGCGACCGCTTTGGGACAGCGCCGTGACCCGGTTATTCTTGGCGCGGTGCGACCCGCGTGCGCGAACGCGGAGCACCGGCGTTTCATCAGACGTGTGAGGGCCTCCCCGTGCAGCCAGCCGCCTCCGCCCCCCCGGCGAGGGATACGTCGATCCGTCCCGGTCAGGCGGATCGCTCCGGCGTTCGTGTGGCGATGGTCATCGCCGGCGCGCACATGGTGAACGACATGTATGCGTCGTTCGTCCCACCGCTCCTGCCGCGGATCATGGGGGAGCTGGGCCTCTCGATCACGTTGGCGGCGACCCTCGCCGTGACCTACTCGATCGCCTCGGCGCTTCCGCAGCCGCTGTTCGGGTACCTCTCCGATCGCTACGGTCGGCGGGTCTTCGCCGTGGCCGGCCCGGTCGTGGGCGGTGTCTTCGTCTCGATCATCGGCTGGGCCCCCGGCTTCGCGGCACTCGTCGGCCTCTTGCTGATCGGGGGTATCGGAAGCGCGGCCTTCCACCCTCCCGGCGCGTCGTACGCGGTTCGGGTCAGAGCGGGCAGGGGAGGGGGGGCGCGGTACTCCTTGTTCGCCTTTGCCGGGTCCATCGGATTCGCGCTCGGCCCGCTGGTGGCGGTGGGGCTGGTGCAGGGGCGGGGGCTGCAAGGGATGTGGGTCGCCATGCTGCCCGTGATCCTGCTCGCGCCCTTCGTCTTCTTGGCCTTGCCGAGCGGGCGCTCCGAGATCCGTGCCGCCGCGGGGCCGCCGCCGCCGCGGGTCGGTGAGGTCCTGGGTCATCTGCGCGGCCCCCTGGGGCTGATCTTCGGCGTGAGCACGATCATGGCGTTCGTGCAGAGGGTCTTCCTCACCATGGAGCCGATCATCGTGGCGGAGTCGGGCGGTACGGAGGCGCGCGGCGCGGTGGTGCTCAGCGTGTACCTGGCGTCGCAAGCGCTCGGTACGGTCGTGGGCGGCGTGCTCGCGGACAAAGTGGATCGCCGACTGCTCCTGGCGCATCTGTGCTTCTGGGCCGTGCCCACGCACCTGCTGGCCGTGTGGATCGGTCCGCAGGGGAGCCTCGGGCTGCTCGCTGCAGCGGCGGCCGGCTTCCTGGGCATGGCGACGCTTCCGCCGATCGTGGTGATGGCTCAGGAGCTGGTTCCGTCAGGGACGGGCGTGAGCTCGGGCATCGTCATGGGGCTGGCGTGGGGGACCGGCTCCGCCGGCGTCCTCGTGACCGAGCCATGGCGCTTGCGCTGCACCCGGCGCTCCGGAACCTCCGTCGAGCGGAGGCCTGAGCGACTGTGCCCTTCCGCCTCGACCCCCCACGTGACCGCAAGCTCTACCGGCTCGTCAAGAAGGCCGAGTCGGTCCAACTCGTGAAGGGGCGGTGGCTGTATTCGCCCGGCGATCCCGCGCGGGAGATCTGGATCGTGCGCAGTGGCTTCGTGCGGCTCGTCCTGCCGGGCATGGAACGGGGGCATCGAGAGCGAACGGTGTCGGTCGCACTGCCGTGGGAGACCTTCGGGGACGAGGCCCTCACGGAGGGACATCGGCGTTACGGCGCCGTCGCCGGCGCCGCGTGTGTCGTCTCGCCCTTGCCGAAGACGGGTGTGCTGCAAGGGCTCAAGACGGCCAAGAAGAGTCTGGACGCGTACCTGGAGGGACAGGAGCGGGAGCTCCACAGGCTGCGCCACGCCCAAGGCGGCTCGCACGGGCCGACGGCGGGTCAACGGCTGGCGGAGGTCCTCATCGACCTCGCCGTGCGGTGCGGCGAGCCCTCGGGACGGGGAATGGAGCTTTCGGTGCGCCTGACGCACCAGATCCTGGCCGACCTCGCCGGGGCGCATCGGGCGACCGTCACGACGCTGCTGAACGACTGGCTCTACGAGGGAGTGATCGGAGTCACCGGCGATCATCGGTTGACGCTGCGCCGCCCCACGGAGCTGCGCATCCTCGCGGGGTACCACGAGGAGGCCTGACCGCCTAGCTTTCGGCGCTTTACTCGGCGCGGCGCGCGCCGCATGGACCATCGCAGGACCGACGCGAATGTCGCAGCACAGATCAGGGGCTCGCCGGGGCTCGCACGGCCACCAGGGAGACGCCGACGACGCCTTCGTCGCCCGCGTTCTCGACTTCACGAATTGGGCCAGGGGCAACCAGCAGGTGCTCACGGTGGCCTCGGTGGTCGTCGCGATCCTCATCGCGGGCGGGCTGTACTACCGCAGCTACCGCTCCCAGCTGACGAATCAGGCGGCTGAGCAGCTCGAGACCATCCACCAGTCGATCGCGATTCGCGACGTCGAGGGCGCCAAGGTCGACCTGGCGACCTTCCTGGACCGGTTCGGGAGCACCGTGTACGAGGGTGAAGCACGGCTGATGCTCGGGGAGCTGTACCTCGAGAGTGGCGAGCCACAACAGGCTCTCGCGGTCCTGGGTCCGTTGGGTTCCTCGCCGCGGAGCCCGATCGAGTTCCAGGGAGCTGCGCTGCTGGCCGCCGCGTACGAGCAGGAGGGACGCTTGGACGAGGCCGAGGACACGTATCTCGACATCGCCGACCGGTCGGAGCTCGACTTCCAGATCCGAGACGCGCTGGCCGGTGCTGCGCGGATTCGGGATCTACAGGGAGACGCGGACGGGGCGATCGAGCTGTACGAGCGCGCTCTGGAGGATCTCGAGCTGACTGCGCCCGAGCGCGGCGTGTTCGAAATGCGGATCGAGGAGATCCGAGCCCGGAGCGCCTGACCACCGGAGCGACCTGACCCCGAAGCCCAGGGGTCCGCCCTCCGGGTTGGCGCTACGGCCGCCCGCCGTGCGGCAGGAGTGCTCAGCCCCACTTCATCGAGCTCAGGCGCCTCGTGCCTGCCACGCACTCGAAAAACCCCATGAATACTGGGCTCTCGCACGATTCCGTACGTCCAGAAGGTCC
>JBDHDM010000155.1:0-9554 GCA_039591515.1 Gemmatimonadota bacterium | reverse complement strand
TCGAAGACCTCGGCGTCCGAGAGCGTCCCCATGGCCACCGAGTCCGTCTGGACCAGATAGGACCGGATCGCCCCCGTGGTGTCCGCGTCCGCGATCATCGTCACGCTCGTTCGGAACCGGTCCAGCGTCCCCGGGGCCAGGAATTGGGCCGCCGCGCTCCAGCGGATGGCGCGTACCGATCGGATGTAGAGCTCGGCGGCGGCTTCGGGCGTGGCCGTGAGCTCCGCGAGGCTCTGTGAGCGCTGCTCGGCCTCCCACTGCGTCTCCGCCTGTGCCTCCACGGGTGTTGCGGAGGTGGTGAAGCACGCCGCGAGGCCGAGGGCGAGCCCGGCCGGGAGGCGCATCCGAGCGGGCGTCGACACCTTGCCGGCCGTCCTCCGAATCGGGGTCATGGGAATATACTTGACAGATCAATCAATGATATACCATCTTTCCTTCGAATCGTGACGGACGAGGTCGGTGACGACTCCAAGATCCGATAACCGTGCGGGGCGGCGGGATGACTCCAGGGGATCGGGAACACGAGGAGAGCCTTTCGACTTTGGTCGACACCAACACCGAGAGGCGGGACGCACGAAGGTCGATCCCGCTCATTTCGACTGATCCAATAGAAAAGGATGGGGATGATGAGGAAGACGCTATCCGGTGCCACACTCGCGCTCGCGACACTTACGGTCGCCGCGGGCCCCGCGCCAATGAAGTGGAACGTCGACGTGCCGCACACCGGCATCGAGTTCACGGTGAACCACTTCTTCACGCCGGTCACCGGGAGGTTCGACAACTACGAGATCGAGCTGATGTTCGATCACGAGAATCCCGCCAACAGCGCGGTCGACGTCCGCATCGACGTGCGGAGCGTCAACACGGGTAACGAGCGGCGGAACAACCACCTGCTGTCCGGCGACTTCTTCGAGGCGGACAAGTACCCGTACATCACCTTCCGGTCCGAGGACGTGCGGGTGGGAGGCGAGGACGAGCTGATCGTTCGGGGGCCGCTGACCATCAAGGACCAAACCCACCAGGTCGAGCTACCCATCCGCGTTCTGGGTGTGAAGGACATCCCGGACGAGATGCGCGAGATGCTCGGAGGCGTCGTACAGATCGCCAGCTTCCAGACCGAGCTGGGGATCGACCGCAGCGACTACGGCGTCGGGGTGGGAAGTTGGGCCGCCGCGCTGGTCGTCGGGCATGAGGTCGGCATCGACATCGCCGTGGAAGCGAATCGGTAGCGTTCGTTCCAGCGCCACTCGATCCAATTCGCCGACACGGTCGCGAGGCCCGCGCCCCTTCGGGGGTGCGGGCCTTCGCACGTCCGGACGTTACTCGCCGCCGACTCCGGCGCGCAGGGGATTCTCGATGAAGTGCGCGACCGCATCGATGTCACGGTACTTGAGCCCGACCAGGCCCCAGTACGGCATCCCCGCCACGTTGCCCGAGAAGATGTAGCGTCGCAGACCGATGTCGGATTCGGCCAGGGGCCAGTCCGGCCGCAGGAAGGACGGCGGACGCAGCGTATCGCCGGCCATGACGAAGCCCCCGTCTCCTTCGCCGTGCTCACCATGGCACTTGGCGCAACTGATGCGGTAGACGAGGCCGCCGCGCTCGGCGCGCGCCTGGTCGCTTTCCCATGCGATCGTGTCGAAGACCGATGCATCGAAGGCTTGCATCGCCATTCCGACGGAGTCGGCCCGGGTCGGTCCTTGGGCCTGTTCGTCCGCCTGGGGAGCGGGGCCACACGCGACGGCGCCGATCGTGCAGACGGCTACGAGCGTTGAAATTGCACGGCGCATGAAGTCCTCCTTCTTCCGGGAGATCGACACGTTGACGATCCCGCCAGGAAGGGGCAACGACAAGTCGGGAAATCCCCCCTCCGTGGTGTAGCCCAGCGAGCCCGTCGCCCGTGATATCTTCCGCCCATGTCGATCAGCCTCGAAGACGTCCGAGCCGCCGCCCGCGAGATCGCGGGCGAGGTCCTGCGCACGCCGACGGTCCTCTCCGGGCCGCTCTCCTCCCAGCTCTTCGCCGACGTGTATCTCAAGCTCGAGACGCTTCAGCGGACCGGCTCCTTCAAGGACCGGGGGGCGCTCGTGAAGCTGAAGAGCCTCGACGCCGGGGCTAGAGCGCGAGGCGTCATCGCCGTGTCGGCCGGAAACCACGCGCAGGGCGTCGCCGCGCACGCCCAGCGGCTGGGCATCCCGGCCACGATCCTCATGCCCGAGGGCACCCCCTTCACGAAGGTGCGCAGGACGGAAGCGTTCGGGGCCGAGGTGGTTCTGCAGGGCGACACGCTCAACGCGGCCGAGCCGTTCGCCTACGCGAAGGCCGAGGCCGAGGGGCTGACTTTCGTGCACCCGTACGACGACGAGCAGATCATCGCCGGGCAGGGCACGGTGGGGCTCGAGATGCTCGAGGACGTCCCGGAGCTCGACGTGATCGTGGTTCCCATCGGCGGAGGCGGGATCATCTCGGGGATCGCGACGGCCGCCAAAGCGCTCTACCCGGAGGTCGAGGTCGTCGGTGTGGAGTCGGCCGCGTATCCGTCGATGTACAACGCGCTGCACGGCATCGAGGCATTACCGGGCGGCGACACGATCGCAGACGGCATCGCGGTGAAGTCGCCTGGGCGCATCACGCAGCCGATCGTGGAGCGGCTGGTCGACGACGTGATCGTCGTCTCGGAGGCCTCCATCGAGTCGGCGGTCCACGCCCTCCTCACCGAAGCGAAGATCGTCGTCGAAGGCGCCGGCGCGGTGCCCTTGGCGGCGGTGACGGAGAACCCGGGCCGCTTCGAGGGTCGCCGGGTCGGGCTCGTTGCCTGCGGGAGCAACATCGATCCGCGCATCCTCGCGTCGGTGCTGATGCGGGGGATGTCACGCGAGGGCCACCTCGCGAGCCTGCGGATTTCCATCACGGATCAGGCCGGCACGCTCGGGCGTGTCGCGCAGGTCATCGGCTCGGTCGGCGGCAACATCGTGGAGACGCACCATCAACGCATGTTCGCCCACGTCCCGGTCAAGCGAGCCGAGCTCGACGTCGTCGTCGAGACCCGCGACGTCGCCCACGCGGTGCGGATCGTGGAGCAGCTGGAGGATGCGGGCTTTCCCACCCGAAGGCTCGGGCAAGGCGAATAGCATCGGTCGGCGGGTCGCGGCGACGGGTCACAGTTCCCGCGCGGTGGGTCGCGGAGCCGTCGTCGTTGCCCCATCGTGTGCGAGTGCTTCCGCCCCAAGGCGGGGTGGGCCCATCTCGGAGAGATCGTCCATGAAGGTCCGAATCGTCTCGCTCTCGTTCGTTGCGGCGATCGCGCTCACCGGCGGCCCTGGGGCCGCCGAGGCCCAGTCGGCCTACGAGCTGCCGATCGAGGAGCACGTCTTCGACAACGGTCTCCGACTGCTCGTGCTCGAGCGTGACGGGGATCCCCGGGTGACAGCCAAGATCTTCACCGACATGGGCGCGATCCACGAGGTGCCGGGCCTGCTGGGCGCCGCGCACTTCCAGGAGCACATCATGTTCAAGGGCACGCCCAGCCTCGGCTCGACCGACTGGGAGGCCGAGCGCTCCCTCCGTCAGCGCATGTGGGAGGTCGAGGCCGCGCTCATCGAGGAGAAGAACCGAGCGCGCAACACGATCCGGCAGCGGGGTGTGATGGACGACTACCGACACGCCGCGTCGACGCCCCGCATGGACGAGCTCGTGGCCGAGCTCGAGGAGCTCGAGCGTCAGGCTGCGGCGTATCGGAAGAGCGGTGCGGTCAACCGTTGGTACCAGGCGTTCGGTGGGACGGGGCTGACGGCGACCACCGAGCAGGAGTACATGAAGTTCGACATCCAGCTTCCGGTGGAGCGCGTCGACCTGTTCCTGCGGCTCGAGGCCGACCGGATGGTGAATACCGTCTTCCGCGAGTTCGAGCAGGAGCGCATGATCCTCGTGGAGCAGCGCCTGGGCGACCTCAACCGGCCGTCGACGCCCTACTACGAGCAGATGAACGCGATCGCGGGCGTGGTGCACCCGGTGTTCTGGCCGGAGGGGTACCCGACCGACTTCTACGAGTACACGCGCACGAGTCAGCGCGCGCTGTACGAGGCGTACTTCGTCGTGAACAACACGACACTCGTCTTCATCGGGGGCGTGTCGCTCGAGGAGATGATCCCGAAGGTCGAGCACTACTTCGGCTGGATGGAGCCCGCACCTGAGCCGACGCGCACACCCGCGGTCGAGCCGCCACCCGCGGCCGAGCGGCGGCTCGTGTACCGAAACGACGAGATCGATCCGCGCGTCGAGTTCCGCTATCAGATTCCCGCGGTCGGCCATCCCGATCGGCCGGCCTTCGACGTGCTGGGCGAGGTCACGGCGGGGCTGCTCACGGATGCGCTCGGGAGCGCGGGCATCTCGGGGGGCGTGAGCGTGAACACGCGCGTCGTGCACACCGCCCGCTTCGGAACACCCGGCACGATCAACTTCGAGGTCATCCTCTCCGACGAGGCCGACCTCGACGCGGCCGAGGCCCTCCTCGACGAGACGATCGAGGCGTTGAAGGCCGGACCCGAGGAGCAGCGGGTCGCGCGCGCGCACAAGGTGCTCCGGACGGAATGGCACCGGACGGCGCGGGATCCGAGCGCGCTGGCCTTCGAGATCGGGCACTTCCAGACGATGGACCGCTGGCAGACGCTCCCGGTCTACCTGCAGGCGCGAGACGACACGACCTCGGACGACATCGCCCGCCTGGCGGAGCTGTATTTCGTTCCGGAGAACCGATCGGTCGGGATCGCTCGCTCGCGAACGGCCCGTCCGATCTCGGAAGAGCTACCGTGAGGGCCGCGGTGGTGGTGCAGAGGGCGGCGGTGGCGGCGCTCGTTCTCGCCCCTCTCGCGGCCGGTCCCGCCTGGGCGCAGGACTACACCCATCCGAAGGAGATGGGGCTCCCCGAGGTCCGGTTCGTGCGCCCGGATCCTGAGAACATGCGCGTCACGATGGCCAACGAGCTGGTCGCCTACATCACATCCGACGACCGCGCGCCGCTCGTGACGATCACGGCGTTCGTCGGTGCCGGCTCCGGTCACGGGGAGGCCGGGGAGGCGGCCGTCGTGGCCGCGGCGCTGCGTCGGGGCCCGGCCTCGATGGCGCCGGAGGCGTTCCGTGATGCTCTCGAGGAAATGGCGGCCGAGTACACCGTCACCGTCCGCCCCGAAGAGACGGAGGTCACGCTCGACGTGCCCGCCGAGGACGGGTGGCGCGCGATGGAGCTCCTTGCCGACGTGCTGGCCGACCCGGCGTTCGGCGTCGCAGGCGCGGGCGGGCCCGGACGCACGTCGCAGGCCGCAGGCATCGACTTCGCGAGCTCGATTCAGGGCGCGATCGACGCCTTCGAGAGCCGACTCTTCCAGGGGCACGCGTTCGGCCGAGTGCCCACGCCGGCTCAGATGGACGCCGCCCGGGGCGGGGGCGCCGAGCGCTTCTACCGGACCCACTTCGTGCCCGGGAATGCCGTGCTCGCCATCGCCGGAGACTTCGGGCGAGTCGAGGCCTCGACTCGGGCCAAGGAGGCGTTCGAGCCGTGGCGGGAAGGGGAGCGACCTCAGGCGACACGCTTCGCGGAGGTGACCACCGAGGCGCCGCGCCGCGTGCTCCAGGCCGACGTGGCCAAGCTCCAGGGCTGGGTGGTGATCGGCCACGAGCTGCCTCCCGTGCCCGACGAGGACGAGGCGGCGCTGCACGTCATGGACTATGTCCTCGGGGCCTACCACCTCGACTCCCGGCTCTTCCGCGAGTCGCGCGAGAAGCGGGGCCTCACGAACGACAACAGCTCCTTCCTCCAGCCCGGCGTGCGTGGCCCGGGCAGCTATACGATGCGGACCTACGGGCGGCCGGAGGCGGTGCGCCTGCTCGTCGACATCACCTTCCGCGAGCTCGACCGCATCCGCGAGACGCTCCCGACGGACGACGAGATCTTCGTCGCGCGGGGTGCGCTCGCCGACGGGCTTTGGGCGACGCGTTACAGCACGGGACTCGACGCCGCGCGGAGCTACGCGCTGGAGTGGCTCCGGCGCGGCGGACACGAGTGGTCGGCCGGGTACCCGGGGCGGATCCGGGCGGTCACGCCCGAGCAGGTCCGTGAGGCGGCCCAGCGGTACCTCCACCCCGACCGGATGATCGTGTCCGTCGTGGGGCCGCTCGAGCAGATCGAGTCCGCCGATCCCATCGAGTCGGAGCCCCAGCTGGACGCGTGGGGTCCGGTCGAGCGGGTCGACGGGGGGCGATAACCGAGGGTCGGTGGGCCGAGGTCTTGCCCGACCCCCTATGTAGAGATAGATATATAGAGTTCGATATGTAGACATCGATACAACGGGCCCTCCATGTCGCCTCTACGTCTGACGCACGCCACCGCGCTGATCCTCCAGGCTCTTGCCTCGGGGAGTCGACACGGATTCCAGATCATGGAGGTGACCGGCCTGCCGAGCGGCACGGTGTATCCGGTGCTCCGCCGCCTCGAGCGCGAGTCCGCGGTCGAGTCGGAGTGGGAGGACGAGGACGAGGCGCACGCGGCCGGACGCCGCCGCCGCAGGATCTACGGTCTCACAGGGTCGGGGCAGCTGATCGCGGAGCGGGCCCGCCAGCGACTCGCGGCGACCCAGCGCGTGCTCGCCGACGGCGCACTCGGCGCCGTGGGCTCGGGCGGAGGGCAGGGGGCCTGATGGGTCGTCTGCTCAGCCTGTGGCTCTACGCCGTGAGCCTCGCCGTGCCTGCGGCGGAACGGCGGCGGTGGCGTGAAGAGTGGCACGCCGACGTCGACGACGTGCGCGCGTCGGGGGTCGGCGCGTCCGGGGTGGTTTCACTCGCTCTGGGCATCGCCCGAGCGGCATTCGCATTTCGATTCGAGGGGATGACGATGGACGGGTGGACGAAAGAAGTGATGCACGCGGTGCGGGGCCTGCTCCGCCGCCCGGGCTTCACGCTGATTGCGGTGCTGACGCTCGGGCTGGGGATCGGTGCGAACACGGCCATCTTCAGCGTCGTGAACGGCGTGGTGCTCGAGCCGCTCCGTTATCCGGATTCCGAGAACCTCGTGAAGCTCACGTCGTCGTTTCCGACGATGGACTTCTACGACTTCTGGATCTCGCCGCCGGAGTACATGCAGATTGCGGAGGGGATGCGCTCCTTCGACGCGCTCGGTGCGTTCGTCACGTACCAGGTGAGTGTTGGTGCGGACGATCAGCCTGAGCGGGTCGACGCGGCGGCGGTCTCCTGGCAGCTCTTCGAGGCGCTGCGGGTGCCGCCCTCCATGGGCCGCCTCTTCGGCGCGGAGGAAGACCAGCCAGGCGGCGCGGCCGTCGCGGTGCTCTCGTACGAGCTCTGGCAACGCTCCTTCGGCGGGGATGCGCAGATCATCGGCCGCTCGATCGATGTCGACGGGACCACGACCGACGTCATCGGCGTCATGCCCGAGGACTTCGACGTCGACGAGTCCGGGGCCGAGATCTGGCTCCCGCTCCAGCTCGATTGGACCGTTCGGAACAACTTCGGGTCGCACTACCTCTTCCTCGTCGGCAGGCTCGCGCCGGGCACCACGATCGAGATGGCCGAGACCGAGCTGGATACGTTCGTCCAGCGGTACCCGGACGAGCAGGCCGGGCACATCTCGCCCGACGGTCATCCGCTCCACATGATCGCGCTGCAGGAGGAGATCGTCGGCGAGATCAGGCCGGCGCTCATGGTACTCCTGGGTGCGGTCGGCTTCGTGCTCCTCATCGCGTGCGCGAACGTGGCCAACCTGCTGCTGGCGCGGGCGCAGGATCGGCACAAGGAGGTGGCCGTGCGGGCGGCGATGGGCGCAGGGCACGGACGCCTGCTCCGCCAGTTCCTCACCGAGGGCGTGGTCCTGTCCGTCGCGGGTGCGCTGCTCGGGACCGCGCTCGCTGTGGGCGCGCTCGATCTGCTGAAGGCCGCGAGCCCCGGTGACCTGCCGCGCCTGTCGGAGGTCGGCCTCGACGCGACCGTGCTCGGCTTCACCACGCTGATCGCGATCGCGACCGGTGTCTTCTTCGGCCTGGCTCCCACGCGGCACATCGCCACGAGCGAGCTCGCGGATTCGCTCCGCGAGGGCGGCACGCGTACCACGTCATCGTCCGGACAGCGTCGCCTCCGCTCTCTCCTGGTGATCAGCGAGACCGCGCTCGCGCTCATCCTCGCCGTCGGCGCGGGGCTGATGATCCGCAGCTTCGGTGCGCTCAACGCCGTGGAGCCGGGCTTCGATCCCGACGGGCTCCTCACCTACCAGATCTATCTTCCGTCGGCGACGTATCCGAACGGCGAAGACCAGCTGCAGTTCCAGGCGCGCGTTCTCGAGGAGCTGTCGGCCGAGCCGGGGGTGACCGCAGTGGCGGCGATGTCGGGCTTGGCCCCGATGCGCAGGCTCAACGCGAACGACACCGAGTTCGAGAATTTCGTCCAGACGGACGACTCACCGCCGCAGAACGTCGACTTCTATCAGACGATCACGCACGACTACCTCGAGACGATGGGCATCGAGGTCGTCGAAGGACGTGGTTTCGAGCCGACCGATGACGAGGGTGCGGTGCCCGTGGCGCTCGTGAACCGGAAGCTCGCCGAGACGTACTGGCCGGGTGAGAGCGCGATCGGCAAGCGGCTGCGCCCCGGCTTCGGCGGCCCCAACCCCTTCCTCGAGGTGGTGGGTGTCGTCGCGGACGTGAAGAACGCCGGGCTCGAAGCGGAGGTCGGCACGGAGCTCTATTTCCACTATCCGCAGGTCAGCCAGAGCGGAGCCCCGAGGACGATGAACTTCGTCGCGCGCACGTCGGGTGATCCCGCAGCGCTCGGGCCGTCGGTGCGGCGCATCGTGTGGGGACGGGACGCGACGCTTCCCGTTTCGGGGTTGCAGTCCTTCGATGAGGTCATGGGCGACGCGATGGCGCGCGCCCGTTTCCTCACGACGCTGCTCGCCGCGTTTGCAGCACTTGCGCTCGCGCTGGCCGCGGTCGGAACCTACGGGGTCATGTCGTACGCCGTGACCCAGCGCGGTCGGGAGATGGGGATCCGCATGGCCATGGGTGCCGAGGCGGGTAAGGTGCAAGCCCTCGTGCTCGGCGAGGGGCTCAAGGTCGCGGCCATCGGCCTGCTCGTCGGGATCGGCGGAGCCTGGGGCCTGACCGGGATCATGGAGTCGATGCTCTTCGACATCGGAGCCCGCGATCCCCTCTCCTTCCTGCTCGGACCCGTGCTGTTGACGCTCGTCGCGATCGCGGCGTGTTGGATCCCGGCGCGCCGAGCGACCCGGGTCGACCCGGTGACGGTGTTGCGCCAGGAGTAAGCGGCCGTGCCACGGCACGGGTTGTCGGCGAGGCCCCGGGGCGAGTGCCCTCGGGGCCTCCGGCAGCTCCCAGGGGAGCCCGGATCAGCGGGTAATCGCCGACACTCCGATCGATGGTCCGCTCAGGCATTCGCCGGTGTCGAAGAAGACACCGTCGATCGTCACTTCGTCTCCCACCTCGAGCGACGCGACGTCACCCGAGAGCGCGTAGAGGTAGGTGTCCTCGTCG
>JBDHDM010000154.1:0-9943 GCA_039591515.1 Gemmatimonadota bacterium | reverse complement strand
CGAGCCCCCGCCGCACCACCATCCGGATCACGTCCCGCGCCTGCGCGCCGATCGCCATGCGGACGGCGACCTCGCGGGTGCGCCGGGCGACCAGGAAGGACATCACCCCGTACAGCCCCACCGTCGCCAGGAGGAGTCCGAGCGCACCGGCCAGGCTGAGCAGCCACCCCGCGATCCGCTGCGGCAAGAGGGTGAACGAGATCGCGTCCGTGAGCGTCTGCAGCGAGGCGATCGGGAGGCGGGCGTCCATGGCGGAGACCTCGGCGCGCATGGCGCTCATCACGGCGTTGGCGCGGCCGGACTCCGTGCGTGCCACCAAGGACAACGAGGTCGCGGGATTCTGAGCGATGGGCAGGAAGAAGGCCGGCCGGTCGGTGTCGCGCAGGTCGCGGTACATCGCGTCGGCCACGAGACCGACCACGAGCGCGTCGTTCGAGCCGCCCCACACGATCGACTTCCCGAGCGGGGACTCACCCGGCCAGAAGTGGTCGGCGAGGGTCTCGTTCACCATCGCCACGTGCTGCGCGGACGCGCGATCGCCTTCCTCGAATTCCCGACCTCGGAGCACCTCGATGCCGAGGGCCTCCATGTAGCCCGGCCCCACGGAGTGGAACTGGAACTCCATGTCCTCGCCGTCGGCGGGCTGGTATCCGGGCACGGAGATGCCCGCCCGGCGCCCGGCCATGATCGTCATCGGGAGCGCGTCGACCGTCGCAGTCGCCAAGACGCCGGGCAGGGCGCGCGTCCGCTCCTCGAGTCGGGCGAAGAAGTCGAGCGCGCCGTCGTTGTCGTACCCCTCGGGTCCCAGGCTCATCGACAGTGTGGCCATGTCCTCGACCTGGAAGCCGGGATCGACGACGACGGCGGCCTGCAGGCTCTTGAGGAAGAGGCCGGCGCCGACCAGCAGGAGGAGCGAGGCCGAAACCTGGCTGACCACGAGCAGGTGACGCAGCTCGTACCATCGGAAGCGGCCCGAGCCCTCACCCTCTCCTTCCTTGAGCTGCGTCACGAGGTCGGGTCGGGACGCGCGCCAGGCGGGCATCAGACCGACGGCCGCGATCGTGACCATCGTGACCAGCGCGCAGAAGAGGAAGACCGACCCGTCCACGCCCAGGTCGAGCGATACGGCGACGCCGGTCATCGGGCGGAAGGTCTCGGCGAAGCGCATCACCGAGACCGCGAAGGCGGCGCCCAAGCTGCCACCGACCACGCCGACGATCGCGCTCTCCGAGAGGAGTTGGCGCACGATCCTGCCCCGACCCGCGCCCATGGACACCCTCACCGCCATCTCCCGGCCCCGCTGCGTGGCCCGCGCGAGCGTGAGATTGGCGACGTTGGCGCAGGCGATGAGGAGGACGATCGCCACGACCGAGAGCAACAGCAGGGCGAATCCCCGAATCGCCATCTGGAGGTTCGGGGGGAGTGCGGAGTCCTCGTACACGCCGACCCGCCGGAGCTCGTCGTTCACGTCTGTCCACGCCCCGGGCGCCTCTTCTTGAATGCGGGTGGCGAGCGCCGACAGCTGCTCCTGGGCCAGATCGACGGTCGCGCCGTCGGCCAGGCGAGCCCGGATCATGAAGCCGCGAGCGCCGCGGTTCTCGAATGCGGTGGGCCCCTGAATGAGCGCGGCGGTTGCATCAGGGAGCCAAAGCTCGGGCGTGACCAGGGGGAGCGAGCCGGCGAAACCCTCGGGCGCCACGCCCACCACGGTCACGGTCTGGCCCGAGGCACGGAACGTCGTTCCGATCACGTCGGGATCGGCGCCGAAACGACGGGCCCAGAGCCCGTGGCTGAGCACGGCCACGGCCAGCCCGGACGTGTAATCGCCCTCCTGCGCCGTGAACCCCCGCCCGAGTGCGGGGCGCACGCCCAAGACGTCGAAGTAGTTCCCGGTCACGAACTCGACGATGAAGATCTCCGAGATGCCGGACTCGTTCGAGACGTTGACCACGCCGGGCTGGATCGCGACGGCGTCCTCGATCGCGCTCGCACCCGCGCGGAAGTCCTCGAAGTCGGGACGCGAGTTCATGCCGGTCGCGTCGCCTCCGCTGTAGTCGGACGTGAAGATCGAGACGAGCTCGTGGGGCGCCTCGACGTGTGCCGGCGGGCGGAGCAACACCGCATTGACCAGGCTGAAAATGGCCGTGTTCGCACCGATGCCGACGGCCAGCGTCAGGGTGGCGATGAGGGTGAAGCCCGGTGCCTTGCTCAGCGAGCGTGCAGCGAACCGCAGGTCTTGGAGCAGCGATTCCATCTTCGGTTCTCCGGTCCAGCCGGTCGGGGTTTGGTGGGCGGCACGGCGCATGCGCATGGACTGCTCCGTGACGTCGAACAGGCCGCGGGCAAGCGCGGCGATCCAATGGGCCCAGCCGCGACGACGAGCGGCGTCGAGCGCCTCGCCGAAGAGCTCGCACATGTCGTCTCCGTACGCCTTGACGAACGCGTCGGGGAGCGAGAGGCGGAGCCACGCTCCGTAGAGCGTGCGGGCGAGGCGGTTCCGCACGGAGTCAGGCCGGCGCCGAGCCCGCGCCGAGGCGGGCGAGTGCACGGGCGGCCAGCGAACCCAGGCGCTCGGCTTCCGCCGCGAGGAGACGGGCACCGTGGGGGGTCATGCGGTAGAAGCGCTTCTTCTCACTCGCGCCGGCCGGACGCTCGCCCGGATCCTGGACTTCGGCGATCCACCCGAGGCCGCACAGCTCGTCCAGGGAACCGTACAGGGTAGCGGGCCAGAGCCGCATCTTCCCGTCGGTCTCCTGGAGCACGGACCGCACGATCCCGGACCCGTGCTGCGTGTCCTCGGACAGCGCCAGCAGGATGTGGAACCACTGCGGCTTCAAAGGCAGGTGGTCGGTCGGATCGAAGCTGGGCACCGTGGGCACCTCTCATTGTAGTGATCGGTATAATACCGGACAGTACAACGTGGCGAGAGCCGAGGCAAGCGCGCAGTGACTTGGGCGCCAAGCGTGCCGGAGGGAGAGCTCACTCCCCCCTGAGGGAGGAGGCGGGGTCGATCTGCGCGGCTCGTCTTGCCGGAGCCAGGCAGGCCAGTGTTCCCACCAGCCCGAGCAGGAGCGGCACGACCGCGAAGGTGAGCGCATCGTAGCGACTCACACCGAACAACGCGGACTCGAGCACGCGACTCAGGAGCGCCGCTCCCACGAGGCCGGTCCCCAATCCGGCGAGGATCACGCGCGCCGCCTGCGCGGCAACCGACTTCATGAGACGACCCCGCCCCGCCCCCAACGCCAGTCGGACGCCGAACTCCGGTGTGCGCTGTTGCACGCTGTACGCCAGCACGCCGTACACACCGATGGACGCGGTGAGCAGAGTGAGGAACGCGAAGGCTCCGGCCAGGAGTAGCGCAATGCGTCGTGGACGCAGCGACTCGGAGATCCGCTCGCCCAGCGTGCTGAAGTCGTAAACGGGGATCTCGCCGCCGGCCTGGCGAACGAGCCGCCGCACGGCGTCGGTTACGGCAGCGGGCTCACCTTCCGTTCGGAATACGAGGCTCATCGTGGTCCACGGCCGCTGGGCGTGAGGCTCGTAGGTGGCCAGACGCGGCTCGATCTCGAGCCCGACGTTGCGGATGTCACCGGCGACCCCCACGACGGTCAGCCACGGTTCGAAGTCAGGTGGGCCGACCTTGATCCGCGCACCGATCGCATCAGCCGGGTCGTCCCAGAGCAGGCGCGCCATGGACTCGTTGACGATCGTGACCATCGGCTCGCCCACGTCCGTGTCCTCGAAGGCCCGGCCATGCAGCATCGGTGTCCCAACGGTTGCGAAGTAGCCCGGCGAGATCCGACGGAAGCTCGCGGTCGGCGCCTCTCCGGGCGCGAAGGGCCGCCCGTCTACCGTCACGCTGCCGTTGGAGTCCCCCCCGCTGATGGGTAGCGCGTTGACTGCGGCCGCGGACTCCACGCCGGGGAGCATCTCCAGAGTCGCCGATACGTCGCGGTAGAACTGGATCACCTCGTCGCTCGTGCGCCCGCTTCCCGACAGAGACACGGCCATCGTGGCGAGGTTCTCCGGATCGAAGCCGACGTCCACGGACTGTAGGTTCTGAAACGAGCGAATCAGGAGGCCCGAGCCCACGAGGAGAACGACGGCGCCGGCGACCTGAGCCGCCGAGAGCGTCGAGCGGAGGCGGATGGTGGAGTGCTCGGATCCTGCGGAACCGCGGCCGCCGAGCCTTCGACCCTCGCGTGTGATCGCGGGCAGGAGGCCGAAGAGGAGCCCGGTCGCGATCGAGACGGCAACGGCGAAACCGAGGACGGTCATGTCGAGCGATACCTCTTCGATGCGGGGGAGGTGTCCACGCAGAAGGTGCCCGCTTGCCCCGATGGCCAGGTTCGCCAGCCCCACACCAGCGACGCCGCCGGTGAGCGTGAGGGCCATGCTCTCGACCAGGAAGAGGCGCGTCACGTCCCAGCGGCTGGCGCCCAGAGCTCGGCGCATGGCGAGCTCCTCGCGGCGGGAGGCGAGACGCACGAGGAGGAGGTTGGCCAGATTCGCACACGCGATGAGGAGCACGAGTGCCACCATGCCCATCAGAAGCCAGACGGTCGCCGTGACCTCCCCGAGCAGCGCATCGTCCAGGGAGACGAGCGTCGCTCCACGGCCGGCATTGCTGTCGGGGTAGGCGCGTGACAGGGACTCACCCACGCCTTCCAGCTCGAGGCGAGCCGTCTCCCGCGACACACCGTCGGCGAGCCTGGCAAGCACGGACAATGCGTGTACCCCGCGGCGGTCGACCCAGTCGCCAATGGCCGGCACGAGCGGAACCCACAAGGCGGCGCCCGACTCCGCGAAGTCGGCTCCTTCGCCGAGCACGCCTACGACCTCGAACGGAGATCCGTTGAGCAGCACGGCTTCGCCGAGGATGTCAGGGTCCGCGCCGAAGCTCTGGGTCCAAAGCGCGTGGGAGAGGATGACGACCGGAGGAGCGCCCGACGCGTTCTCTGGCTCCCGGAACGCTCGGCCAAGGACCGGCTCGAGCCCCGAGGCGTGCATGAAGGTAGGCTCGGCGCGGCCCGCGCTCACGCGCATCGGGTCGGAGCCGCCCGTGACGGTGACCGTCGTCCACCCGAATGCCCCCATCTCCTCGAAGGATCTCGTACCGTCTCGCCAGTCCCGGAAGTTCGGGTAGGACACGTTGTTGAACGACGCCGGGGACTCGGAAAGGAGCACCAGGCGATGCGCCTCGGGGTAGGGGAGGGGGCGGAGAAGAACACCGTGCAACACGGAGAAAAGCGCCGTGTTCGCCCCGATCGCGAAGGCCAGCGTCGCGACGGCCACCACCGAGTAGCCGGGCCGTCGTGTGATTGCGCGGAATGCCGAGTGCGCGTCCGAAACCAACCTCCCCATCCGATCCCCCTTTTCCTCTCTCGCCCACCCACGCGGTGCGCTACGGGCCCGCCGCAGCGTCTCGACGTGCTCCCGAAGCCCCGCACTCACGGTGTCGAGGGTGATGCGTCCACACGCCCGCGCGCCGCCCAACCAACCCTCGGCACGCACCCGCGCCTCGTACATCCGCCTGAAGTCTTCGAGCATCCGGTCCCCGAAGCGTCGCCGGAAGCCGCGCGGGTACAGCATGAGGAGCGCCCGATAGAGCACGCGGACGAGCTTCCAGCCGCGGGGCGCGCCTGCGTCCTGCATCAAGCCGTCTCCGGTCCGGGCACGAGGTCCCGTGATCGCGCCAGGACGGCGAGGCGATCGATGCGTGCGGCCTCCGCCTCCAGGGCACGCCTCCCCTCCTCGGTCATGACGAACGGTCTGCGGCGTTCATCCGCGCGGTCCACGGACTCCGCGACCAGGCCGTCCCGCTCCATCCGCTGGAGCGACCCGTAGATGGTGCCCGGGCCGACGCGGAGGCCGCTCGTCTCTTCAACCGCCTTGCCGATCGCGTAGCCGTGCTCGTGTCCGTCCGCGATCGCGAGAAGGACATGGAAGACGATTGGGGACAGCGGGTTGTGTGGTGCTTCGCTCATCATGCCCTCGTGCTACCGTGACAATAGTACCGTCACGGTAGTACGAGGGCAGTAGTATGGCAACGGCGAAGCCGGGCCGTTGTCGTCGCCCGCCCTCACCCCATCTTGTAGCCCAGCGCTCCACCGATCGCACCCGTGACCGCGGACGAGAGTGGCCCGAACGCGAGGAGCATCAGCGTCTGATCTCCCATCGCGATCGCGAGCCCGATGCCGAGCGCGGCCCCGACGAAACCGATCACGGCCCCACCCAGGGCGCCGTCCTTCGCGCCGGTCGAATCACGACCGTAGAAGAACGCGACGACGAGCGGGATCCCCATGCCGAGCACCGCCGACAGATTCATGAGGACGAACTCGTTGTAGTGGCCGGTGACGACCATGACGATCTGAAGGACTGCGGCGATGATGACGTACGTCTGCATGACCTTATCTCCGTGTGGTGGTGCGTTGTAGTGAGCCGCGGTGCGTCGTAGCGCACAGCTTCGCGCGTCGCTCATGCATCCGTCGTCTCCTCCAGCGGCCATCGCTCCGTGAGACACTTGTTGGGGGTCATGAGCGGACCGATCAGGCCGAAGACCACATAGAGGGCACGAGTGCCGAGAGAGGGCTTGCCGTCTTCGACCACCGCCTTGAGCGTGTTGACGATGAAGTCGCCACCACGCGTCATGTCCTTCGCAGTCTTCGTGGCGACCGGCACGTCCTCGGAAGTGAGCGTGAACTCGACGCCCCCCTCGACCTCCTTCAACTCGTAGGTCACGCGGCAGTACGGATCGTCGTACGCAGTGAACTTCATCGTGTGGGTCAGCCGGTAGGGTGCGTCGACCTCGAGGATTTCGCCGACGACCGACGTGTACTTGTTGTCAGGCGTGCGCATCCGGATGGGTGAGCCCTCGGCCAGGCCGATCCGGTGCATCTTCGCGCCGAACATGGCCAGCTGCGGCTCGTCGGTCTTGGTGATCTCATGCCACACGTCCTCGATCCGGCCCTTGATCACCACCTTCGACACCAATGTCGTCGTCCCCGCCATGCTCGTTCCCCTTCTCTGAGTGCTCCACGCGATACTTGAGATCCGCCATTCGTCCGGCCCATAGACTGCTGTACTCGGTGGTCCAGCGGTCGTAGATGAGCTGGATCGGGACGGCGTTGTGAAAGAGACGCCTCACGCGCCCCTCTTTCCGCGAGATGATGAGATCGGCGTCCTCGAGAATCCGGAGATGTCGCATCACCGCGATTCGCGTCGTGTCGAAATGGGTCGCGACGGAGCCCACACTGATCCCGGGATCGTTCTTCACGATATCCAGGATCCGCCGCCGGGTCTCACTCCCCAACGCATCGAATACGGCACCCATGTCATCCATATGTAAGGAAAATCTTACATATAGATCTCGAAAGGTCAAGTCAGCGTGGTCGTCTTCTTCGCGGGCGTCGCGATCGGCGCCCGCCTCGTCGACACGGCTCAGCCTGCTTCGAGCAACCTCTGGAACCGGGGTTGATCGCGGATCGGATCCCACTCGGGCTGAATCCTCAGCAGGCCGGTCGACATCGCCGACGGCCGCGACATCATGTCCTCGAGAAGGTCGAGCGCCTGCTCGTACTCACCGACTTCCACCAACGTCGTCGCCCAGAGCGGTTCCGCGTCGAGTGCGAACTCGGCGAGCACATGCGTGGCGGCGATCTCGCGGGCCCGCTCGAGCTGCGCCAGAGCCACGTCGTTGCGGCCCGCCAACGCCAGCGCCAACGCACCGACCGAGCGCCCTTCGAACTCCAAGAACACGTCGCTGTACCGCTGCAGCCCGGTCGCTCCCAGTTGGTCGTCGAGTTGGCGGTTCGCGACGACGTCCCAGAGCCTTCGCTGCTCCTCCGGATCCTCGCCGGCGAGCCGAAGCAGCATCGCCTGGGCGGGACGAATGATCTGGCCCTCCACCAGGAGCGCCTGCACCGAGTCCATTGCCAACATGGTCCGGCCGAGCGAAACGGGGCCGGACACACCGAACCCGGCCACCTGGATCGAGGTGCTTGTGCTCGTCATCTCCGTCGTCTCGATGACCTCTCGCAGCGCGCGAAACGCCCGATCGGTGTCACCGTCGGCGGCCACGTAGATCCCCATGAGGTACATGTAGACTTCCCTGATCCTGATACGGTCCTCCAGGGCGGGCTCGTCTTCGTCGAGGTCACGCGCGAACCTCCGGGCGGCACGCAGCAGGTGGGTCTCCGCCGCGTCATAGCGGCGCTGGTAGAAGGCGACCATGCCCGCGGCGCGTTGGCTCTGCCCGTCGAGCGGGTCCAACGCGGCCGCGCGTTCCAAGTGCACCCGCGCGGTTCCGAAGTCGCCGGCATTCATGTTCAATCGAGCGAGGGCCGTCAGGACCCTCACGTTGTCCCTGTCCAAGCGACGCGCGGTCTGGGTGCTGGTCAGCGCCCCCGAATAGTCCGCCGTATGCCACCGGTAGTACTCACCCAACGCCAGGTGGCTCTCGGCCAGCTCCGGCCCGAGCTCGACGGCCCGTTCGGCGGTGATCCTGATACGCTCCGTGAGCTCGGGCGTGCGCGGGCTGGGTATCTTCCAGTAGACGGACCAGGTCATCCGTGCACGGCCAGCCGCAGCTTCGGCATAGAGCGAGTCCTGCTCCAGGGCCTGCTCATAGTACTGGAGCGCCACAGGGAAGAAGTCCGCCTCACCTCGGTCCGCCCGATCTTCCGCTTGCCGACCCCTCATGTACAGGTCGAGCGCCCCCTCGTCCCGGGTCGCCACCCGGCTGAGTCGGGATTGCTCCTCAGGGGCGAGTGTAACGGCGAGCGCATCCGCAATGGCGGCCGCGATCTCCCCCCGAACCGCGAGAACGCTGCTCGGGTCCATGAGGCGGTCGTAGATCTGTCCCCAGATCTGCACGTCGCTCATGCCGTCGATGAGCGTAACCGTGATGCGGAGCGCGTCGCCCGCCTTCTCGACCTGTCCTTCGAGGATCGCCGATACGCCGAGATCGTCCGCGATCTGGCGCACGGTCTTCCCTACCCGATCGTAACCCACGACGGAGGTCCGTGAGATCGCGTTGAGCCCGGTCAGCTCGGAGAGGTTCGCGAGGATCTCCGCGTGAACACCGTCGACGATGTGCTTTGCGTCCTCGTCACTCCTACTCAGGTCTTCGAACGGGAGCACGGCCACGACCGGCCCCGTGAGGACGCTCTCGACGTTGGCGTCCGCGACGGGCGCCACACCGGAGTCCATTCGATAGCTGACGACCGCAGTGGGGATCGACCCGAGGGTGAGCACGGCGAGCACGACGAGCTCGACGGCGGTTGCGCGCTGACGACCCTTCTCCGCGTGGAACCAGGCGAGGACCAGCGTGATGAAGAAGCCGAAGACGGCCAGCACCACGAGCGCGCGCTTGATTGCGTCGGCGTCGCCGAACGGATCGGAGAGAAGGTCGAAGACTTCGAGGAGCCCGTAGGCCGCCGCCGAGTACCGGTCCAGCAGAGACGACAGAGAGTGCCTTGGGCCGGAGGGAGACCTGCACATTGTGGGCCCGAAGGTGAGATTGGCAAACTGCCATCCTCGGCCATCGCACGCGGGTCGACGGGAAGCACGCCGTGTTCGGTAGAGACGACCCCACCGACTACCATCCGAGCGACGACTCTGATATTATGTGTCACATAATAGGTGGCACGACATGGAGAGGGTGATGGGTAGAGTGCCGGAGGCTTGGATGAGGGGAGCGGGGCCACTCGCCGTGCTGAAGCTGCTCGAGCAGCGCGAGATGTACGGATACGAGCTGGCCGAGGCGTTGGACCGGGAGTCGGAAGGCGTGTTGGCGATGGGCCACTCGACCCTTTATCCCCTTCTTTACAAGCTCGAGTCACGGGGTCTGATTCGGCGGCACGTGCCCCGGACACAGTCCGGCCGCCCACGGAAGTACTACGCCCTCACGCCGAAGGGAGAGGCTTCGCTCGAAGAGCAT
>JBDHDM010000153.1:0-9604 GCA_039591515.1 Gemmatimonadota bacterium | reverse complement strand
GCGGCGCCGGGAGCACGCGTCCGCCCCGCGTGGATCGCGCGAGCGGCTCGCACTCGTGCCTCCTCCTCCGCCTCGGGTGGGCCGTACCACTCCTCGACCGCTTCGATCGCCCACTCTGCCGGCTGATCGCTGTGACACGCGCTGCACGCGTTCGGCGTGCCGAGCTCGCTGGACAGGTGCGGTCGGGGGATCCGCATCGAATGATCGCGCCTCGGGTCGACGACCATGTACGTCGTCGCCGGCATGTGACACTCGGCGCACTCCGCGCCGCTCGATCCCGTCGTGTGGTTGTGGTGGGCGGGAGTGTCGTAGGTGGAGGGCAGGTGACACTGAGCACACACCGCGTTGCCGGGCTGACGCAGCTCCAACGTATGCGGGTCGTGACAGTCGGAGCACCGTACGCCGGCAGTGTACATGCGACTTTGGACGAACGACCCATAGACGTACACCTCGTCCCGGATCTGTCCGTCGGCGTAGTAGAGTCCTTCGTCGAGGCGGCTCACCAGGTCGGAGTCGTGGAGCGGCTCGCCGGCTCGTCTTCCCTCCGAGATCATCGCGCGGCGGGCGTGACAGTGGGCGCAGGTTTCCACCTGGGCATCGTTCGGAAGCGGCTCGCTTCGATGCGCGATCGACTCACCCTCGGCGATCACCCACGCGCCCGCAGGCTCGGCCATGGCGTCCTCGGGCCATGCGGCGCCTACCTCGATGTGCTCGGAAGCCGGTCCGTGACAGCTTTCGCACGACACGTCGATCTCCGAGAACGTCGTCTGGTACGTGTGCGTGTCCACATCGTATCCCTTGCTCACGTTCGTCGAGTGACACTCGGCGCACATGTAGTTCCAGTTCATCGTGCGCCCGGTCCAGTGCAACTCGTCGCCGGCGGCGGGCGTGTCGTCGGGGATCAGATGGAACCAGCGCTGCCCGCCCTCGGCCTCGGGTCGCGAGTCCCACGCCAGGCTCAGCGCCTGCAGGCGCCCCCCCGGAAACGACACGAGGTACTGTTGCAGTGGGTCGACTCCGAAGGTGTAAACGAGCTCGTAGTCTGTGAGTGCGCCGTCGGGCCCGTCCGTTCTCACGACGAATGCGCCGTCACGCCGGAAGAACCGCGAGGTCACGCCGGCGAACGTGAGCTCGACGTCGGCGAAATCTCCGAGCACCGTCTGGTCGGTTGCCGTGTCCATGGCCAGGTCGTGGTGCGAGCCGCGCCAAGCGGCCGCTTCGGCTTCGTGGCAGGCCACGCATGCCGAAGAGCCCACGTAGGTGGCGACAGCCTCGGGCGGGTCGGTCGACTCGGAGCCGGCGCACGCGGCGAGACAGGCCAAGAGGAGCACCTGCGAGGTGCGCCCCGCGTTGCAGAGGTCGAGGCGCACGGCGAGCAGGCGTGACGTGACGGGCCGGCGGCCCGAGGCGGGCGGAACGGTCGTGGCGAGCGTCAGCTTCCTCTCCCGCGCGGCCGGCCACCCCTCGGAGCGGGCCGCGTCCGCTGGAAGTCCTGCGCCCGCGCGTTGCCACGGCTCCTCGACTGGTAGCTCCGGTCCAGGCTCGGGCCGGTCGGTCGTGTGCTCGGCTGACCGGGCCGGGCCCCGGGTTGGGCCGGTCGCGTGCTCGGCTGACCGGGCCGGGCCCCGGGTTGGGTCGGTCGCGCACTCGGCTGGCCGGGACGGGCGCCGGGCTGACTCGGTCGCGTCTGTGGGCGCGACGGGTCCGAGGGACGGGCCTGGTCACTCGGCCGCCATCCTCCCTGGCCGTCCCGAGTCTCCCACCCCCCGCTCTCGCCACGTCGATAGACGTTTCCGTCGGGTCCGGAGTAGATGTTGTTTCGCGTCGATGGTGCGGCCCGGTCCGGACGTGCACGGTCCGCCGTAGCTGGCCGCGTCGCGTTGCGGGGCCGATTCGCAGGGCGGTCGTAGATGTTGTTCCGGGCGTTGGCGGATCGAGTCCCCGCGCGGTAGCCGGCGCGATAGCCCGCTCGCGCACCGGCGCGGTAGCCGGCGTGCCATCCGCGGTGATAGCCCGCGGCGTATCCGCGATATCCCATCGGGCCCCACCATCCCGGGTGGGGACGGTAGTACGGCGCGCCCCACCCCATGGCGAACGTGAACGGACCGGTCGAATAGCTGAAGCCGTAGCTCCAGCCGTACCACGGGTTGTAGCGGACGTGGAAGCCCCAGGTGGCAGGGCGCGGATAATAGACGCTTCCGTACCACGGCCGGTACCAATAGCCCGTGCCATACACGATCGTCCCGCCGTAGACGTAGCTGTACGTGTAACCCGGATAGTAGCCCACGTAGACGACGGTCGGGGTCGTCTCGTAGATGTGAACGTACTTCACGTTGTGAACCGGTACGTCGGGCGGGATATCGTAGATCTCGTCAGGCACCGAGTCGGCCACGCGCCACGGACCCTCGGCGCTTCCGGACTCGAACCAGACCCCCTCGCTGCATGCGTAGTACATGGCGCCGGACTTGATCACCTGGGCGTCGGTGTTGATCGCATACTCCAGCGAGGTCCCGTAGATCTCCTCGAACCACGGGTCGCCGTCGTATTCCACCTCGAGGCTCGCCTGGTCCCGGCGGATCGCGGACGTCTGGGGGATCGCCTGATCGAGCACCGCTTCGCGCGCGGCCTCGGTGCCCGGAACCGAAACCAGCAGATGCGCCATGTCCGATTCCGGCGGGATGTCCGCCATCGTCGCCGGTAGCTCGTCGGGCGGCACGTGCAGCCACGGTCCGTCGAGGGTGAGCGAAGCGTACCACCGGCCCGAGAGGACCACGAGGCGACGCTGGGTGCCGATGTCCATTAGGACGTCGCTCTCGCTGTTCGTCACGTACAGGAGGTCCGTCCCCTGGATCGGCGAGTAGCGTGGCTCTCCCTCGATCACGATGAGCTCAGTCGGTTCCGTGGCCACCAGGATGTCGGGCGGTGGGCCGGGCTCATCGGCGGACTCCTCGTCGACCTCGACGAGGTCCTCGGGCGGGTCGGGTGCGAGGCGCTCCACCTCCGTGGTCACCGAGGTCACTGGCTCCCAGGGCGTGTCGAGCGCGTCGGCCCGGTACCACTGGCCCTCGCCGGCGAAGAGGTAGTAGGCGCCGGAGGTCAACAGCATCGTGAAGGGCGTGTTCACGACGGCCATGACGTCCGTGCCGTCGATCTGCTCCAAGATCGGCTCACCATCGATCGAAACCAGCACGGTGGGCGTCGAACGCACCACGATCGTCGGGGGCAGACCGCTGAAGCGCTCGGCTTCCTCCTGCTCCCGCTCCAGGGCGTCCAGGCTGGCGAGCAATCGGTCGAGGGAGAAGCTCAGGTCCCACCGGGGGACCTGTTCCTCCAGCAGCCGCGCGAACGCCTCTTCCTGGTCAGGCTCGGAGTTGGGGAATCGGACCGTGGGTATGGAGATGTCGAGGACCGTAACCGTCCGGGCGTCGCGATCGGTCTCGACACGGGCGTCGATCCACACGACGCCGAACACGGGCTCGCCACCCGTCTCTTCGGCTGTGACGGAGACAGCGGCGCGTCCCGAGAGGTCGTCCCCGCCGAAGGACTCGAGCTCCGGCTGGTAGATGACGATCCGGGCGTTCGGAAGCTCGATCTCTTTGGGCCACTCCTCGTTCTCTACTTCCTGCGGCGCGGGGCCCGCGCCGACCATGAGCAGTGCGGCGGTCGCCGTGAGCACGGCCATTGGCGAGCGTGCCAAAGTCATCTGAGCGGTCTCCTCGAGCCTTGGAGGGCGGGCACGCCTGTCGCTTGGAGCGTGGCGTCGGCCGGCGAAATGAACAACGAAGGGTCGTCGGTGTGCAACGAGACGCAAAGCCGACGTCTCAGGGATGAGTAGGCGTGGCGTGCGGTGTCCCTTCCTAACCCCCTCACTTCCGGAAGAGCCATGATCGGAACCTTCCATCGGGAGCGCGGTCGGCTTTCGACCTTCGTTGCCGTGGCATGCGTGAGCGCCTGCGGGCCCTCGGCGTCGCTGGTCGAGCTCGCCCCCGTGTCCCCCGTTGCGACGGGTGAGTACCACCCCGGCCAGATCGTCTGGCACGACCTCGTCACCGACGACCTCGACGCGGCGAAGGCGTTCTACGGCGGGCTCTTCGGGTGGACGTTCGACGATGTCGACGGCGACCTCAGCGTGTACTCCGTCATCGTCCGCGACGGTCGCAACATCGGTGGTATCGTCCCCATCCAGGACGAGGATCCGGCGGTCTCCAGCGCGCGGTGGCTGAGCCTGCTGTCGGTCGAAGACGTCGATGCGGCCATCGAGACACTCGAAGCGGCCGGTGGATCGGTGCAGGTGGGTCCCCGCCACAACCCGACCCGTGGCACGATGGTCCTGGTGCGCGATCCTCAGGGTGCGCAGCTGGTTCTCATCCGGTCGGTCGGAGGCGACCCCCCGAACCGCGAGGAGGCCAACGTGGGCATGGGTGACTGGCTCTGGACCGAGCTGTGGGCCGAGGACGCGACGTCCGCGGTCGATTTCTACTCCTCCCTGGTGGGGTACACGGCGGAGCGGCCGACGCTCGATACGCACGACGAGTACCGGGTGCTCCATCGAGACGGACGCCCCCGGGCCGGCGTGAACGAGCTGCCATGGGAGGAGGTTCAGCCGAACTGGCTACCGTACATCCGTGTGGCCGACGCATCGGCCGTCGCTCGGCGCGCGGAAGAGCTCGGCGGGCGGGTGCTCATCGCTCCGGACCCGGCGGTCCGCAACGGCTCCGCGGCCCTGCTCATGGATCCGACAGGTGCGGCGTTCGCAATCCAGCGGTGGCCGGTCGAGGGCGCCACGCCGGGCCCGGGAGGTGTCCGATGAAACGGTTGATGACGGCTCTCGCTGTTCTGGGTCTGTGCCTGGCCCCTCTCGCGTGCACCGGCGGCAGCGCGTACGTCGGGGTCTATGGTGCGCCCGTGTACGGTCCCGGCCCGTGGGGCCCGTACGGTAGACCCTACCCCGGGTACGGGTATCCGCCGGGTGGCGTGTGGGTTGGGGTGCCGGTGTGTTGTGACGAGGAGCAGCAACAGGAGGAACCGGACGAGCCGGAGGATGCGGAGTCGGCCGAGAGGGAGCCCGCCGGGGGCGGAAGCTGAAGGGCTGGATCTACCCGGCAGTTCGGTGGTACCGTCGTCGACGCCAGGTCCGTGGAAAGTGACTCGCCAACCCACTCGGGATGATACGTATGCCGCGCAACCGTGGGACGAAGCCGTTTGTCAGGCTGCTCGTGGCCGCAGGAATGGTCGCCTTCGCAGCGCCGTCCGCCGTGGCGGCGCAGCCCGCCGCCCTCTCCCTCTGGGGCGGATGGAAGTGGGGAGGATCCATGGACGTGCGCGAGGGAAAGCTCAACGCGGCGGCCTCGCAGAACGTCGGGGGTGAGTTGGCGTTCCGGGTTCGCCCGGACGGACTCGGCGTCCTGTACGTCGACTACCAGCCCACGACGCTCCGAATCGACACGTACGGTGAGCCGAACCGCGAGCTCTACGACATGGACATCTGGTACTTCATGGCCGGCGGCACGGCGGAGATGATCGGCAACGGGAGGGCCGTCCCGTACGGGACGTTGCTGATCGGGGCCGCCTGGTTCAACCCGAAGGGGACGACCGCCGAGGGAGTGGGGTCCGAGACGATGTTCGCCAGCATCTTCGGCGCAGGTGTCCGGATCCCTCTCGGAGACGACGATCGGGTGCAGATCCGACTGGACGGGAGATTCCATCTCACCATCCCGTACGGAGGCGTCGGGATGTGGTGTGGCACCGGAGGGTGCTCGGGCACGTTCGGTGGCACGGTCGGACCGGTGCAGGGCTCGGTGAGCGGCGGTCTCCGACTCGCCCTCGGGGACAGCCCGCCGAGTCGCTCGGGACCGCCGCGGCGGCGCTGACCGGCGAGCTCAGTCGGATCCGGAGGAAATCCGGTTCGTCCAGGCGCCCACGAGCGCGGCGACCATCACGACGAGGTAGAGCTGTCCCGCGATCGCTTGCGTGATGACGAGTGATCGCGCCACCGGGCTGATCGGCCCGATGTCACCGTATCCTAGCGTCGTCAGGGTGACGAAGCTGAAGTAGAAGAGCTCGCGGCGATCGGTCATCGAGTCCGGGTCCAGTCCGTAGAACGCCGCCGGGTCGTAGTAGTCCAACAGTGCATACGCCTGAGACCACAGGATGCCCAGGAGGAGGTAGACGGTGAGCGCAGAAGCTACGCTCGCCCCCGTCACTGTGGGCCGCTGGGCGATCCCGGTGAGCAATACCACGCTCACGAAGAGAAGCGTCGCGATACTCAGCGCCAGCCCCGCCGCGTCGACATTGCCGCTCCCACCGGTGACGGTGAGGAAGAGGGCGGGCACGCCGATCAACAGTCCGAGATAGAAGAGCCTACGCCGGGTGTAGACGGCCGCGAGGCTGCCCAGGATCACCAAGGCGAGCACGGCTCTCCCGATGAGCTCGCCTGCGGCGATGTCGATGGGCTGCACCGCGATCATGAGGAAGGTGAACGCGAGCAGCAGGTAATGGACCTCGCCGTCTCGCCCCAAGAGCCGTCTCATCGTCTGGTCTTCGCCTGGACTGGGGAAGGGAGGCGTGGCACACTACCGCCGGGTGCACCAGCGGGCCAAGGGGTACGATGCGCCGGAGACAATGGCGGAGGAGGTTAAGGGATGCGTTCAAGGGCACGTCGCGGCGGGTGCGGGCTGTGAGCCTCATCATCCTCGTGGCGGAGATCCTCGGCGTGATCTCGGCCGTAGACGCCGTCATGAAGACGAGGACATCGCAGGGAGCGATCGCGTGGTCGGTCTCCCTCGTGACGTTCCCGTACGTCGCGGTGCCTCTCTACTGGGTCTTCGGCCGCTCCGGATTCCACGGCTACGTCCAGGCGCACCGGCTCGCCGACCTCGCCCTGGATCCAGCGACCCGACAGTCGGTCGAGGTGCTGCGGCAATACATCGTCGAGCGGCCCGCCGGACCGTATCCGGCTGCCGCCGCGGAGCGACTCGCGGCGATCCCGACGACACGCGCCAACTCGGTCCAGCTCCTCGTGGACGGGCCGGAGACCTTTGCGAGCATCGAGGAGGGGATCGCGTCCGCGCAGGCGTACGTCCTCTTCCAGTTCTTCATCGTCAAGGACGACGAGCTCGGACGCCGCCTCCAACAGGCGCTCATCGCGAAGGCCCGCGAGGGCGTGCGCGTTTCGTTCCTGTACGACGAGGTCGGAAGTCACGCGCTGCCCCGCCGGTACAAGGACGAGCTGCGCGAGGCCGGGGTCGAGGTCTTCAACTTCCACACCCGACAAGGCCCGAGGAATCGTTTCCAGATCAATTTCCGCAACCACCGTAAGGTCGTCGTGGTGGATGGCCACACGGCGTGGATCGGTGGCCACAACGTCGGCGACGAGTACATGGGCAAGAGCCCCAAGTTCGGGTACTGGCGTGACACGCACGTGAAGATCCAGGGGCCGGCCGCGTTGGCAGCCCAACTCTCTTTCGTGGAGGACTGGAACTGGGCGACGGGCCGCCTTGCCGAGGTCGACTGGATCCCGGATCCGGCGCCGGACGGAGCGGACCTGCCCGTGCTGATCTTGCCCACGGGTCCGGCGGACGAGCTCGAGTCGGCCGCGCTCATGTTCACGCACGCGATCAACACGGCCAGGGAGCGGATCTGGATCGCGAGCCCCTACTTCGTGCCGGACGAAGGGATCATGGCGGCCCTTCAGCTCGCCTCACTCAGGGGCGTCGACGTCCGTATTCTGATCCCGGACGTCGCCGATCACACACTCATTTATCTGGCCGCGTTCACCTACTTCGACGATGCGCTGAAGACCGGTGTCCAGTTCTACAAGTACACCGGCGGCTTCCTCCACCAGAAGGTGGTGCTGATCGACGATCTGGCCGCCGGCGTGGGCACCGCCAACTTCGACAACCGGTCGTTTCGCCTCAACTTCGAGATCACTGCCCTGGTCGGTGACCCGGCCTTCGTGGACGAGGTCGACCGAATGTTCGAGTCGGACTTCGCTCAGTCCAGAATCGTGGGGCCGGACGAGTATTCCGGCCGGCCCTTCTGGTTCAGGCTCGCGGCGCGGCTCGCGCGGCTCACGGCGCCGGTCCAGTAGGGGGGCGGGAACTCTCGCCCTCATCCGCCGGCTCTGCGACGCTCTCCCACCCCTCGGGCGGGGTCCATCCGCCACCGAGCGCCTTGTAGAGCTGAACGATGGACGAATGATGGAGCTGGAGGGCCTGAGAGGCCTGCAGCTCGGCCCCGAAGACCCCCCTCTGCAGGTCGATGACCTCCTGGTAGCTGACGAGGCCCCCTTCGTAGAGTGCCTCGACCGACGAGAGGGCCCGGCGCGAGGCGTCGACCTGCCGGACGCGCGCCTCGTGCTCCAGCTGATAGGTGTCCACGGAGACGAGCGCGTCCTCGACCTCCCGGAAGGCGTTGAGGATCGCCTGCTCGTACTGGTTGAGCAGTTGCTCGGTGCGGGCTCGCTCGGCGTCCGCAACGGCCCTCAACGCGCCCCGGTTGAAGATGGGGGTCAAGAGGTTCGCACCCAGGTTGAAGAAGATGTTGTTCCCCTTGCTCTCACCCAGCGTGCTGATCTTGCCACCGAACAGTGCGGACAGATTCACGGAAGGGAAGCGGTTCGCCTCGGCGATCCCGATCCTGGCTGTTTGGGCGTGCAGCGCGCGCTCCGCGGCCTGAATGTCGGGCCGGCGCTGCAAGAGCTCGGACGGGAGTCCGGCCGGCACCTCCGGAGGGAACTGTTGGTCGACGAGTGAGGCTCCACGTTGGATCTCGGCCGGGAGCTCACCCACGAGCAGGCTGAGCGCGTTCTCGGTCTGGCTTCGGGCGCGCACGAGCGCCACGAGCACGGCGTCGGAGTCGGCGAGGTTGATCTCCTGCCGTCGAAGGTCCACCTCCGGCACGAGGCCTCCTTCGGCCCGTGACGACATGATGTCGAACGACTCCTGATTGGCCGTCGCCACGCTCTCGGCGATCTCGATCCGGGCGTCGATGTCACGGAGGGTCAGATAGGCTCGCGCGATCTCCGACACGAGTGAGATCGTGACGGTGCGGTACGCCTCCTCCGTCGCGAGCAGCCCGTTCAGCGCGGCCTCGTTGCTGCGTGCGACCCGACCCCAGAGGTCGATCTCGTATCCCGCCGACGCCACGAGTCGGAGGTTGTCGAAGGTGCTCACCGAGTCCGTTCCGGAGGAGGGCTGGATCTGCACCATCGCGATGCCGTTCACCTTCGGGAGCTTTTCCGACCGCGCGATCGTGAGCCCCGTGCGCGCCTCGTCGATCCGGGCCATGGCTTCGCGCAGGCTCCGGTTGTTGGCGAGACCGCGCGTGATGAGGTCTCGAAGCACCGGGTCCTGGTAGAGATCCCACCACTCGGTGTTCGCCACCGAAGCGCCTTCCGGGATCTCGGTCCGGAACTCGACGGGCGCGATCGGAGCCGGCGGCTCGAAGTCCGGCCCTCGCTTGCATGCCGTAACCGACAGGGCGGCCGTCGCCAGCAGGGTGAGGTGGGTGAGGGAGTGGTGTCGCGTGGGCTGATTCATGAGGACTACCTCCGTCTGCCTCGTGTGAGGCGTTCCAGGAGTCCGAAGGCGAGAACGACGTAGAG
>JBDHDM010000152.1:0-9644 GCA_039591515.1 Gemmatimonadota bacterium | reverse complement strand
GCAGGATCAGGTCCCCGCCCGCTTCGGAGGTGGTGGCCACTTCATCCCAGGCCCAAATCGGCTCGGCTTTTCACCCTCGTAGTGGACCAGATTCGGGGGGCGGAGCATCAGCGCCCCATCCTAACCTTCGCACTGGTCTCGTTTCAGGGGGCACGTCACACCTCCGATCCACCTCCGGCCACGGTCTCACTCCGCGACATGAGCTGTCCTCGTGCGATCATGCATATGTCCCGCCTGAGCCCGTTCCCCGCCTGGCAGCTGGGCGAGCACCTGTCTCGCAGGCCCGCCGAGACTCCAGGGGGAATTGCGAAATCCGTGAGCCGGAATTTCTCCCATAGCTGCGGAAAACACTACCGGTAGGCGTCGCACAGGCTGGATGCAATGGACACGCGCTGCCAAAGGCGCGCGATGATCTTCTGCCTCCTCATCGAAGAGTGTGCCGGGACGCCCCGTCTTCCGTCCTCTGCGTCCGGGTGATTGCGCGCCGTGAATAGCGCATCTAGACTGCGCACGTCCGCTGGCCTGCCTACGACACCATGGAGGCACGCCTACGGGCAGCGGAACTCCCCAACGCAGGAGGTCCTCGATGTCCGTTCCCAGCACGCTCAAGGTCGGCGCTCTTGTCGCCATGGCCGCGTTGACCGCGGAAGCCGTGGCGGCGCAGGAGCCCGCCGCCATGTTGGCCGTTCGCCAATGCGATATCCCCCCGGGCCAGGGGCCGGCCCTCCGGGCGGCGTACAGGGAGTTCGTGGAATACGCGACCGTCAACACGCCGGATCTTCCCGGGAACGTGTATGGCTCCTTTCGACAGCGGGTCTGGGGCGATGCACACTTCACGACGATCTACGAAGTGGCGAATCTGGCGGAGTACGACGAGATGGTTCGCGCGCGAGGCCAGGTCATGGCGAACGATGAGACGTGGCGAGACCTGTGGAGAGGATGGAACTCACTCCTGAAGCCACAGTCGTGTCAGGTGTCGTTTCATCAGCGTTGGCCGGGATAATCCCCGACCCGTTGGAAGTCGCTCCGTCCCTACAACCATCACGGCACCGGCGTCCGCCGCGTCGAACGTGGGATGGCGGCGTGCTCGCGAGGGCTCACGGCTGTGAGAGAAGGTGTCGTTCTTTGTTCGGTTTCAATGCAAGGAGATCGTGAATCATGCCAATGACGCTGCAGCAGCTGCGCGACCAGGTTCGAGGAGCGGTGGTCGTCCCGGGAGATGACTCATACGACGAGGCTCGATCGGTCCACAATGGCATGTTCGACCGTCGACCGGCCTCGGTCGTACGGGTGGCCAATACCGGGGACGTCATGGCGACCGTCAGGTACGCGCGCGAGAACGGGCTGGACCTGGCGATTCGGGGCGGAGGGCACAGTGGTCCGGGCTTCGGAACCATCGACGATGGGGTCGTGATCGATTTCTCTCAAATGCGCTCCGTGCGCGTCGATCCGGCAGCGTCCACGGCCTGGGCTGAACCCGGTGCGACCTGGGGTGACTTCAATAGCGCCACTCACGCATTCGGCCTCGCGACTCCGGGTGGAATCATCTCCACGACCGGGATCACGGGGCTCACCCTCGGGGGAGGTATTGGATACCTGTCGCGCGGCTTCGGCCTCTCTCTCGACAACTTGATCTCGGCGGACGTGGTGACTGCCGACGGTCAGTTCCTCGTCGCGAGCCAGGATGAGAACGCAGACCTCTTCTGGGCGCTTCGAGGAGGTGGCGGGAACTTCGGCGTGTGCACGTCGCTCGAGTACCGGCTTCACCCGGTACGAGACGTGTATTGGGGTCCGATGTTTTTCGAGATCGAGGAGACGGAGAACGTCCTGCGCTTCTACCGCGAGTACATCAAGGATGCGCCGGAGCAGATGGGAGTCTTCCCGGGCTTCCAGATCGCTCCACCGTTGCCGTTCATCCCCGAGGACCGTCACGGGGACATGTTCGCGGTGCTCGTCGCGTGTTGGGCCGGCCCGCTGGAGAGGGGAGAGGCGGAGTTCCAGCCCTTCCACGAGGTCGCGGAAGTGAAAGCGGAGATGGTCGGCCCCATGCCGTTCCCGGCGATCAACATGGCGTTCGACGGACTTTTTCCGAAGGGACTGAGGCAGTACTGGAAAGGCAACTACGTCAAGGAGCTCACCGATGAGGCCATCGCCGCTCACGTAGCGCACGGCCCCAAGGCTCCAACGGCGAGCTCTACGATGCACCTGTACCCGATTGACGGCGCGTGCCATCGGGTGGCGTCGGACGCCACGGCCTTCGGTCACCGCGACGCCAATTTCTCCATGGCTCTGTTGGCGGGCTGGGACGATCCGGCCGACGACGAAGGCAACATCGCTTGGGTCCGCGACTACTCCGACGCCGTCGCTCCCCACTCTCAGGAAGGGGGGTACGTGAACTTCATGGACGACGACGACGACGGCCGGGTCAAGGCCAACTACGGTGCAAACTACGAGCGGCTCGTCGAGGTCAAGCGGAAGTATGATCCGGACAACGTCTTCCACGTGAACCAGAATATCAGGCCCTAGTCCGGACGCTGGTTCGGGCCGTCGAAGATCCGCGGGCGAGAACGGGGCGGCAGGGCGAGATCCACACCATTGGAAGGGAGCAGCAACATGCTCATGGTTCGAGACGTCGTGTACTGTAAGGCGGGTAAGGTGCGCCCGATGGTCGAAAAGTTCCTGGCCACGGCGAAACTGGTAGAGCGCAGGGGATTGGGAACGGCAAGGGTCTATACCGACGTGAGCGCGGAGCGGTATTGGACGGTGGTCGGCGAGTTCGACGTCGAGAGCCTGGAGGCGTTCCAGTCGATCGGTAAGGGAGACGAGGCGGACGAGTTCGCGAAGATCTGGGAGGGGTACCACGACCTGGTGGACCATGGTCGAAGGGAGATCTACACGGTCGAGGGTTGAAGGAAGGGGTGCCGGGGGACGGGACACGCGTGATTCTAGCGGATTGAGGCCTCACTTCCGCCCACGATCCCCGGTCCATCCGTCAGGACCAATCAGGCCTCATGGTCGGCCGACTGTGCCGCGCTGGGAACCCTGAGCGCATCGGAAGTACGGTCCGGGTGACCGGCGCCACGTCCTCATTCACGGTCAGTTCATCAGGCAGGACCAGTTGGACTCACTCGCCGCGCTCCAGATTCTCCCGTCGCTGTTCCCGATGCACACATTCTACTGGGGTGACTGGTACGACGAGATCGTGGGTCCGGAGCAGGCACAGCGGAATTCGCCGATGAGGTCCGCGCTCGATCGGGGGAATGGTGGTCACGAGTCATTCGGATGCGCCGGTAGCGCTGCCGAACCTCATGCGCGTCATGGCCGCGACCGTCAATCGGACGTCCAGAGCCGGGCAGGTCATGGGCCCGGACGAGCGCCTGACACCCGAGGAGGCGCTCAGGACGATCACGCTCTGGAGCGCCTACCAGCACCACGAGGAGTCGCGGAAGGATCCATCGAAGTCGGCAAGCTCGCCGATCTCGTCGTGCTCTCCGAGAATCCGCTGACCGTCGATCCCTCGGCGATCGGAGATATCGTGGTGCTGAGGACGATCAAGGAAGGAAGGTCGTCTACGAGGTGAATTGAACGGGCCGGATCCGCCCGCCGGCTCTGCTCGGCGGCAGCCGATCGAGAGGCCCAGCAGCAACCCGTTGGCGCATGTGCCAGAGCTCCAATCTCTGCCGCGGACCTCTGCGTAGCCGCCTGCGATCCGACCTCGAGCCGCTCGAACTCGAGAGAAGTCTCCCACAGCATCGGTCCGGGGCCTCCCGACGGCGAAGAAACAGGCCACGAACGAGCTTGTTCATGGATCCTCGTTGCCGAGTGAGTCTCGCATGGCAAGCTCTTCGTTGCGGACCCGACTGACCGCGGAGCTGGAGCGTCGCGGCGTGATCAGGGTCGTGGTGAGCTACGCAGTCGCCGCGTTCGTGCTTCTGCAGGTTGCGGAGATCGCGTTCCCGTCGCTGGGGCTGCCGGGCTGGACGCTGACCCTCGCCGTCGTCGCGGCGATGCTCGGGTTCCCGATCGCGATCCTGGCTGCCTGGACGCTCGATCTCGGTAAGGCATCCCCCCTAGCGCAGGGGGTCTCCCATGAGGGAGCGATGGACGCGGCCGACGCCCGGCTGCGCCCGCCGCCCTCGGATGCGTCAGTCGCGGTTCTGGCGTTCGAGGACATGAGCCCCGAGCGTGATCAGGCCTTCTTCTGCGACGGGGTCGCGGCGGAAATCCTCGATCGGCTGGCCCAGGCCAACAAGCTCCGCGTGGCCTCCCGAACATCGTCCTTTCGGTTCCGGAGCCAGAAGATCGATGTCGGAGAAATCGCGGGCCGCCTGGGAGTCGCGGCCGTGCTCGAGGGTAGCGTGCGAAAGTCGGGGGATCGGGTGCGGGTCTCGACGCAGCTCGTCAACGCGGAAGACGGATACGCCCTCTGGTCGGAGACCTTCGACCGCGAGCTTTCGGACATCTTCGTGATCCAGGACGAGATCGCCCACAAGGTGGCCGAGGCGCTGGAGGTCACGCTCGGTTCCAGGACGGCTGGAGGCCGGACGACCAGGGACGCCGGTGCCTACGAGTACTACCTGAAGGGCACCTACTACTTCAACCGCTGGGGTCAGCGGAACGTGGAGTTCGCGGCCGAGCTTTTCGAGAAGTCCGTGGAGTCGGACCCGGCGTACTCGCGGGCCTGGGCCGCGCTGGCGGACAGCTACGCGATGATCGCCATGTACTGGAACGCGACGGATGAGCTCCGCGCCGACGCGGACCGGGCGAGCCGGCGGGCGATCGACCTCGCCCCGGACCTCGCGGAGGCGCACGTTTCACGAGGGCTCCACCATGTGATCCACGATGAGCCCGAGAAAGCCGAGCGCAGCTTCGAGCGTGCCCTGGAGCTCGCTCCGCAACTCTTCGAGGCCTTGTATTTCTATGGACGTGTTTGCTTCCAGCAGGGCAACCTCGAGCGGGCGGCCGAGCTTTTCGAAGAGGCGCAGCGAGCGAGGCCCGAGGATTTCCAGGCTCCGATTCTCCTACGCCAGGTGTATCGAAGCCTCGGCCGAGAGGCCGATGCGCTCGAAGCGGCCCGTCGAGGCGTCGAACGGGCGTCGATTCACTTGAAGCTCAACCCCGACGACACGCGGGCGCTGAACCTCGGCTTCGGGGGGCTCGTCGATCTCGGGGAGAACGACCGGGCCGTCGAGTGGGCCGAGCGTTCTCTCGCAATCGACGGAGACAATGCGGATACCCTGTACAACGTCGCGTGCGGGTTCGCGATCATGGGCGACTCCGAACGCGCGCTCGAGCACCTCGGGCGGGCGTGTCTCAAGGGAGTCATGATTGCCGAGTGGGTGGAGAACGACTCGGACCTGGATTCGCTTCGTGACCAGCCGAGGTTCCAACGAATCTTGACCCAACTCAAGAAGACGGAGGCCGGCGACGATCGGGATTAGCTGGATGCGGATCGAGGCTGGTCTAACGTGGGCGATCACCTCGCGCGTCGTCGATGATGTCCACGACCCCCTCAGGAGGTGAGAGAATGCCGTACTCGATTCGCGGGACCGAATACTACCGGGCCACCCTCGCCGACCGGCCCGAAGAAGCGTACAGACTCCTCTCCGACCTGGCGGACCTCGGAGTCAGCCAGCTGGCCTTCACGGCCGTACCGCTGGGTCCGGATCACGTCCAGCTGACGCTCTTTCCCGACGACGCATCACGGCTGGAAGCGGAGTTCAAGCGCGCCGGCCTGTCATTGGACGGTCCGCACCCGGCGATCCTCGTCCAGGGGGACGACGAGCTCGGGGCGCTCGCGGACATCCATCGCTGTCTCGCCGACGGTGCCGTGGCCATTTATGCGTCGAGCGGTGTCACCGACGGACACGGCTCGTTCGGCTATGTGATCTACGTCCGAGAGGAGCACTTCCACCGAGCGATGAAAGCTCTCGGCACGGAGGAGGGCTGACGCGCGGTGACCGAAGGCGGCCCGTCTACTCGAGCGAGGAGGGCGAGGAGCGTGATCGGCCTGATTCTTGTCGATTTCGCGGACAGTGCCGTGAAGGGGTGGGATAACGTGTTGGACTTGGGTGTCGGATACCTCTCCCTGCGGGGGTTCCTTCTGCTGGGTGCGGTCGTCGCGATGCGACCGAGTCGAGGCGTTTCCAGCTGCTCTACGCCGAGGTCGGTCTCGTGTGGACCTTCCCTTCTTCTGGTTGAATCATCCAGGACTGAGCGGGGGGTAACATCGGGCTCTCTAACAAGGAATTGCTGCAGTCCGCGGAGGCTGGTCGGTAACGTCACGTAACGCTTCTGATTTGCCGACCTGACGGGTGCGGCAGCAGAATTCCGATCCGTTAGAGCGCACCAGAGAACCGAGGTGACGAGTTGACCTTACGCGGAGGATTGGGGGAGGTGAGCACTCCCGCACCGAGGGCCCTCCGTCGCTTCGTTGGCGAGCTGGGTGTCATCGTTCTTGGTGTCCTCTTGGCGCTGGCCGCAGACCGGTGGAATCAGGGTCGCACCGACCGGGCACTGGCAGAGGAGTACCATACGCGTCTGCTCGCAGAGTTGGTCGCCGACTCTCTCCGGTTGGAGGAGCATCGGGCCAGGGCCAGGGAGCGTGGCGTATCATGCATCCAGCTGTACACAGGTGTCCGTGAGGCTGCCTCTGACTCCACCGTGATTCGGTCCTACTTTGGATGCGTCGGGAGTACGCTTCCTCATGCCGGAGGAGGCACCTACTCTGAGCTCCGCAGCACAGGCCTATTGCGATTGCTCCCGGCGTCCTCTCGTCAGGCATTGTTCGACTACTATGGCTTCGCTGAGGGGATGCGGGGACGGCTTCAGGCGCGCCGAGACCGCGAGCGGGCAAACCTGATCGAAGCCTACGCCAAGAGCGGCGGGAATATGCCACGAGATGTTGTCCCGCTGGCCGACTTCCTCGAACGCTTCCGATCCTATCCGAACATCGAAGGGATCATCATGGGGGCCGATTCTCACCAGGGAGCGGAGAGCACGTTGGGCAGGATCTGGGTCACCGAGCTAGCTGGCCTCATCTCGGAGATCCGGCAGAACCCGCCTGGCTGAGGTTTTCTGTGGAGAACGGTGAGCGATGACCGATGGTTGTCGATCGCATACCCTCCGGAGCGGCTCGTTCTGGTCTTTGATTTCGACGAGCATCAATCCGTGGCAGAGGGAGGCAGGCGACGACCTCGCTCTCGAAGCGCGAGACGCCACCCGGAAAACACCATCGCGAGAATCGACAGCTGAAGCGCCGTGAGAAGGGCCGTGTCGAACCAGGCGTTGCCCGTGAAGCCGAACGTGTGATAGGCCAGGAACGGTCCGAACGCGCGCCAGATGGCGGGGCGTCGCTGCACGACCTCTCCGGTGGTCTGCGAGATGTGCACGTCGGTGTCGTCCGGATCCGAGAACCGGAATCGGTACGTTGGTACACGCGCGTTGAAGTCCATCCAGTACTCGGTGGACTCGACGCCCGCATCGACAGCCTCCCCGTCCACGACGGCGGCGCCGGCTCGGGCGGCCAGCTCCGGCGTGAGTCGGTCCAGCACTTTGCCGCTCGACAGGTCCAGCAGCACGCCGTCCCGATGAAGTTCGGGGTAGGCTAGCGCGAAGCGCTGATCCGCTACGGCCCGCCACTCGTACCGAACGACTTCGCTCCCGGCGGGAAGTGCGTCGGAGACCGCCGCAAGAATCTCGGACGGCGTGGGCAGCGATTCGTTCGTGGTGATCCCGCCCGACCATTCGGGTTGAAACGAGCCCTGGCCGCGGAACCTCGGCTCGATCAGGCCGAGGTTGAACCACAGGTACGCACCGACGAGCATCTGTGTCACGAGCAGGAAACCGGCGACCGGAGCGAGGCGGCCGTGGACGCGACGGGCGGGCCGGACCGCATCGGTCCATCGCCGGCGCGCATCCCTGCGCTGCCACCAGAGCGTGTAGCCGATGCCGACCAGCACCAGGGCGATCCCGACGAGGCCGTACAGAAGCGCGGTGAACGCGCCGAGCGCGTCACCCCACTGCCATACGTGGACGCTCAGGTACGCTCGATGGAACCACTCGGCGAGTCGATCCGTCCGACGGAGAATCCTCCCGGATGCCCGCGAGAACACCAGCTCGGAGGGCTGGTCACCCTCCATTCGTACGGCGACCGCGGGGACGCGGTCGACCGTGTAGTACCGATTGAACTCTGCCCCATCGTGCATCTCGCCGACGCGCGTGCCGACCAGGTGGTCGTCTGCGATCGCCCGAAGCATCTCCTCGGACAAAGGGTCGAGCCGATCGCCCGTGCGTGCATCGTAGACACGTTCGAGCTCGAAGGGGCCCGGCTTGACGACCCAGGCGGGTTTCGGACCGAGTTGCTCCAGCCGGATCCAGTAAACCCGCTCGATCCCGTCGGCCGCGAGGTGGGCCAGGACGTCGTCGGGTGAGACCCATTCCCGGGACTCGAGGTGCTCATCCGAACCTCGCGTCGACTCGAGCTCGTACACGCCCTGGAGCCCGTTCGGGAGCGTGAGGCCTACACCATGAAGCACGAAGGAAGACGCGATCCACCCGACGATGGGGACGGTCGCGATCATCCCGAGCCGACGGTGGACACGCGAGGCTCGGAGGCGGCCAGAGGACTCGGAGGACGAGGACATGAGTTACCGCGGCAGGCGTGGCGAAGGCCCGACCCCGGGTAAGGTCATGGCCAAGACCCCAAATGGGCCGTGCCACCCGAGCTCGTCAATGCAGGAGTCACTCGCGCTCGTGGCCGGGTCGGGACGAACGCCTGCGCCGCCGAGCGGCCCTCAAAGCCGCGCCCTCTTCAACAGCTGAGCGTTGATGGCCACGATCACGGTGCTGGCCGACATGAGCACCGCGCCCACAGCCGGTGACAGCAAGATGCCCCATGCGGCCAGCGCCCCGGCGGCCAGTGGAATGGCCAGGATGTTGTAGCCGGCCGCCCACCATAGGTTCTGGACCATCTTCCGGTACGTGGCCCGGGACAGGGAGATGATCCTGGGGATGTCCCGGGGGTCCGATCGAACCAGGACGATGTGGCCCGCCTCGACGGCGACGTCGGTACCGGCCCCGATGGCGATCCCGATGTCGGCGGTCGCCAGCGCGGGAGCGTCGTTGACCCCGTCGCCGACCATCGCCACTTGCTGGCCCCGGTCCTGAAGCTCTCGGATGCGTGAGGCCTTGTCCTCGGGCAGCACCTCGGCGAAGACGGTGTCGATGCCCAGCTCTTCGGCCACCGCATCGGCCACCGCCTGGGCGTCACCCGTGAGCATGGCGACCTGCACGCCACGCGCGTGCAGCGCGTTCACGGCCTCGCGACTTTCCTCGCGGATGGCGTCCGCCACCACGAAGACGGCCAAGGCGTCACCGCCTCGCAGCAGGTAGATGGCTGCCTGACCACGAGTCGCCGCGCGATCGGCGGCCTCCCGGAGCGCGGTGGGCACGGATGCCGCTTCGGCTTCGAGGAGCGCCGGCCCGCCCACGAAGTACTCCTGCCCGTCAACGGTCGCGGCTACACCCTTTCCGGTGATGGCGCGAAACCCGTCCACGGAGCTCTCTGCCACTCCTCGCTCACGGGCCGTGCTCACGATCCCACGAGCGATGGGGTGCTCGGATTCGACCTCCACACCGGCGGC
>JBDHDM010000151.1:0-9679 GCA_039591515.1 Gemmatimonadota bacterium | reverse complement strand
TAGACGAAGCGATCACGAGTGTATTCGGCGTTCTCGAAATGCCGACCGACGTGAATCGCCTCGACGGGGCAGACCTCTTGGCACATTCCGCAGAAAATGCAGCGGAACTCGTCGATCTCGTAGACCACCGGGTACCGGTTGCCCTGGTCGTCCTCGCCGCCCACGAGCCGGATGCAGGTGGCCGGGCAAACGGTCGGGCAGAGCCCGCACGCAACACATTTGGGCCGCCCGTCCGCGTGCGTCTCCATCACGTGCGTGCCCCGCCAACGGGGGCTGAGGTCGGTCTGCTCTTCCGGGTACTGCTGAGTCACCTTGTCCGGGTTGACCATGTGTTTGAAGGTCAACGCCATTCCGCTCAGAGCCGCCCGAAGGTAGGAGGTGCTCTCCGGCGGGGGTCGGTGCATCACCTTGACGGAAATCGCCATCGCGTCGCCTCTCAGTCGCCCGCCGGCGCGGGCTCGGCGGACGACGTCGCCTCGAGCGCGGCGACCGCCGGGGAAATGGTCTTGGTTTCGACGCGCTGCGTCTGCCGTGCCGCCGCGCCGGTGATGGTTCGTCCCCGATCCAGGAAGAAGACGAACACGAAGGTCGCCACGCCGCTCACGAGCGTGAGCGCCAATCCGTATCCGAAGCCGTATACCACGCCGAGCTCGTCGAGGACGAGGATCGTCGCCCCCACGAGCATGACGTACGCGAGCGCCGTCGGGAGCATCACCTTCCAACCCAGCGACATGACCTGATCGTAGCGGAAGCGAGGCAGCGTCCACCGGATCCAGATGTAGAGCAGGAGGAAGAACGCCGTCTTCGCGCCGAAGCCGATGAAGGTCGCCAGCGTCTTCAGGAGGCTGGGGGCGGCCAGGATCACGCTCCCGTCGGCCGCGAACCCACTGATGAGCTGCCCCTGATACCAGAAGGCATCGTCCCACGATCCGGGGAGGTCCCAGCCTCCGAGGAAGAGCGTGGCCATGAGTGCCGAGGCCGTGACCATGTGACCGAACTCGGAGATCATGAAGGCGGAGAACTTCATCGCCGAGTACTCGGTGTGGTACCCCGTGACGAGCTCGGATTCGGCCTCCGGCATGTCGAACGGCAGGCGGTTCGTCTCCGCGAACGCCGACACGACGAACAGGAGGAACGCCAGGGAGAGCGGCAACGCGAACCACATGCCGAGCTGCTGCTGCTGCCACACCACGTCGCTGAGCGTCACGTCCCCCGCCATCATCAGGACGGCGATGATCGAGAGCCCCAACGCGACCTCGTAGCTGACCATCTGGGCCGAGGCTCTGAGACCACCCAGAAACGCGTACTTGTTGTTCGAGGCCCATCCCCCGAGCACCACGCCGTAGACGGCGAGCGAGCTGAAGGCCAGGACCCAGAGAATGCCGATCGGGGCGTCCGCGATCACCATGTCGACGACCCCCCATGGGGTCGGCAGCGGCGCCGCGATCGGGATCACCGCGAAGGTGACCAGCGAGGGGACCAGGACCAGGATCGGGGCGAGAATGAAGAAGAAGCGCGATGCCGTGGCGGGCAGCGTCTCCTCCTTCAGGATGTTCTTGATACCGTCGGCGATGGGCTGCAGGAGCCCGAACGGCCCCACGCGGTTCGGCCCTCGTCGATCTTGGATGAAGGCGGATACACGCCGCTCCGCGAGGGTCGCGTAGGCCACCACCAGGATCACCATGGTGAAGATCCCGACGTTCTTCAGCACCATCGCGACGAGCGCAGGCACGCCCCCGATCGGCTGCAGGTCCATCGGCTCAGTCCCCCGTCAGGGAAACGGCTTCGTTGACCACGGCCCCTCGGGGGCCCACGTCCTCGTACCCGATCCCCCGGAACGCCGCGACCGTATCGCCGAGCGCGCGGAAGGCGTCGGCGGCCGACCGGGCGACTTCGGACCCGCTGCGCTCGCTGGTGAGCGCGCCGAGCACGAGCCACGCGGGGCGGGCCATGCCCGGCGGCCGGAGCGCGGCCTCGAAGCGCTGAACCCGCCCGTCCCGATTCGTGAACGTGCCTTCCGACTCGGCATGGGTACACGCCGGCAGCACGTAGTGGGCGGCCGAGGTGGCCGCACTCTCGTGCGTACCGATGTAGACGTAGAGCCCGGCGTGCGAGCCGAACGTCTCGGCCTGATCCTCGAGCAGGTCCCCGAGCACCAGCACGATCCCGTCGTGTCCAGCGATGTGGTCGAGTCCGCCTCGGGCGTCGTCCGCGCCCGCCCGCTCGATGCCGATGAGCTCGGCCCCCGTGGTATTGGCGGCGAGGTCCTTCCGGCGTGCCAGCTGCGGAAAGCCCTTCAGCGGGATCTCCTCTGCTGCCCGGGCCGAGCGGTACACGATGTCGCCGCCGCCCAGAGCCTCCACCAGGCCCTTGAGGGCCCCGAGGTCCTCGTTCGAGCATCCGGGTGAGGCAACCGCCTTCACCGTTCCCGGCCCGAACGATCCGGCCGCGGCGAGGATGCCACGCAAGGCGTCCGTCCACCCCACCGCCTTGGACGAGCCATCGGCCTGAACGAGCGGCGCCTCGACCCTGCCACCACGATTCATCCACTCGTAGTCGTGACGCCCGTGGTCACAGATCCACCAGCCATTGACGTCGAGGTTCTCTCGCGGCTTGATGCGCTGCACGAGATTGTCCCGCGTGTGCAACTCGATGTTGCACCCCTGCGAGCAGCTCGTGCAGATCGAGGCCGTGTGGGTCAGGTCCCACGCCCTGGCCTTGTGCAGGAAGTCCTTCGAGACGAGAGCGCCCACCGGGCAGATGTCGACGATGTTGCCGTGCCAGTGTGTACCGTCGAGCCCCTCTTCGAAGAAGGTGTCGATCACTGAGCGATTCCCGCGCTCGACGACGGTCAGGCGATGGTCCTGCTCGACCTCACTCATGAAGCGGACGCACCGCGTGCACATGACGCACCGATCGCCATAGAAGAGGACGTCCCCTCCGAAGTCGTCGCGGCCGAATACGCGCTTGGGCTCCCTGCCCCGCCCGTGCTCGCGCCCCTCGGCGTGCACGTAGTCCTGGAGGTTGCACTCGCCGGACATGTCACAGATCGGGCAATCGAGCGGGTGATTCACCAAGTAGAACTCGAGCACGCCCCGGCGGTTCTTCTTCGCTTCTTCGGACTGTGTCCGCACCACCTGACCATCCGCCACCGTGGTGACGCACGACGGCATCGGCTTCGGCGCCCCTTCGACCTCGACGAGGCACAGGCGGCACATCGCCGGGGACGACATGCCGGGATGGTAGCAGTAGTGAGGCACCTCGGTGCCGAGCGTCTTGGAGGCCTCGAGAATCGTGGTTCCGCGAGGAACGGAGACCTCGTGTCCGTCGATCGTGAGGTTGACCAACTCGGCCATCAGGCTGCTCCTACCCTCTCGCCGCGCCGGATGAGCGCGAGGTACTCTTCACGGAACTTCATGATCGAAGACTGCACGGGCGCCGCGACGGAGTCCGAGAGGACGCAGATGGTGGTCCCCACCATCTGCTGCGTCATCTCCATGAGCACGTCGAGGTCCTCCTCAGTCCCCCGCCCCTCCTCGATGCGACGGAGAATCTTCGCCGTCCACGCCGAGCCTTCCCGGCAAGGCGTGCACTGACCACACGATTCGTGGGCATAGAAGTCGACCATGCGTCGGACTTGCTTGACGATGTCCGTCGTCTCGTCCATGACGATGACAGACGCGCATCCCAGCATCGTGCCCACCTCGACGCACCCCTCGTAATCGAGGCTACAGCGAGCCACCTCGTCGGCGTCGATGATCGGGACCGACGATCCCCCGGGAATCACAGCCTTGAGCGTGTTCCCGTTGCGCATGCCCCCGCAGACCTCCTCGATGAGCTTCATCAGGGGGAAGCCGAGCGGCAGCTCGTAGTTGCCCGGCTTCTTCACGTGGCCTGAGACGCAGAAGAGCTTGGTTCCCGGACTCTGCTCAGTCCCGAATTGTCGATACCACTCGCCTCCGTTGCCCACGATGTGGGTCACCGCCGCGAGGGTTTCCACGTTGTTGATCGTGGACGGCATCCCGAACGCCCCCACGGCCGCGGGAAAGGGCGGCTTCACTCGCGGTTCGCCACGGCGGCCCTCCAGCGAGTTCATCAGTCCGGTCTCCTCGCCACAGATGTAGGCGCCGGCGCCCTGGTGCACCGTAAGCTCCAAGTCGTTGCCGGAGCCCATGATGTCCTTGCCGATGTAACCCTGTTTGTACGCATCCTCCACGGCACGGGCGAGGATCTGGTTCACCTCGAAGAACTCGCCGCGGCAGTAGATGTAGACGTGCTGGGCGCCGATCGCGTAGGCGCCGATGAGGCAGCCCTCGATGAGCTGATGCGGATCCCAGCGCATGAGCTCGCGGTCCTTGAACGTACCGGGCTCGGACTCGTCGGCGTTGCAGAGGAGGTAGTGCGGCTTGCCCGAGTCTTTCGGCATGAAGGACCACTTGACCCCGGTCGGGAACCCCGCCCCTCCACGCCCCCGGAGACCGGACGCCTTGACTTCATCGATCACGCCCTCGGAGCCCATCTCGAAGGCCTTCTTGAGCGAGGAATAGCCACCGCGAGCGACGTATGTGTCGATCCGACGCTGCTGGGGGTCACCGAAGTGCTTGCTGAGGACTCGGACCTCGTGGTCCGACACGTACGGGTAGGCCATACGCTATTCGCCCTGCGCCTTCAGGTGCTCGCAGATCGCGGGCACCTGGTCCGGCGTGACGTTCTCGAAGTAGCGGGAGTTGATCTGCACGCACGTGGGGAAGCCACAGGCGGCCAGGCACTCGGCCTCGATGACGGTGAAGTTCCCGTCTTTGGACGTTTCTCCCAGCTCGGCGTCCGTGTAGCGGAGGAAGGCTTCGACGACCTCGTCCGCACCGCAGAGATTGCACGAGATGTTCGTGCACACCTGCACCAGGTGCCGGCCCACGGGCCGCTTGTTGTACATCGTGTAGAAGGTGCTGACACCCCGCACGTACGCAGGTGAGAGATCCAGCAGCTCGGCGACACGATCCATCGATGCCGGGCTCACGTGGCCCCGGATCTCCTGGGCGAGCCCGAGGGTGGGGAGCAACGCCGCCTGCTTGGTCGGATAGCGGGTCAGGATCTTCTCGAAGCGCTCCTGAAACGCCCCTTCGAAGAGAGGGGCCTCGGGCGCTTTGTCCGCGAGCATGTAGGGCATGCTGCCGGCTCCGGAAGCATGGCCACCGTCCCTGGGGCGTTCCCCTACGAAGTCGTCTCCGCGCACCTGCTCCTCGGAGAGATCGAAGTCCCCCGTGTTGCCGGCCCACCCCGGATTCCTGAAGGGCACGTCGCTCATCGGTCGATCTCCCCCAGAACGATGTCGAGGCTCGCGTTGATCATGATGAGATCGGAGACCAGATGCCCTTCGGCGAGCTTGGGGATCACCGAGAGGTTCACGAACGAAGGGGGGCGGACTCTCCAGCGGACGGGCTTGGTTCCCCCTTCCTCGGCCACCACGTACATGCCGAGCTCCCCCTTCGAAGCTTCGATACCCATGTAGCAGTCGCCCTCGGGGGCGGGGATGCCGTCGGTGATCAGCTTGAAGTGGTGGATCATGCTCTCCATGTCGGACATCGCGTCCGTCTTGGAGGGCAGAGAGATGTTCGGATCCTCGACGTTGATCGGGCCCCCGGGCAGGCGCGCCATCGCCTGGTGGAGAATCCGGACCGACTGCCTCATCTCCTCCATCCGGCACAGATACCTGTCGTAGCAGTCGCCGTGCTCGCCGATCGGGACCTCGAAATCGTAGGTCTCGTAGTCGTAGTACGGGCGGTCCTTCCGCAGGTCGTACGGCACACCGGACGCCCGGAGGTTCGGCCCCGTGAAACCGTAGTTGATGGCTTCGTCCGGACCGATCGCTCCGATCCCTTGCGTCCGCCCGATGTGAATCTGGTTGCCGGTCAGGAGGCGGTCGACCTCGTCGAGGGTCTTCGGGAAGTGCTCCAAGAAGTCCAGAAGCTGGTCGAGCCATCCATCCGGTAGGTCGGCCATCATCCCGCCCACGCGCGTCGCCGAGGTCGTGATCCGAGCTCCGGTCAACGACTCGTGGAGCTCGTAGATCTTCTCACGCTGCTGGAACGAGTACAGGAACGGGGTGAAAGCGCCCACGTCGATGGCGGTGGTGCCCAGCCAGAGGAGATGGCCGAAGATGCGGTCGAGCTCCATCAGGATGACGCGCACGACCTTGCACCGATCCGTGACCTCGATGCCCATCAGCTTCTCGACGGACATGATGTAGGCGCAGTTGTAGATCAACGGTGCCAGGTAGTCCATGCGGTCCGTCAACGGCACGATCTGATTCCACGTGCGGTATTCGCCGAGCTTCTCGAACGACGAGTGCAGATATCCGATGTGCGGCGTCACCTGCAGCACCGTCTCGCCCTCGAGCTCGCACACCAGGCGCAGGACGCCGTGGGTTGCGGGATGTTGCGGCCCGATGTTGATGAGCATCTTCTCGGCCCCGAGGTCCGGCTCCGGAATGTCGAAGGGAGCGAGCGGGCTGGGCGTGGGTCCGCCATCCGGTCCCATCTCCCGGCCCTGCCCGACCGCGACCTCGACCGTCCTCGTCGCCATCAGCCCTTCCCTCCTTCGGGTTCAGCGCTGGAGACGTCGGGACCGGTGGGGGCGAGCTGCGCCTCGGTCGGCGACGCCTCGACCTCCTGAGGAGTGCCGTAACCGAGATCTTCGGCCAGGTAGAAGCGCTCGACGTCCTGATTGAGGGCTCGACGGGTCTGCTCCGCTCGAGAGAAGCGGCCCCGGAGGGGGAAGTCCTTCCGCAGCGGGTGGCCTTCGGCGTAGTCGTCGGGCATGAGAATTCGCCGCAGGTCCGGGTGCCCACGGAACGTGACCCCGAAGAGGTCGAAGACCTCCCGCTCGAGCCAGTCCACCGCCTTCCACAGGTCGTAGACCGAGGCGATCTCGAGGGCATCGAGCGGCAAGGGGCATCGGAGGCGCAGCGCCCTGGCGTGCGAGGTCGAGTACATCTGGTAAACGACTTCGACGGGTCGCCCGCCCCCATAATCCACACCCGTCACGTCCGACATCATGTCGTAGAGGTGGTCGGGATCGTTCTTGAGCCAGCTGAGGATCTCGTGACTCCGGGCCGGGCGAATCCAGACCACGTACTGATCACCGGCGTTCAGCCCGTATCGGAGGACTTCGTCGGGAAATCGCTCGAGCAGGGCCGCAACGGAAGCATGCTCCTCCGCCGACCCGGCGGCCTGAACACCGCCCACGGATTGCGCCCCGGGGGCTGTCGGCCCTTCCTCCACCGCGTCGAGCGGACTCTTCGCGTCGCTCATCGCGTCAACCGACGACGGGGTCGGCCGCCGAGTCATCCGGCGGACGCGGCGCTTCTCCGCTGGAGAGCGCCTCCTGCTGCGTCGAGTTGCCGAAAGGTCCCGTGAGTCCCGCGACCTCCTGGGCGTTGGCCCGGGGCCGGGCAACGGTCATCGGATCTTCGGCACGGTGCTCGAAGTGACGCGAGAGACTCTCCTGACGGATCTTCTCCTGGATCATCATGAGACCGTAGATGAGGCCTTCGGGACGGGGCGGGCAGCCGGGGATGTAGACGTCGACCGGGATGATCGTGTCGATACCCTGGACCATCGAATACACGTCGAACACACCGCCCGAGCTCGCGCAGGCGCCCATCGAGATCGCCCACTTCGGCTGTGGCATCTGGTCCCAAATCCTCCGAAGCACGGGAGCCAGCTTGTACGGAACGCGCCCCGCACAGATCAGGACGTCGGCCTGACGGGGGCTGAACGACATCCGCTCCATCCCGAACCGGGCCAGATCGTAGTTCGAGGCGGCCGAAGCCATCATCTCGATCGCGCAGCAGGCGGTGCCGAACGGCATCGGCCACAACGAGTTGAGACGCCCCCAGTTGACGATCGCGTCGATCTTGCTGGTGAGAAACGTCGGGCTACCGGGCCCGAACATACCCCCGGTCGTCTTGGAGACTCCGCCTCCCGGCAGCTTCTCTCCTAGTCCCACTCGAGGCCTCCCTTCTTCCACTCGTACGCCAACCCGACCGCGAGCACGGCGACGAACATGGTCATCGCCAAGAACGCGCTCCACCCAAGCTCACGCATTCGAACCGCCCAGGGAATCAAGAAGATCGTCTCCAAATCGAAGACGATGAAGCTGATCGCGACCATGTAGAACTTCACCGAGAAGCGCGCCCTCGTGGTCCCGAGCGGGATCATGCCGGATTCGTACGGCATGAGCTTCTGCGGAGTATCTCGTCGCGGGTTGAGGATGTGCGACGTGACCACGATGCCGAGCGCGTTGAGGGTCGAGACGCCGAGCAGGATGAGAAGGGGGAGATAGTCTCCCGACATGGGCTCGCCAGAGGTTTGTGAAATGATTCACTAGGGCGGCAATCGGCCCGAAAGGTACCCGGGGGCTCGTCAGAGTGTCAACCGGAGTAAGGCAGGAAATCCGCCGCCTTTCGCCGGTTTGACCTCACTTCGTGCGCTTGTCTATCTTCCGCTTCCTGAGGGGCCCGCGGAGTCCCCCCGGGCCACCCATTTTTCGCGTCGCATCGACGTCCCGCTGCAGCGCGCGAATCGCCAACGGAGCACCGCCGTCGATGCCGATCAAGAGTGACAAGTGGATCCGCCGCATGTGCGAAGAGCACCGAATGATCGAGCCCTTCGAGTCCGGTCAGGTACGCGACGGGAAGATCTCGTACGGCATCTCCTCGTACGGCTACGACATCAGGGTGTCCGCGGAGTTCAAGGTGTTCACCAACGTCCACAACTCGATCGTCGATCCGAAGAACTTCGACGACCGGTCCTTCGTGGACATCAGCGGGCCCGAGTGCATCATCCCGCCGAACTCGTTCGCCCTCGCGCGTACCGAGGAGTACTTCCGCATTCCTCGCGACGTGCTCGTGATCTGCGTCGGCAAGTCGACGTATGCACGCTGTGGTCTGATCGTGAACGTCACCCCACTGGAGCCGACCTGGGAGGGCTACCTCACGCTCGAGATCTCCAACACGACGCCGCTTCCGGCCAAGGTCTACGGGGGAGAGGGCATTGCGCAGCTTCTCTTCTTCGAGGGAGACGAGGAGCCGGAGATCGCGTACGCGGATCGTAAGGGCAAGTACATGAAGCAGGTCGGCGTCACACTGCCACGCATGTGACCGTTTCTGCCCTCCGCCGACCGCGGTAAGTCGGGCGATCGGGTCACGTAGGAAAAGGGCGAAGACACCTGTCGTGCCCGCCATTTCGCAGGGAGGAGCCGCATGGCCCGACGCACCCGATCGATCGGTCTCGCGACTCGTGCCTTCGTGTTGCTGTCCGCCATCGTCTGTGCCAGCGGGCAACCGGCCCGGGCGCAGGACACGTCCATGTCGCCCGACGACCGTCGCCTCTCGGAGATCTTCTCCGGACTCGGAGAGGATCGAGCGGTCCGGATCACCACGCCGTCCTTCTTCGTCGAGGACGCGTTCGTCACATCCGTCGGGCCGGACTACGTCGAGCTGGCCCAGGCCGGCACGAACGTAAACGTCGGGTTCGACGACATCCGGGGCGTCTCGGTTGAGAAGAGCCACTGGCTTCAGGGGGCCCTATGGGGGGCCGGCGCCGGTATCGTCATCGGGGGCGTGGCCGGGCTCATGGCGGCGTCGTTCAGCTGCACCACGCCCGAGAGCTGCAACGAT
>JBDHDM010000150.1:0-9705 GCA_039591515.1 Gemmatimonadota bacterium | reverse complement strand
CTCCCGCCAGCTACATCGTCATGAGCCACCTCCTGTTCGATTCGATTGAATCGTTCGAGGGTTCGTTCGGCCCTCACGCCGAGGCGATCCTGGGGGACGTTCCCAACTTCACGAATACCGACCCGGTGCTTCAGATCAGTAGCGTCGTCGTCTGAGGCGGTCGCCAAGCACTCGACACGGCTGGGGAGCGCGGTCTGGCCACACTGCCGTATTGTCCGTTCGTCAGGCAGTTCCTGGCCGACCATCGGGGTAGTGACATGAACAAGAGAATCCGATCGTACGAGTCCGACGCATTCGCCGTCGAATTCGACATCAAGCGGTGCATCCACGCAGAAGAGTGTGTGAAAGGCCTACCCGCCGTCTTCGATCCCGGGCGTCGCCCGTGGGTCGACCCCGATGCCGCGCCCGCAAGCGAACTCCGGCAGGTCATCGAACGGTGTCCGTCGGGTGCCCTCGAGTATCGTCGCAAGGATGGGGGCGAAGAGGGGGTCGGGCCGACCCAGAACACGGTGCGGGTCAGCCCCGCCGGACCACTCTTCGTCTCCGGACGACTTCGGCTCGTGCTCCCTTCGGGTGAGACAGTGCGGGAGTCCCGCGCAGCCCTGTGCCGCTGCGGCCATTCTGACAACAAGCCGTTTTGCGACAACTCGCACGTAGCGGAGGGCTTCAACGACGCGGGCGTACTGATCGAGAACCGCATGAGCGACGGCGGAGCCCACAAGGAGACCGTGCTGGAGATCAGGGTTACCAACAATGGGCCAGCTCTGCTCCGCGGACCCATGGAGCTGCGAACAGCCGATGGCACGACGACGCCTGGTGGTGCCACCGCCCTCTGCCGCTGCGGCGCGTCCGGCACGAAGCCCTTTTGTGACGGAAGTCATAAGACCAGAGGGTTCGAGGGTTAGGGGAGTCGTGAGGGTTCGTAGCTTTGGCCGTCGGCCCGGCGTCCGGGTGAGGGCCGGAAACAGGGCGTTTTCGGGTCCTCTGCGCTCGCGGGCGCCAGCCAGCGCTGGTGGGCGATGTTACAGGTTGTGTTACAGCCCGCTTTGACCGGATGGCGCTCAGCGCCCCTGGACGGGTCCCTGGTAGCGGTCGAGCCAGGCCGCGGACTCGCGCATCACGGGAAGCCGGGGCAGCGAGTGCCCGACGCCCGGGAACGTGACGTGCCGCTTGTCATCCAAGGGCGTTCCCAGGAGCTGGAACAGGGGCACCTGAGAGGTCTCGTATGGATACGGGACGTCGTTCATCCCGTTCATCATGAGGACGGGCTGCGTGACGCGGCTCACGAAGTTGAAGGGATCGACTTCCGGCTCGCTCCGGGCGAAGGGGAGGCCTCCAGCGTAGAGAATCCCGACGCTGAAGCGGGGCTCCATGGCCAGGACGATCGGACCCATGCGCCCTCCCCAACTCACGCCCGTGTAGGCTACAGCCTCAGTGGAGATGTCCGACCGGGTTTCGAGATAGTCCAATGCCCGGGACACGTCCTGAACCCAGTTCGTAGCGAACTCCGTGAAGCGTCGTGAATCGCTGGGCTGGTTGCTCTCCAGGGAGTCCCCCTGGACGTAGGCTCCACGGAGATACGGATGGAGGACCGCCCTCCCGCTGCGCAGCAACCAGTCGTCCCGGCTCAGGACATACCTCTCGAAGTCCGCTGCCAGGAAGGCGCCGCTTCCCGGGATGGTGACCACCACCGGATGCGGCCCGGGGCCGTCTGGCCGGATGAGGATGGCGCCGCCCGGGGTGGAGCGGTACGGGACGGTGTAGGAGATGCGCTCCCAGGCGAACCCGCCGGGCGAAGTGCCCGACGCCTCGATCGTGGACTCCAGGGGCACGTCATCGTATTCGAAGCGGCGCCGAAAGACTTCGAACACCTCGTCCGACACGGGCGTCTCCGCAATGAAGTCCCGGCGGTAGAGGGGAATGGGGTCCCGCGCGCTCCGCGAGTCGTCGTTCACTTCCGGCTCCTGGATGCACCGGAACCCGTTCTCGGGGGAGCGATCCATGGCGTCGAGGTCGGCGACGTGGGCGAAGTAGTACTGCGGGTCCCTCCACGACCCTCCCATGCTGAGTCGCATGCCGTCGGACTCGTTCCACACCCACTCCCTCACGTTTCCCGCCAGATCCAACGCCCCCCAGCGTCCGAAGGCAGAGGGGTCGGCTGGGCGGGCGCCGTCGGACGCGAAGTTGGCCCGGGCGGCGATCTCCGGCGACGAGAAGGCCACCCCGGACGAGCCCGTCCAATGGTAGAGCGTCGGGAGCGTCTTGCCCTGCCAGCGGCAGTAGGCCAGCGCCTCGAACCAGCTCACGCCGGAGACGGGAAGGTCATCCGAGCCGGGCGGCGGCGCCCCGAGCTCCCAGCCCCCGGGACCGGGCCGGCCCGTCCGATCCAGCATGCTCGCCACCTGGGCCTCCGAGGGTGGGGCAACGCCCAGCTCCTCCCAGACCGCGCGGGCCTCGTAGGCATCGGCTGCGACGAACTCGAGGAAGGCCGCGTTGGTCACCTCCGTGCGGTCGTAGAGGAACGCAGGGAGATTGTGCGTCAGGTCGGGACCGGTGTCGGTTGTCCATGCCGGGTAGAGGCCCGCGGGGTGGGGGAGCATCCCCCCCGGGACCTCGCCGAGGGGCGTGAGGCTTTCCGGGATGTCGTTGCGGGACCATGGGGCCATGGGCTCGCTGACGTATCCTTCCTTTTCGAGCCGCCATGCCCTGAGGCCTCTCGGTACTCTGATGCCGGTCAGCGGCGTGACCCCCAGGTGTTGCCATGCGGAGTCGTCTGCCAGATACGGCCGTATCCAGACGTCGGCGCCCACCGGGTCGGAGACCACGTTCAGGGTGATCGCGGTCGCCGTCACGGCCTCCTCCAGCAGGGGATCGCCTTCGAGGTCGCCCTCCACCTCCATGAGGAGGTCGAACGCGGTGTCGTACTCACCGGCCTCCGCCAGCCGCATCACCTCCGGCAGTACTTCGGTCCTCGCGCGTTGGGCGCGCTGCGACGATATGACGGTGTAGCCCAAGCTCATCACCAGGACGAACGCCATCACCCATCCGCCGGCGGCCAGGACGGGATGGCCAGAGGGGCGCGACACCGGAACCCTCTCGCCTCCGCGATCGCGAAGGACGACCCCCACGAGGAGGCCGACGAAGCCGACGGCCAGGAGAAGCTGGACGACCTGCTGGATGCGGCTCCCCAGCTCCCACGCCTCCGCCAGGGCCTGCAGCACCTGGATGATGACCCAAGCCGTGGCCAAGTAGCCCAGCGCCCACTGCTTCAGGCTCAGTTGGTCCGGGGCGTCACGGGATGGAGGCATGGATCAGGGTGCGACGAGGGTTCGGGCTCGGCGGGGATAATGAGTCCCGATGGACGCGTTTGTCGAGAAGACGGGTCCGCGGCGTGAGAACACTTTGAACTCGGCCGCTTCGCAGACGCTCCCCGGTGGGCCCGGGTAGACTTCACGTTCCGTGGTCTCCGTCCTCAAGACTGCGGACATCAGCCTGACAGTCGCGCTGCTCTGGCTTCTCTGAGCGCCGCCCGCCAGGCTCAGGCAACCGCGGTCCGACCCAGCTCCCGCGACCAGCTCCACGCCAGGCCGCAGAGCAGCACGATGGCGAGCAGGGATCCAACCAGGCTGCCCGGGTACGCGCGATCCAAGACCGCCTCGAGGACCTCCAGCACGGCCATCGTCGCGAAGACCGTCGGAGCCAACGCAGGTAGGGCCCCGACCACGTACACGAGTCCCCAGATCACGGCCGCTCCCAGGAGCCCTGCCGCGACCCATGCCACCACCGAGTCCTGAAGCGCCTCCGGTACGATGGCGAAGCCGAGCGCGAGGAGCCCGAAGCGCGTCACGCTTGCGAACACCGCGTGACCTCTGAACCGTCGGTGGGCGACGGCCAGCACCGACACGGCTGCCGTGACGAACAGGAACGGCACCACACGGTCGAAGGGCGCGGCCAGGGCCGGCACGAAGGCGGCGGCCCCTGAGTAGTCCGGCATCTCCGGCATCGCGCCGGACAGCCCCATCACGATGTCTCTGAGTCCGGCCAGGAGCAGACCGAGCGAGACACCCACGAAGGCCGGCGGCGGGAGCCGCCCCGCTCGATCGGCCCAGGAGTGAGCGAGCGCGACGACCAACCCGATCGCGGCGGCTCCGAGGATCGAGAGCAGCACGAATCCGATCGCGGCCCCTCCCGCCTGGAAGCCGTATGGTTGAGCCGTCGAGAAGGTCGAGGCCGTCGCCGGCCAAGCGTTCGCCAACGACAGCGACAGGGCGACGAAGGTCAGAAGGGCGGCCTTCCACAGAGGTCCGGTTTCGAGCTCATGCCGACTCCACACGACGATCGCGACGACCGCCGCGGCGCCGAACATCAGCATGAGGACGAAGTCCAGACCGGTCGAGACCAGCGCCTGCCGGCTGGTCCGTTCTCGCTGCTCTCGCTCCCACTCCTCCGGCACCTCGACGAAGCGGCGGACGTTGGTGACTTCGTCCCCCACCACCGACACCGCCGCTCGCGCTTCGCCCGCGAGGTCCGAAAGCACCGACGGATCCCGGAAGGTGAACTGCCAGTCCGTGCGGCTCTCGTGGGTCGTCTCCTCCGCTCCGACCTCCTCCCACGTGCGCGGCGGGAGTGCGGACCGTGCGAGCACGCGGGCCGAGTCTTCATCCAACGCCGCTCCCGGCCTCGCTTCTGGTAGCGTGTGCACGACGCGGCGGATCGATCCGTCCGCCTCCACGTTCACCACGAACTCTTCGACGCGCTCCGCGGGCTCGGCGCCCCAGTCCACGAAGCGCACGACCCACTGGGGTGGCGCGAGGAACGTTCCTACCAGCGCACCGAACGACTCCGGACCGGCCTCCTCGAAGACGTACCTGTGCGCTTGGCTGCGACCGTCCCCGGTCCTTGCCGCCGCGGTCCACCCGTCCACGTCGAACCCGAGCCGCTGCAACGCGCCTTGGGCCGCCGCGACCGCGTCACCGCGCGACACCTCCAACCGATCGGGAGAGTCGTCGAGCGTGAGCGCTCCGAACCAGAGCCCGAAGCCGAGCGCCCCGGCCAAGGGCACCACGGTGCGGGGGATGGAGAGGCGCGACGCTGCGACGGCCGCGACGGCGGGTGCGGCCGGTTCCGCCGCGCCCTCGAGGTCCACCCCCGAGGTCGCCTCCTTCGCCTCGGACTCCGCGCGTTCCGGTGGTGACCACGCGCGGTTGTATGCCCACTCCGGAGGCGCGTCGGCGGCCCGGCCTCCTCGCCGTGCCCACAGCACGATCGCCAAGGGAACCGCTGCGATCACCACGACCACACCCTGGTCCACGAGCGCCTCGGACGCGAAGAGCACGGTCGAGATCAGCGCAAGGTCGTACAGAAAGTGCGCGAGGATCGTCGGCACGAGCCCGTAGTAGACGTAAACGGCCCCCCACGCGAGAGCCGGAAGAGAGAGCTCGACCACGCGGGCATACGCGGGCTGCTGCGGGTAATTGGCGTGTCCCGCTGCGAAGACGACGGCCTGGACGAGGACCGCGCCCCAAATCCAGAGGCTCCTTCGCCCGTACCTGGCTCCGATCAAGGCGGCGCACGCGATCGGCACCGCACGAAAGATGCTCTCCTCCCAGAACGAAGCGAAGAGCGATAGCGAGACCGCCTGGAGCCAGGGCACGTACGTCGCGAGCAGGTCTGGTTGGACCAGCGCGTCGGCCGGCGACCACCAGCCCTCCAGACGCGACGTGCCCAGATAGAAGAGCACGACGTAGCCGACCTGGATCCCCACGAGCAGATATGCTGCCACCGTGAGACCGAGAGCCGGCTTCGACGCCGCGACCTCCGGCGACCAGAAGCGCCACTGTTGCAGGTGCTGCGGGAACGCCCTACGTCCCAGCGATTCTCCGGCGAGGAAGAAGAACGCCAGAATCGGTGCGCCAAGGATCGCGATCGCGCCCGCCGCCGCAACGTTCTGGAGGACGAACGTCCCGGCCGAGACCGCCGTGTCGTAGATCATCCAGGAGAGCGGCAGCGCGTTGATCGTGTTCAGGCCGAAGAGGACCGCCGTTACGGAGCCCCACGCCAGCGCCATCCGCCACTCGATCCAACGCTGGCGGAGAAGGAGCGCCGTCCCCACGCCCGCCCCGAGCAGCACGCACACGAGGATCAAGAAGGATTGGGCGACGAGCGCGATGGCGTCGTTGGTCGACCGCATGTTCCTGTACCGCTGCGAGAACGCCTCCGGCACGAACACGAAATGGGTCAACTCGGAAAGCCGGTCTCCGGAGACCACCAGGCGGAGCCTGAAGCGAGCATCGGCGAGCGTCACGTCGCCCCGCTCGTACACGAACGTGTGGTCGACGCGTCCACCCGGCTGCGCCTCCTCGGACGACTCGATCAGGTCGTGGCGGGTCAGATCGACGGACCAGGCCACCGCCTCACGCTCGCCCACGGCGCGGGCGCCGTCCTCGTCGAGGTTGCCCGAGCCGGGATCGTCCTCGGCGAGCCGCAGCTCGAAGCCGTATGCAGCGCCACCGGGCGTGAAGCGGACCTCGACTTCTTCGACCTCGCCCTCGGCGAAGCGCCTCACGCGCCACTGGTACGGCTGATACGCGCCGACGTCCATCAGCTCCTGGAACGCGTCGCGTCCCCCACCCTCGAGCTCTACATACGTCTGCACCTCGGAGTCGACCTGGCCGAACGACGCGGCCGACCGAGCCTCGCCGGGGCCCCAGCCGTATCGGTCCGCGAGGGAGAGGGCCTCGGCTATGGCCGCCTCCCGATCCATCTCGATCTCGAGCGAGACGTTGGGGAGCGCGACGGTGAAGAGCCGGAGCGCGGTGACGGCTCCGGCCAGGCCGAGAGCGACAAACACGATCCAGAAGACCGGTCGGCGGGTCACGGCCGCGCCCGGTTTGCGTGGCGAAGGCGAACGGAGAAGGACCGAGCGCCCGCCCGCCAATCGGCAGTCCCGTCGAACTCACCGAGGATCATCGCTGCGCGGAGCTCGGAGTCGGCCCCCAGGAACTCTCACCGACGACGGCCACGTCGACCACCAGGGGCTTCCATACCGCCTTCGATCTCGTTCTCGCCATGGCCGAAGTCTACCCCTCGGAGCGCACCGCGCCAGGAAATCGGCGCGGGGGATCGCGGGCCAGGTCAGCCCTCCGTGGCGGGTGGCTCCTTACGAGTCGAGAGCAGGAAGCCCCCACCGCACCGAAGTGCCACGGGGGCAACGTGTTGTCCAGGCGGGCAGGGTAGATGTGAGCTGCGGGTCTCGCCTAGTGGCGCTTGCCGCGACAATCCCGCAGGCCCTCGCTCCAATCCGCGGCTCCGCCGCTCCGAGTGACCTACCGAGTCACCTGGGTGCGCCCGTGAGGTCGGTAGTTCACGTCGTACGATGGCGGGGACGCCGAAGAGAGGGAGGTCTCGAGGCTCACCTCGCTCGCGCCATCTCACTGTGTGGCGCATAGGTGTGTCGCACAGTTAGTATTCGAGTGCGAACCGCCTTCCTGGGAGTGACCATGTCCGAGCGAACAGATCTCCATGAATACCTCCCGCTCCGTCCCATCGAGTTCGAGATTCTCCTAGTGCTCGTGGGGGGCGATAGCCATGGGTACGCCATCATCAAGGAGGCCGAGACCCGGTGGCCAGGGAGCGGGCCCCTTGAGACCGGTACGCTCTACAGGGCGATTCGGCGACTGGTCGCGTCAGACATGATCAGACCGGCAGATCGCAGACCCACCACCGAGGTCCGCGATGAGCGACGCCGATACTTCACGGTTACCGCTCTTGGGAAAGCTGTGGCAGCGGCAGAAGCCAGGCGTCTGGCCGCCCAAATTCGCGTTGCCACGGCTCGGGAACTCCTCCCCGAAGTCACGAGAGGCGCGAGATGAGGCGTATCCTCCGACTCATCGTCAGACTCTTCCCCGAAGACATGGACGGGGTGCTTCGTTCAGAAATCGAAGAGACGTTTATGGACGGGCTCCGTCATTCGGCTACGCCTGTCCGATTCGCCCTCCGGGAAGTGTGGAACCTCCTCAAGGTTGCGGCCGGGGAGCGTTTCGTCCTTCTGAGGACCTCCCGAGAGCCGCGGAAGGCGCTCAGTTCTCCTGGCCTTCTCTTCGCCCTCGAGGCCGATCTCCGTCTGGCGCTCCGAAGGCTGAGGAAGGCTCCGGGATTCTCGACAGCAACGGCGCTGACCCTGGCGGTTGGCATCGGTGCAACTGTGGCCATGTTCAGCATTCTGGACGCGGCCCTCTTTCGCTCATTGCCCTATCCGAACCCGGAAGAGCTCGTCCTGGGGAGTGCCACCTTCGATGGCGAATGGAACACGACGTGTTCCTTTCCCGACTACTTGGACCATCGAGACCAAAGCGAGGCATTCGAAGTGATGGCGGCTATGTTGCCGTCCCTCCAGCGACACACGATCACAGGAGGGGATCGACCGGAGCGGGCAAGTGCCCACTGGGTCACCCATGACTTCTTCGATGCCCTTCAGGTGGCGCCCGCGCTCGGACGGAGCTTCTCACCCCAAGACGGCCAAGCTGGGGCCGCCAATGTGGCCCTCATCAGCTACGGGTTCTGGCAAAGCTGGTTCGGGGGCGATGCCGACGTGTTGGGTCAGACTCTGACGTTGAGCGGGAACGCAACGGTCGTAGTCGGCGTGATGCCTGCGGGATTCCGCTTCCGCAACGACACCGATCTCTGGTTGCCGGTTCGCATGGGCATCATGGATACGGGTGCCCGGCGTTCGCACTCCTGGCAGGCCGTGGGAAGACTCCGGGACGGGGTACCACTGGCAGAGGCTCAGGCCCAGATCAATGTCATCAGCGCTCAGATCGCGCAGGAATACCCAGAGTCTCACGATGGGAAAGCGATGGCGTTCGTGCCCTTGAGAGAGGCGCTGACCCAAGGCTATCGGCCGTCCCTCCTCGTGCTGATGGCGGCCACGTCTCTCCTCCTTCTCATCGCATGTGGCAACGTCGCTGGACTCCTGGTCGCTCGGGCCACTTCACGGCGGGTCGAGCTTTCGGTCAGAGCCGCCCTGGGCGCCGGCCGTGGTACCTTGGCCCGGCAGCTCCTCGTCGAGAGCCTCGTCCTGGCGGGTCTCGCAGGAGCAGGTGGAACGCTGCTGGCACTCTGGATGCAGCGGATCGTTCTGTCAGTCTTCCCTTTGGACCTTGTTGGAGTCCAGCACGTGGGTGTGAGCTGGCCCATGTTGGCAGCGGCCGTCGGGATATCCCTGGCGACAGCCCTCCTCTTTGGGGTGGGGCCAGCATTGACAGTCTCCCGGGCCAATCCGGCGGAGGAGCTCCGGGGCCGGGGGCGTACCGCCGAGGGCGGCAGGGTGAGGGGAGGGCTCGTCGTGGCTCAGGTGGCCACCTCTCTGATACTTGTCACTGGAGCGGGCTTGCTGATCCAGAGCTTCGTCCGGCTACAGTCGGTCGAGTTGGGCTTTCGCACCGAGAATCTCATCACCGGTGGGCTCGCCCTTTCTTCGTCCAAGTATCCGGCCGTCAGTTCCCGAAGTCTCTTCTTCCAGGGTGTAATCGAGGACGTGGAGGCGATGCCAGGCGTCCGTTCCGCCTCGCTCATCGACATGATCCCGATCCGAGACCGCTACCGGAACTGGTATGTGTGGGACACGAACAGCCCTCCGGAGGATGAGGAACGAGGTGTCTCTACGTACTCCCGTACGGTCATGCCTGGGTATTTCCGAACCATGGG
>JBDHDM010000149.1:0-14709 GCA_039591515.1 Gemmatimonadota bacterium | reverse complement strand
CGTCTTCGTCGCCGGAGGGCTCCTCGTAGGCAACTGTGAACCGGGTCGTCTTCTCGTCGTCCCCGCCCAGGATCATCGCGCCGAGATCGATGTAACCGCCGTCCGGGGGCTCGGACGTGGCGGAATCCTGCGCCCCGTCGTCGGCTACGTGGGCTTCCTCGGTCGCCGAGGGGGGCGTCTGCTCGCCCACGGGCGTCGACGCGGGGGCAGACGGGCCTGCGGCCTCCGGTACCGTCGAAGGGTCGAATGGCGGAGGCTCGATCACGGGACCGGCCTCGGCGGCGACCATCGGCTCGTCGTGCCTCGACGGCGGAGTCGGCGCGTCGGCCTCCGTCCGCGGCGCCGGCTCCTCGAACGCCGCCGGTAGCTCGTCGCGGACCGACTCCGACGGTAGCCCCACATCACTCGGGGGCTCATCGACGTGGCCGACCCTCGCCTCCTCGACCGCCGACTCCATCGCGGCCGACCCGCCGGACCCAGCCTCCGGGGAGGTGGTGTCCCCCTCCCCGCCGTCGACCTCCAGCATCGGGAGCTCGGCCGGCCCGATGATGTCCTCTTCCGAACCGGCCTCGTGCTCCCCGTGCATCAGCGGGAGCTCCGTGGCGTCCTCGTCGGGCCACGAGTCGTCATCCGCGGTCGTCTCCGACGCGAGCCCCGCCTGCCACCCCGCCGTGCCGTCCGGGTCGTCCTCCTTCGCTCCGGCGAAGGAGAGCTCCGCCTCGCTGCCTCCCGACAGGTCGACCTCGCCGAACGTGATGTCACCGAAGCCTGGAACGCCGCCCGGCTCTACTTCGTGCTTGGCTGATCCGGTCGCGAGGGCAGACATGTCGGCGTCGGGGTCGATCGCGAAGATCCGCGACTCGACATCGGTCGCGTCCGATTCGTTGCCGAGCTCGGAGTGGTACCGATGGATCACCATCAGCTGCTCGATCGCCTCCGGCTTGCGATCGTGCGACAGCAGCTGGTCGACCACGGTGAGCCGGACGCCTACGTCGTCGGGGGCCAGATCGCAGAACTCGATCAGAGCGCGGAATGACTCGTCGAGATCCCCCGCCTGCGCCATCCGCTCGGCGTAGGTGAGGAAGTTCGTCCGCGCGTCGGGTATGAAGCCCTGTTCCGCCCGGATCTGCCCGATGACCAGATACGCCCGGTGACGATCGGGCACGTTGCGGATGATCTTCTTGCACACCGCGATGGCGTTGTTCGGTAGATACGCCTCGCGATACAGGTCGACCGCCTTGTCGTAGTGCTCGACCGCCGCGTGGAGGTCGCCCACGCGAACGTACAGATCACCCACACGGTTGTAGAGGCCGATGTCGACCTGCTCATCACGAGCGAGTTCCGCGAGCGCTTTGTTGTACTGCTCGAGCGCCCTCTTCCACTCTTCGTTTTGCTCGTGCTTCCGCGCCTGCTGCTTGAGCGACTCGATGCTCATTCGGTGAAGTCCGGGATCTCCGTAGGCGGGCCGGGGCGCCGCGATAGGTATTCTGCGACCCGGTGAGAGAGGACCCGCGAAGCACGCAGGTCGAGAAGATTTAATGTGCCCGCCGACCCCGGTTGCACAAGAGTGTCGGGGATCATGCCGATGACCTCCGTCTCCACGATTTCACCCCCGGATGCGGTCACTTCATCACGGATCGCCTCGAAAACCGACATCGGCGACGTACGGATCGGGTCCTCGAGGTTCATCGAGACCTGAAGTCGCCGCTGGCGCTCGAGGTGCAGCCCGAGAGCACGGAGACCAGCGAAACCACCGCCGCGCTCTCGGAGAGAGGCCGCGATCTTCCGTACCCTGCCCAGGGGAATTCCCCGGACCACCACGTTCCACGCGAGCAGGACGTCCCTCGCACCGATACAAGCCACGCCCGCCGTGGGATGCGCCTCCGTGCGTCCGGCGGGGTCGTCCGGAACGCGGCCCTCCGGCCAACCCAGTCGAAGCCGCTCGTATCCGCCGCGTCGCAAGGACGCCAGGTCCCGGCCGGGCCCGGCGGCCGCCTTCCCGTAGAGGTAGACCGGCACGCCGAGACCGGCCACCGCTCGGGCCGCCTCACGGGCGGCGGCGATCGCATCGCTCATCTCCGCCCGGGCGAGAGGCACGAAGGGGAGCACGTCGAGGGCGCCGACTCGCGGGTGAACACCCTCGTGCCTCCGCAGATCGATCACCTCGAGGGCGCACTCGGCCCCCCCGAGGGCTGCGAGCACCACATCCGCCGGCGCACCGATGAGGGTGACGACCGAGCGGTTGTGATCGGGGTCGGCGGACCAGTCGAGTACGTCGACGTCGTACGCCCGGATTCGATCGACGATCTGCCCGATCTTCTCGAGATCCCGTCCCTCCGAGAAGTTCGGCACGGCCTCCAGCACCTTCGACATGAAGGAAAGCTACCGCGGCCACGGGCACGACGAAGGGCCGAAGGGTGGTCCCTCCGGCCCTCGCGTCGATACCGCCCGTTGCCTCGCTATCGCGACCTCATGGTCGCGGGCACGGCGCGCGCCGGCGAGAGGTTCGGGTTGCCGGCCTGAAGCTGGTAGGCCCAGTCGAAGATCATGATCGGATCGTCGTTCTGATCAAACCCGAGAAGGGTCACTCGAATCACGCCATAGTGGATCAGCCCGTCGTCACCAATCACGCGGAGGATGTAGCTCTCCTGGGCGCCGAGCTGGATGTCCTGTGCCACGTATCCGCTCGACGGGGCAACCGTGATGTCGGCGCATCCCGCGTCGGCGGCGACGCCACACTTCAGCGCCGTCGTCTGGAAGGCGACGGGATATACCGCCGCATCCGGTCCTGGAACGAGCCACCAGCCGTTCAGGTCGGTTTCGAGGCGGAAGTGCCGGAACGGATCGTCACCGTCGACGATCGGCAGCACGCTCTCGTCCTCCACGAACCGGAATCCGGAGCTCGCCGGCACCGCGAAGTAGTCGTAGATCCACTCGCCGGAGAAGTCGGGCCTCGGGGTCCCCTCGGCGAGGAAGCTACCGTCGCTCTCGTGACCATCCAGATCCACTGCGGTCACGAAATACGCATACGTGTTGCCGTTCACCGCCAGCAGGTCGAGGAATCCCTCCGAGTCGGTATCACCCAGAATGAACACGGAGCTCCCGTCGTCCAGGTAGACGCGGTAATGCGAGAAGTCCTCGGCGCCGCGCGCGGCCAGACCCCAGGTGACGTAGTTCGCATTGTCGAGCGCGATGACGAAGGGGCCGTCAGGCACGGGCGGCGGAATGAACTCCGGCACAAGCACCTCCACCACGATGTCACTCGCAGTCTCCACCCCGTTCGATCCGACCGCCGCGACGTAGTACTCGTATCGCTCCCCACCGAGCACGTTCACGTCCTCGTAGACGCAGACCTCTTCGATGCAGCTCGTCACTTCGGCGATGAAGAACCAACCGGAGTCGGTGACGCGCTTCGAGTAGACGCGGAACGGCTCCCCGTTCCATCCGGGGGCCAGCTCCCAAGTCAGGGTCACGGCGCCCGCATAGTAGCTGCCCACCAGCCCTCGAGGGGCGGCGGGGACCGTGTTGTCGACATAGACGACGTCGTCGCTGCATGCGGCGACGAACAGAATCGAGACCAGCGCTGCCAGTCCTGCGCGTTTCATGGTTCCTCCAATCGATCGGGCCTCGGGCCGCTCCGCGCGTCCCGTGTCACCGGCCGCTACCGTCGCCCCTCATTCACGCACGCCGTATGCCAAACCGTAAGTCGTTTATCCTCAACTACTTCGACAAAGACCTTCTCGTCAGAATGTCCCCGATCGAGGACACTCTGATCTCCCAGGACGACACGACCTCGGCCAATCAACGCTGCGACGACGGCAGGCCCAAGTCGAGGTTGCGCTGCCGGTAATCGAACTTCAGGTCCTCGTTGTCCGTGAGCCTGACCTCGAAGCGGAACGTCCAGTTTCCCGTCGCCGTCTGGAGGAAATCGAAGTTCGCCTCCCAGCGGTGAAGGTCTCGCGTCAGCCTGATCGAGTGATCGTTGAAGCGGTTGAGCTCCATGTCGTACGAGGTTCGCCACGTCATGCTCCAGTTCTCCGTCGGCTGCAGTCGGAGGTTGCCGCTGAGCATCTGGGCGGCCGGGAGGAGAGGATTCCGAGGGCGCTGGAGCGAATAGCTCAAGCTGGCGTTCCAGCCGCCCGTCTGGCCGCGCTGGCCCGGCGCTCGTGGCTGACTCCGGTCGACGCCCGGAACGATGGACGACGCGTCGGTAGGACCCTGGAACGTCTCGGGGTCCGTATTGTCCGGCTCGGCCGCCGCCGCCTCTTCATCCCTGCTGAAGAAGTTCAGCCACCGAAAGATCGATGACCTCGATCCCAGCGAGAAGCCGAGGTTCAGGTTGGCGAGGTGCGGATCGAAGCTCCGGTTCGTGACCACTCCATCGGTCACCTCGTCGAACCAGAGCTCGTGATCCATCGAGATCGAGAGACCGCGCAGATAGTCCGAGGAGAACTGGTTCGACAGCCGCGTGGTCTCGAAGCCGAGCAACTTCGAGCCCGACGAGTCGGCCTGCACGAAGTCGTATTGAATGACGCTGGAGCGCCACGCGAGCAGCGTCACGGACGGATTCTGCTGGATCCGACGAGGCTCCTCCTGCCCGGTCCGCAGGGGGCCCAAGGGCTCCATCTCCCTCAAGCCCAAGCTCAGGGAGTCGGCCAGCGTGAGGCTGTCCGCCACGAGGCTGTCCCCCAGCATGAATTCCAGGTCCAGCGGTTGGTCATCGGCCGCATCGGCCTCTGCATCATCACCGTCCGACGTCCGCTTCGCTTCCCAGGTCTGCGTAAGCGAAACGGAGACGGTGTTGCGCGGCTGGAGCGTGCGGGAGTTGAATACCTCACGCTGCAGTTCGCTCGGCGTCGTTTCAGGGCTCCACTGGTAATCGAACGAGGGAGAGAACTTGTGACGGATCGCCTCGAAGCGTCCGAAGCCCGGGTAGAAGCCGTAGACGTCCGTCTTCAGCTGGGCTCCGAACGACATGCGGTTCGGGGCCGCGACGAAGCTCTGCGCCAAGGGGTCCGTGTCCGAGCGGAAGAAGCTACCGGACATGCTGAGCCTCGGGGTCAGCGTCGTCGAGCCGATGAGCGTCTGCTGGTACCCCAAGCCGGCACTCCAACCGAGGGTCTCCTCCGAGACGCTCAGAGCGGGGACGCCCACCACCAGGTCGGCTTGGTCGGCCGAGTCGCCGAGAATGACGAACGCCTCCGGAACGTCGAACAGCGTTCTTCGGTTGAGGTTCGCCGACTGCGAGAAGCTCAAGTTTCCGAGGTTCAGGCTCGAGCGAACGTCGCCCGCCAGCGTGGCGTTGTTGGCCACCGACACGTTGAAGGTGTCCGGCTGCACGCGGTCGAACGCATTGCGCCGGATGCCCATCGAGCCCGACCACGTCATGTTGTTGTAGAAGTGGGCCTCGCTCGAAGGGGCGCGGAACAGCGTGATCGGGGAGAGTGAGACGTTGACCGAGGGGAGCAGCCACTCGGTCCGGTCGTCCGACAGGTACTGCCTTCGATTCGCGGAGAATGACACGGAGCCCCAGCCGAAGCGTCGATTCAGACCTGCCTCCGAGTCGATCGACTGCGTCACCTCCTGCGGATTGAACGAGTTCTCCCGCACGAAGTCGTTGTTCGACACGAAGCGTCCGGAGACCCGCAGCTGTGTGCGCTCGTCGATCTCCCACGCGTGACGCGTATCCAGCGCGAGCTCCCGCGAGCCGTCCGAGTTCCAGAATCGTTTGAACGACAAGTCGCCCTGAAGGAACTGCCGACGGATGTTGTACCGCGCGGAGCTCGTCAGTGCGAAGAACGTCTCGCTGAACCAGTCCATCGCGAAGAGCGCGTCCGCATAGTCGCTGGCGGCCCAGTAGAAGCCCAGGTTGCTTACGCGTCTCCGGTACCCGCCGGAGGTCCGCACGATGTCGTTCACGCTGAACTGAGGCGTCAGGAGCCCGGAGCGGCGGCCCCGAGTGATGCTCTGGGCGATGAACGGGAGCCACGCCACGGGCACGTCCGCGAAATACAGGCGGACACCCCGGGCCACCATGAGATTGCCCCCGACGAGCTTGATCTGATCAGTTTGGAAGTGATAGTGCGGATCATCGATCTCACACGAGGTGAAGCGTGCGTGCGACATGAACGTCGAGTCCTGCGACGCGTACGGCATGTCGCCGCTCACGATCCAGTTCGCCCCCTGGTCACCGTACGTGGTCGAGGCGCCGATCGCCGTGCCTCGGTTCTCCGACAGATCGTAGATCATGTTTGCAGCCGTGACCGGATCGCCCTCGGGCGGCGTGAACGTGGCCTCACCCACGGTCCGCATCGCCCCACTGGGCTCGTCGAAGGTGATCGAGGAGTCCGCCTCGATCACCATGCCCTCCTGAGTGACTCGCGCACGACCGCTGTCGGGGGCGCGGAGCACCAGGATGCGATCCGTGGCGGCGAAGTCGGCGGCGCCACCCTCGTATTGGGTCAGGGAGTAGCCGGGCATGGACATCAACTCCGTGGCGACCGAGTCGATGCCCACTCCACGCTGCCCAGCCTGAGCCTCCGCGAGCCGAACGGAGTCCTGCACGAAGAGCACGCTGTCCGCTCCGACCGGGCGAGCCAGACGCTCCAGCCGCTCCAAGATCGCGAGCCGCGCGGAGTCGACCTGCTGCGTGACCGTGTCGGGCTGAGCCGGCGAAGCCGTGGTCGAGTCCGTTGCCTGCACCGAATCGACGACCTGCGCCGAGTCGGTCACCACCTGCGCCACGAGCTCCCCGGGGTGGTGGAAGAGCGCCACCAGCGCTAGCGCGAGACCCGCGACACGGGACGCGCCGGACGCGACCGGGGTCACGTCCGCTCCACGGATCCTGCCGGGGGTTCCAGACTGGCCTCGTACTCCTTCTCGGCCTTCTCGCGCCTTCGGTAGACGCCTGCGGAGAGGAAGATGCCGAACTCGTAGAGAAGCACGAGCGGGAACATCATGAAGATCGTCAGGGTGATCGCGTCGCCCGGGGTGATGAAGCTCGCGAGCACCGTAATCAGTACGATTGCATGCCGCCGCTTGGACCGCAGGAAATCGGGCGTCACGAGGCCCATGAGGCTCAGTGCCAGAATCACGATGGGCAACTCGAACACGGCGCCGAACGCGAACAGCATCTTCACGATGAAGCCGAGCGTGGCGTTGATCTCGAGCTGGCCCTCCAGCGACTCGTCGAGAAAGGCCTCGAAGAAGGCTAGGGTCACCGGAAGAGCCGCGAAGTAGGCGAGAAGCACCCCGCCGATGAAGAGTACCAGTCCGAGGTAGAGCGCCGGCACGATCGCCTTCTTCTCCTGCGCCTCGAGCGCAGGCGAGAGAAACGACCACGTGTGGTACACGAGGATGGGGAACGCCAGGATGATGCCCCCGTAGATCGCCAGCCGAAGCGTCACGAAGAAGGGGTCCGCCGGCGACAGGAAGATCAGCTGCAGCGTCTGATCGTTGTATGCATCCCGGATCGGCTGCACCAAGAGCTCGAGCACCTGGAGGTAATACACGAGCGCGAACGAGATGACGGAGCCGACCACCAACGCCATCATCGACCAGAGGATCCTCCATCGGAGCTCCTCCAGGTGGTCAAGAAAGGGCATTTCGCCCCGTGGGTTGCGCTTCGGCATGTGGTGGGATCGTTGCGTAGTTCGCGCCGCCCGGGGCGGCCCTACCTCTGTTGGTCGGATCGGCGCCGCCGGTCGACGTCAGATCTTCAACTCGACCTGGTTCTTGCGTAGCTCCTCGCGCTCCTGAGCCGCCGCCATCTCGTCGACGAACTCTTGGAACTCACCCGCGTCTTGGAAGTTCCGGTACACCGAGGCGAAACGTACGTACGCCACGCGGTCGATGGGAGAAAGCCGTTCCATGACCAGCGCGCCCAAGCGCACGCTCGGGACCTCCACCCCCGCCTCGCGGGAGAATTCGTCCTCGATGTCGTCGACCAGCGCCTCCATCTCGGAGGCGGAAACCGGGCGCTTCGCACAGGCGACCTTCACGCTCCGCAAGAGCTTGGCCCGGTCGAAATCCTCGATCGCACCCGACCGCTTGAGCACCTGGATCGGCCGCTCCTCGACGTATTCGTAGGTAGTGAATCGAGTACCGCACACCGTGCACTCGCGCCGCCGCCGCACGGCGCGCCCGCCCCGGCTGGCCCGGGTGTCGACGACCCGGTTCTCGGTGGCGTCACACTGCGGGCAGCGCACCGCTCAGCCGATCTGGTCGAGCTTGTCCCGGGCGAGCATGGCCATCGTGGTGCCCGGGTACGTGTTAACGATCCGCTCCAGGGTGTTCTTGGCAGCGTCCGTGTCGCCGAGCTCCAACTGCAGCTCGGCGATCCGGTAGAGCGCCTCGGGGACCCGATCGTCCGTCGGGAAGAGAGCTTGGATCTCCTCGAACGCTTCGAGCGCGTCTTCGGGCTGTCCCTGCTGGACCAGGATGTCGGCGAGGAAGAAGTGGGCGTTCGGGACGCGGGCGTCCGTCGGATGCTCGGCGATGAACTGCTCGAACGCGGCCGCGGCGGAGTTCAGCGACTGGCGCTGGTACTGAGCCTGGGCCACACCCCAGAGTTCGTCGGGATTGCCCGCCCCGCCGATCAGGCTCTCGCCGCCGGCGCCTGCCGAGTCGGGCTGCATGGGTACGCCCACCGGAGCGGTCGGCATCCGGCGCATGTTGGCGAGCTGGTCGCGGACGGCCGTCAGGCCACGCTGGTTCTCACCCGCGATGGCCTCGAGCCGAATCAAGCTCTCGCTGATCATCTGGAGCTGGCGGTTGATGTCTCCCCGTAGGTCGAACATCTGGTCGCCCTGAACGCGGAGCGTGTCTTGGGTCTGCCGCGTCTCGTTCCGCAGCTCGGCCATCAGGGAGTCCTGACGGGCCGACACGGTGCGCAGCTCTTCCTGGAGCGTGCGGATGTCGCCCTTCATGGCACAGCCGCTCGATACGAAGGCGACGGCCAGCGTCGCCAAGACGCGGACCGCCGTCGAATGGTGCTTACGTTTCATCATGCAAAGGGACCCCTCCCCCGGTCGTCCGGAGGAGGGGTCTCGCAAGGGTCATGCCGTCAGTTCGGCGGATTGATCGCGTTGGCGCCGGCCGTGATGACGAACTGTCCGCGCCGGTTGCGCGCCCAAGCCGCTTCGGTGGAGCCCATTTCGAGCGGGCGCCCCTCACCGAACGAGACGATCTCGAACCGGTTCGAGTCGAGGCCGAAGCCGGTCAGGAAAGTCCGGATCGACTCGGCACGCCGGTTTCCGAGCGCCATGTTGTACTCGGTCGATCCGCGCTCATCCGCATGCCCCTCGATGCGAATCTGCACCTGCGGGCTTCCGCGGAGAATGTCCACCTTCGCGCGCAGCGACGCCGCGGCGTCGCTGCGGATCTCGGACATGTCGTAATCGAAGAAGACCATCTCCTCGAGCGTTGCGCGCGCCTCACGAATCCGACGCTGGCGCTCGGCCTCGGCAGCGCGTTCGGCTGCGAGACGCTCGGCCTCGGCACGACGCGCGGCTTCTGCAGCGGCGACGGAGTCGTTGTACCGCTGCAGCGAGTCCTGATCCGGCTGCGGAGGAGGCGGAGGCGGCGGCGGGTCACCCCCGCACGCGCCCCGGGTCACCCCCGCACGCGCCCACCAGAAGGGTGGCTGCGAACACCGTGACGAAGAAACGACGGACGATCATCCCATCTCCCGGGTTGAACGAACTGGTAGAGTCTTTCGACGCGTGCAGGGATGCGTCGTGTAACGCAACGAAGCTAACGACCTTTCTCGGGGTGGAAAGCCCCCTGGTATGTATGCCGAAGGCCGCAGAAACGCAACGCTTATGGCACTTCGTGCAGAATCGTGCGAGCGCATCGCCGGACGGCCATCGCGCCGCTCGATTCATTGAGGAGCGAGAGCTGGCGACCAGTCGGGTAGACCCACCCGCCGACCACCCAGAAGCATTCGGACACGACCGGTCGTCACGTCGGCGATCATGAGCCCGAAACCGAAGCTCCGTTCACCTACGAAGACGAGGTGGCGGCCGTCGGGAGCCCAGCTCGGGGCCTCGTTGTTCCCTTCCGAGGTGAGCTGTCGCAGCACGCGACCTCCGTCCTCGAGGTTGGCCACCAGGATGTGGTACCGGCCACGCCGATCGATCCGCCCGTGGAACGCCACCAGATCGCCGTGTGGAGACCAGTCCGGCGCCGCGTAGAAGCCTCCGCTTCCGTACTCGTAGGGTGACAGCGTCTCCGCAGCCCCGCCCTCCGACGGCATCATCATGACCTGAGGGACCTGATCCCCGAAGCGGAGCGTGTTGAACGCGAGCCACCGTCCATCTGGGGAATAGGTCGGGCTGATGTCGTGCCACGGCCCTCCGGACAGGAAGGAGAGGCAGCACCCCTGCTCGAGATCGTAGGTGAAGACCCCGCTCTGGTTGCTGCTTCCGAGAACACTGAAGGCGATGGTCTTCCCATCCGGGTGATACGTGGGCGTGATGTAGTCCCCTGCACCTCGGACGGCCGGGATCATGCGCTCGTTGCCACCGTGTCGGTCGATCTCGTAGATCCGGGGCACCCCGGTCTTCCAGGAGGCGAACGCGATCCGCTGCCCGTCCGGAGACCACGTCGGCGACTCCGTCAGGTGGTTGAAACGGGTGACGCGCTGGAGGTTCTCCCCGTCGCCGTCGATGACGTAGATGTCCTTGTTCCCCGAATCGTCCATCATGGTGAAGGTGATGCGGCTCGCGGCCATTCCGGGATCGCCCGTGGCCCACATGACCACCTCATCGGCGGTGCGGTGGACCGCCATGCGGAAGTCGTCGTCCGATGGGTCCGGCAAGCGGAATCGGGCCTGCTCGCGGATCTCCCCGTAGACCACGTCGTGGAGCTGGAGCAGGAGCACGAAGCCCTCGCCCGCACGTTCGACCTCACCCGTCACGAGCCAGACCGCGCCCAGGCGATCCCAGAGCGAGTAATCGACGCTCTGCCCCACGAGCGCCTCGGGAAGTGAGTCGAGGACCTCGAATCGGTCGGAGTTTCGAAGGTCTCGCCCGACGATCGCCTCGACCCGCGAAGCGATCGCCTCGCCGCCGAAGGAGCCTCCGAAGGGTTGGACCGCGAGGGCCGGGAGGTACGTGCTGGTGTAGAACAGCCCGAGCTCGACACCAGGCAGGTCTTCCTGACCCGCGACCACCCCGGGAGCCCCGAGACTCGCCGCGAGCACCACCGCCACCCAAGTCGTCTTCCTACCCATCATCGATACTCCTGCCCGTCACATGCGTGGAGAAGGGTGCAGACCACGTGCCGCTGGCTGCCGCGTCGGAGCCGAGGCGAGAGCCTGCCCCGGGGCCCGCCCCAGCGTCGGGGCCTGTTCCCAGGTCGACCGGGGCATTCACCGGGCTGAACCGGAACCGCACCGGGAAACGCTCGAACGGCAGGTCCTCGGGCAACGGTCCGAAAGCGCCCCGGCCGGCGCACTCCACCGCGCCCATGGCCCCGAAGTCGAAAGCCGAGTTGCCGGAGCGGGTCACGAACTGGATGTCGTTCCCGACAAGCCCCTCGCGGTCGATGGAGAATTGCACGGTCGTCTGCCAGCTCCCGCCCTCGGTCCACCGGAAACAGCGCCGGATCTGCCGAATGATGTTCTCGTAGTACTGCGGGTAGTCGCGTCGCAGCCCTTCGATCCGGACGTTCAGCGCCTCACCCGAGACGTCGGGCTCTTCCTCGGGAGGGGTCGTCGCGGCAGCAGCGAGCGCGACCTCCTCCGCGACCTCGGGCGTCGTTTCGCTCGCCTCATCCACGACCTCTTCGGGCGGTGGATCCGGCTCTGGATCCTCGACCGGGACGACATCCTCCGGCTCCGGCTCGGGCGGTGTCGGCTCGGGTCGCTCGAGAACGATCTCCTCCGTCGCCGGTGTCGGCTCCTCGGCCTGAAGAGCCGGCGCAGGGGACACGAGCTCGATCTCGTAGGTGATGAAAGTCATCTGTGGCGGTTCGTACAGCGAACTGGCCCACAGCAGGGCGAGGAGCGCGCCGTGGAAGGCGATCGACAACGCCATCGAGCGGCGATCGAACGGATCGAGGCGACCTGACCGCAAGTTACCGGTCCCCCGCATACGGTTCCGCCACGACCGACCAGTCCACCCCACTGTTCACCGCGATCGCCATCGTCTTCAGCACCGGCCCCCACCATGCGAGCGAATCCGCGCGGATGAAGACGCGCTCCACGGAGCCCGTGGAGAGTAGCTGAGGCAGGCTGGCCTCGAGCTCATCGATGGTGACCGCCGTCTCCTCCATGTAGATCGTGCCGTCACGCATCACCGTGATGAAGAACGGCGCATCCTGGGAGGTGAGCGGCTGCACGTCGGCTCGGGGGATCGACACCTCGATCCCACCCTGGAGGATGGGCGCCGTGATGATGAAGATCACCAGGAGGGTGAAGGCCACGTCCACCAAGCTCGTGACGTTGATGTCGGCGTTGATGGGCAGGTCGGAGCGGTTCCGGCCCCGCCCACCGCGGCGCGTCGCGGAGGTCATCTACACCCGGCCCTCACGCGCGAGCGTGCCGATGAACTCACTCGAGAAGCCTTCCAGCTCCCCACTGACGAGGTTGAGCTTCCCGATGAAGTGGTTGTACGCGATGACGGCGGGAATCGCGACACCGAGCCCCGCGACCGTCGTGATCAGCGCCTCGGCGACACCGGGCGCCACCGCCATGATGTTGCTCGAACCGGACGACGTGATTCCGAGGAACGCGTTCATCACCCCGATCACGGTTCCCATCAGGCCCAGCAGCGGCGACACCGATCCGATCGTGGCCAGCCAGCCGAGGCCGTGAGCCATCTCCTCGCGCTCCTCGGCCTCCTCCTTCTCGAGGACCAGCCGGAGCGCCTCGAGCTGCGTGAGCGAAAGCCCGTGACTCGGGGGGGCACCCTCCCGGAGCGCGCCCGGACGGAGCTCGGAGAAGAAGTTCACCCCCTGACGGAACACGCGACCGTAGGGAGAGTCCGGCAGAGACAGGATCGCCTTGTACGCATCCTCGAGGCGCTGAGCCCGCTCCATACGCTCCAGGAACTGGTCGCCCTGGCGCCGGACCAAGCGGAACTGGCGGGACTTCGCGAAGATCAACCACCACGAGAAGAGCGATGCGATCGCGAGCACGCCGAGGACCACGCGGGTCGGGAGGGTGCCCCCGACGACCATCTCGAAGAGCGTCGTTGGGGGTTGAGACTGCAGGACCAGGAGGTTGAGCGGGCTCATGCCACGGGCTCGGAGCTCTGGTTGGCGATGTACTCGAAGGTCTGTCGCAAGCCTTGTTCCAGGGTGAAGGCCGGAGCCCAGCCTCGCGAACGGATCAGGCTGGCGTCGAGCGTACTGTGGCGGAGCTCTCCGGGGCGGGCCGCCTCGTGCTTGCGCTCGGGCGCGCTCCCGGCGATGCCCTCCAGAACCTCCCCGAGCCGGAGCACGCTCGTGCCGACTCCGGTTCCCACGTTGAACGCCCTGGAATCGAGACCTTCACCGTCTCCCATGTCGACCTCCGATGCGAGCATGTTCGCGGAGACCACGTCCTTTACGTACACGTAATCACGCGTTTGTTCGCCGTCGCCGAACACGGTGAGTGCCTGACCGGCCAGGAGTCGGTTGCAGAAGATGGCCACGACTCCCGCCTCCCCGTGGGGATCCTGGCGGGGCCCGAAGACGTTCGAGTACCGGAGCGCGACGTACTCGAGGCCCCTGATCTTGCGGTAGTAGTTCAGATAGAACTCACCGCCCAGCTTCGTCACTCCGTATGGGGAGAGAGGCAGCTTGGGCGCAGTCTCCGGCGTGGGAATCTGCTCGGGCTCACCGTACACGACTCCACCACTGCTCACGAACACCACTCGCTGGGTGCCGACCTCGATCGCGGCCTCCGTAAGGTTGAGGAGGCCGAGGAGATTGATCGAGGCGTCCTTGGCCGGATCGGTGACCGAGACACGGACGTCGATCTGAGCGGCGTGATGGTTCACGAGGTCGAAACGCACTTCGCGGAAGAGATCCCGGATTCCGGGATCGCGAACATCCATCTCCACAAACTTCGCGTCCGTCGGGATGTTCTCGGTCCGTCCCGACGACAGGTCGTCCACGATCCAAACGTCGTGACCGGCCTCCAGGTAGGCATCCGCTACGTGGCTGGCGATGAAGCCGGCCCCTCCGGTGACCAGAATCCTGCGCTTCGTCTGCTTATCGCTCATGCCTGCCTCGGGCTGGGAAGGTTTGGGGGATCCGGCCGGCACGACCGCCGGACCGGACGTGGCAGCGCGCCGACGAACGGCGGCGACCGGAACGCTCCGAGTCCCCGGCGGCGGAAACCGGCGGGGACTCGGGTGGAGGCGGTGCGGCGAGGAAGGGGACCGCCCTCGCCGGCCTCATCAGTTCATCTTCTTCGTGAGCCGGACGACGACCCCCTGACGGAAGACATCGTCCCTCATGGACATCACTCGGGCCGCCGCGGTGTTCTGCCGCAAGCCGATGACCTGGAGCATACCCTCTCGGGAGGTTGGGATCGCACGGCCGAACAGCGTGAACTCGTCGCCGATCGCGAGCCCGTCCGCGCTTCCCAGGTCCAGGAACGCCACGTGCCCGACGTCCGAGAGGGCCTGCTCACCCTCGAAACCCATGATCATGGCCTCGGGCCCGCCCGTGACCGCCTCGGCCTGGTCACCCGGCTCGAGCGTGAAGCCCGGAAGGGGA
>JBDHDM010000148.1:0-9748 GCA_039591515.1 Gemmatimonadota bacterium | reverse complement strand
TGAGGTGCGGCGTGGTCCGCCGCGCGAGCCACCGTTTCGGGAAAGTCCGCCAGCTGCCTAATCAGCGCGCGCTCGAGCTCGTGGTCCAGAACCGACAGGTCGCCCTGACCGGCCGAGATCGCCGCGAGATCGAGGCCGGCTTTGCGGAAGATCGAGCACATCCGGGCGTGCGCGTATTGGACCTTGTAGACCGGGTTCTTGTCCGACTGGTCGAGCGCAACGTCGAGGTCGAAGAGCAGGTGCGCGTCGGGCTTCCGCATCTGGAAGAAGTACCGAGTCACGTCGACCCCGACACGCTCGTACAGCTCGCGGAGCGTCATCCCGGACCCGGCCCGCTTGGAGAACTTGACCTCCTCGCCGTCTTGCACGACCCGGACCATCTGGTGCAGCACGTATTCTGGATACCCCTCCGGAAGTCCGAGCGCTTGAAGCCCCGCGCGCACGCGGTCGACCGTCCCGTGGTGGTCCGACCCCTGCACGTTGATCACCCGCTCGAAGCCGCGCTCCCACTTGCTCATGTGGTAGGCCACATCGGGCAGGAAGTACGTCGGCATCCCGTTGCTCCGGACCATGACGCGGTCCTTCTGATCGCCGAACTCGCTGGTGCGCAGCCAGGTGGCTCCGTCTTTCTGGTACACGAGGCCGGTCTCGCCGAGTGCGGCGATCGTGCGCTCGACTCGCCCTCCGTCGTACAGCGACGACTCCAGGAAGTACTCGTCGAACAGAACGCGGAAGTCTCCGAGGTCCCGGTCCTGCTCCGCGCGCAGCATGCGCACGGCGTGCTGACGAATCGCGTCGAGGGCCTCCTCCGTGTCGTCTTCGAGGTAGCGGGCGCCCACCTCGGCCTCCAGGGCGTCGGCGACGTCCTTGACGTACTCACCCTGATAGCCGTCGTCGGGGACCGGCTCGTCGACACCCAGCCCCTGGCGATACCGTGCCCGCACGCTCAGGGCGAGCAGCTCCATCTGACGCCCCGAGTCGTTGTAGTAGAACTCGCGATGCACGTCCCAGCCGGCCCAATGGAGCAGGGATGCGATCGCGTCGCCGAGCGCGGCCTGCCGCCCGTGACCGACGTGGAGCGGGCCCGTGGGGTTCGCGGACACGAACTCGACCATCACCGGGCGACCCGACCCCGTATCGGACCGCCCCCACGACGTGTCCGCCTCGAGAACGCGATCCACCGCCGACCCCACCGCCCCCGCGGCGAGCGTGAAGTTCAGGAAGCCCGGGCCGGCCACTTCGACCGCGTCGACGCCCGCGGCGGTCCGATCGATCCGCTCGGCGATCTCCTCTGCGATCTGGCGAGGAGACCGCTTCAGCGCCCGGGCCAGGGTCATCGCGACGTTGGACGCCACGTCCCCGTGAGAGGGATCACGCGGGCGCTCGAGCTGGATCTCCGCGTCGTCGACCCCCATCTCGGTGAGGACGACGCCGAGCGCGCTGCGGATCGCTTCGTGGGCCATGGGTCAGTCGCTCGTGGAGCTCGAGCTCGACCCGGAGCCACTCGATCCTTCCGACGAAGACGTGCCATTGGACGAACCGCCTGATCCGCCGTCGTCCTTCTTCGAGGATCCGCCCGTCGAGGACTCCCCCGTCGACTCTCCCTTGTCGGCCGAGGCCTTCTTCTTGTACTCGTCGGACCGGTAGTCGGTGATGTAGAAGCCCTCGCCCTTGAACAGGAACCCGGCGCCACCGGAAATCTGACGACGAGCGTCGGCCCCGCACTCCGGACATGGCGCGCCGGGCTCGTCGGTCATCTTCTGAAACAGCTCGAATCGGTGGCCCTGCGGGCACTCGTAGTCGTACGTCGGCATGGCAGCGCGGGGGCGTCCGGGAGGGCGCCGTCGGGCGCCGGTGTAGCCCGCAAAATTAGCAGTTCCGGCAAGGGTGTTCTACCCGTCGTACGTTCCCCAGGTGGCCCTGAGCGCGTCGCTGATTTCACCCAGGGTGACGCCCACCTTCACCGCCTCGATGAAGTGGGGCACCAGATTGTCGCCGGAGGTGGCCGCCGCGGAGATGGCGGTGAGGCGATCTCGGACGTGGGCGCCGTCCCTCCCGCCCTTGAGCACCCCGAGGCGTGCCTGCTGCGCCGACTCGAGCGCCGAATAGTCCGGCTGCCCGATCCGGAGCGGGCCCTCCTCTTCGACGTGCACGTTGACGCCGACCACGGGGCGGCCCCCCGACTCGACCTCTTTTTGGAACGTGTACGCCGCTTGGTGGATCTCCTCCTGCATGTAGTCGATCGCCAGCGGTGCGCCGCCCATCTCGTCGATCCGCTCGAGGTACGAACGCGCCTCCCGCTCGATCGCGTCGGTCAGCGCCTCCACGTGATACGACCCGGCGAGCGGGTCGGGCGGCTCCGTGATCCCGGACTCGGTCGCGAGGATCTGTTGGGTACGCAGGGCGAGCTTCGCCGAATCCTCCGTGGGCAGCGCCAAAGCCTCGTCGTAGCCATTGGTGTGCAACGACTGGGTACCCCCCAGCGTCGCGGCAAGCGCCTGGATCGCGACACGCACCACGTTGTTCAGCGGTTGCTGCGCGGTGAGCGTCGAACCGCCCGTCTGCGTGTGGAACCGCAGTCGGCACGCCCGGTCCGAGGCGCCGTAGCGCTCGCGCAGGAGCGTCGCCCAGAGCCTCCGCGCCGCACGGAACTTGGCGACTTCCTCGAAAAGGTCGTTGTGCGCGGCGAAGAAGAACGAGAGTCGAGGGGCGAACGCCTCGAGCTCGAGGCCCGCTTCGAGGGCGCGTCCCACGTACTCGAGCCCGTTCGCGAAGGTGAACGCGATCTCCTGCGGTGCGGTGGAGCCCGCCTCTCGAATGTGGTACCCGGAGATCGACACCGTATTCCAGCGGGGAACCTCGCGCGCGCAAAAACCCATCACGTCGGTGATCAACCGGAGGCTATGCTCCACCGGATAGATGTACGTCCCTCGTGCGATGTACTCCTTGAGCACGTCGTTCTGCACGGTGCCGCCCAATTCCGCCCGTGAGACCCCCTGCTCGTCGCCCAACGCCACATACAGCGCCAGCAGGATGCCCGCCGTGGAGTTGATCGTCATGGAGGTGGACACGTCACCCAGCGAAATCCCGGCGAAGAGCCGCCGCATGTCGTCGAGCGAGTCGATCGCGACACCCACTCGCCCCACCTCCCCCCGGGCCATGTCCGCATCGGAGTCGTAGCCCATCTGGGTGGGGAGGTCGAACGCCACCGAGAGTCCCGTTTGGCCGCGGTCCAGGAGGTAGCGGAAGCGCTCGTTCGTCTCCTCGGCGGTACCGAAGCCGGCGTATTGGCGCATCGTCCAGACGCGGCCGCGGTACATCGTCTCGTAGATGCCTCGCGTGAAGGGAAAGTGACCCGGCCGCTCCGTCTCGCCGGACGACCTCTCGTCAGCCATCGGGGTCCCCCTCCTTCCCGGCCGCGGTCTCACCCGCGTCCTCACCCGGCGCTCCACCGTCCACCTCCGGCGCGGCGAGCTCCACCAGGAGCTGGTCCTTCTCGACGGCCTGACCTTCCGTCACGTGCACTCTCGTAACCACGGCGTCGACCTCCGTGGTGAGCTCGTTCTCCATCTTCATCGCCTCGACGATGACGACACCCTGCCCCGCTCGGACCTGCGCACCTTCTCGGACCTCGACACGAACGACCAGCCCGGGCATGGGCGCCACGATCGGTGACGGCCCCACCGGCCCGCTCCCGGCCCCGGTCATCTCCCGAATGACCCGTGTCCGCTCGTCGACGACGTCGGCGCGCACACGCCTTCCCCGAATGTGCAGCACCCAGGACTCGCCCACCCGGTGTGCGGCGAGTCGATGGGAGCGCCCGTCCAGAAGCAGGGAGCGTACCGGGCTCCCTTCGACGTGCCCGAGGTCGACGTCGACCTCGCGCCCATCGACGCGGGTCGCCTCCGCTCCGAGCTCGACGACGTACGTCCGATCGCCGACGCTCACGTGATAGATCAAAGGGTCACCCCCTCGCAGTCTGCCTCCGGGCCCACCTCACATCGTGAGAGCACGACAACGGTCTCGACGTGCGCCGTCTGGGGAAAGAGGTCGAACGCAGCCACGTCCGCGAGGGCGTAGCACCCCGACAGCCGCGCGAGATCCCGTGCGAGCGTTCCCGGGTCACAGCTCACGTAGACGACATGGTCCGCGGGATCGTGCACGAGCTGCTCCACCACGGCCGGATCGAGCCCCGACCGCGGTGGGTTCAGGATGACGAGATCGGCTGGCAGGGCCTCCGCGAGGCGCTCCTCGACGGCCCCCTCGAGCATCGTGAAGTCGGGGGGGGCGCCCGTGCGCGCCGTCTCGACGGCGGCGCGGTCTCGCTCGATGCCGACCACGGACCAGCCCGTGGACGCCAGCGCCCGTCCGTACGCCCCGGCGCCGCAGTAGGCATCCACGGCACGCCCGGCCCCGGGACGCGCCCGTGCGACTCGCCCGAGTACTTGTGCCCGCAAGAGCTCGGCCGCCTCGCGATTGACCTGCTCGAAGGCGACGCCGCCCCCTGGCCCCTCCGTGCCCGCGAGGAGCTCGGCGTCGCGCTCGTCGGAGGCGTCGGCTCGGTGCCACACAGCCGAGAGGGGCGCCCCCTTCAGGAGCTCTCGAGGATCCCAGCCGCTCGGCCCACCCTCCACCAGCAGCTCCACTCCCCGATCGGTGGCTCGAAGCGTCAGTCGCAGACGTCCGACCGCCGGGAGGTGCTGCGCTCGGGGCCCCCAGCTCCTGCGAATCGACCTCCACGCCTCCTTGAGCTCGGGCACGGCGAGCAGGCAGGCGTCCACGTCGACGACGCGGGACGGACTTCCGAGCGCGTGATAACCGGCGACGACTCGGCCCCCGCGTAGACGGCGCAGCGTAAAGGAGACCCGGCTCCGGTACTCGAGCTGCTTCGGCGAAGGCGCGACAACCGGCACGGAGCCGATGTCCAGCCCTCCGATGCGACGGAGCGCGTCCGCCACGAAACGTCCCTTCCAGGCCAGCTGGTGCTCGTACGGGACGTGTTGCAGCTGGCAGCCCCCGCACTGTGAATACAGCGGGCAGGGCGGTGTCACACGATCCTGAGAGGGGCTGAGGACCTGCTCGACCTCACCGGTCGCCCACCGTGGTCGGCTCCGGGCGATTCCGATCCGAACCCGATCACCCGGAAGGGTTCGCGGCACGAACACGATCCGGCCGTCCGGAAGATCCGCGACACCGGCGCCGCCCGAGGCGAGGGCCCGCACCGAGACGTCGACCGTGCCGCTCGCCCCGCTCACCACCGGACGTCGGCGCGGCCACCAAGATGGCCGGCACGGCGCCATTCCGACATCGCGGCCCCGCCAGAGCCAGAGATCCTCGGCATGCGTCGCCGGCGATGCTCGTCCTCCAGCAAGGCTGCGGCGAGCGCGGCCGCCATCACTTCGTCGTCCGGTGCGTCGGGCTGCAGGAGGGCCGGGTGCTCGTCGAGGTACCGGATGGAGAAGTTCCCACAGACAAAGTCCGGCTCTTCCATGACGCGGCGATGGAAGGGCGCACACGTCTCGACACCCTCGATCACCAACTCGCCGAGCGCCCGACGCATCCGCGCGATCGCAGCCTGCCGATTCGGAGCATGGACGATCAACTTGGCCAGGAGCGGATCGTAGTGGAGCGACACTTCGCTGCCCTGGACCACGCCTCCGTCCCACCGCACCCCTGGGCCCGACGGAAGCTCGAGATGGGTGATCCGGCCGGTCGACGGTAAGAAACCGCCCAGGTGATCCTCGGAGGTGATCCGGCACTCGATGGCGTGCCCGCTCAGCCGCACGTCCTCCTGCCCGAACGAAAGTGGCTCACCGGACGCGACCCTGAACTGCCACTCGACCAGATCGATGCCCGTGACGAGCTCGGTGACGGGGTGCTCGACCTGGATGCGCGTGTTCATCTCGAGGAAGTAGAAGGCGCCGTCCTCGTAGAGGAACTCGATCGTGCCCGCGCCCCGATAGTCGACCGCTCGCGCCGCCCGGACGGCGGTGTCCCCCATCCGTGCGCGTACTTCGGGCGTGAGGACCGGTGACGGCGCCTCCTCCACCAGCTTCTGATGCCGCCGCTGGATCGAGCACTCTCGCTCTCCGAGGTGCACGACGTTGCCGTGCGCATCGCCGAGCACCTGGATCTCCACATGCCTCGGGCGCTCGAGGTACCGCTCCAGGTATAGCCTGCCGTCCCCGAACGCCGCCGATGCCTCGCGGGCGGCGGCCTCGAAGGCGCGGGCCACGTCGGAGGGATCCGAAACGACCCTCATGCCCTTGCCGCCTCCCCCGGCCGAGGCCTTCAAGAGCAGCGGATAGCCGATCTCGGCGGCCGCGCGTTCGGCTTCCCCGGGGTCGGCGAGGGCCTCGGTGAGGCCGGGGACGATCGGCACACCGGCCGCTTCCATCCGCCGGCGCGCTTCCGTCTTGTCGCCCATCGCGGCGATCGTGTCCGCGGACGGGCCCACGAATACGAGCCCCGCCTCCTCCACCGCACGCGCGAAGTCGGCACGTTCCGCGAGAAAGCCGTAGCCGGGGTGGATGGCCTCCGCGCCGACCCGCTGAGCCAGCTCGATCAGACGATCGGCCCGAAGGTAGCTCTGGGCCGACGGCGCGGGCCCGATCTCGTAGGCCTCGTCGGCCTCGAGGACGTGCGGGGCGAGGCGGTCCGCATCCGAATGCACCGCGATGCTCCGGATGCCGCACTCGCGAGCGCCGCGCACGATGCGTACGGCGATCTCGCCACGGTTTGCGATGAGTACGGAGCGGATCACGGGGCCAGGGGGTGGGGACGATGGCGCCCCCGAAGCTACTCAGTCCCCCCGGGCCCCGGGAGCCCCGCTCAGTAGCGGAAGCGTCCCGTCACCGTGATCTCCGCGCCGTCTCGGAGCACGTGGAAGTCGATGTCCTCGTCCTGGCCGTAGCTCGTGAGGATGCGCCGGAATCGGTCCGGGGTCGCGACCCCGCGACTTCCGATCCGCAGCACCACGTCGCCGGGCTCGAGGCCCAGCGTCGAGCTCCGCTCGACGTCGAGCACGAGCACGCCCTCGTCCGTGCCGAAGTAGACACCCAGGCCGGGATTGACCTCGGCCAGCCGGAGGCCGTCGCGGTACAGGCCGCCCTCCAGCCCACCCGGACCGAAGATGCGGAGCTCGCGTCGCGGATCGACACGCCACCGATACTCGGAGGACTCCGGCACGTCACCGCGGAACTGCCACGCCCGTGCCCCGTCCGTGAGCGAACGGATCTGCCCCCGGAAGCGCTCCGCGTCCCATCCAGGCGCCCAAGCGGACACGTCCTGCCCCCACCGATCGGAGAGGTCCTGGACCTCTACGACGGTCGTCTGGAGCTGGCCGTCACGGCGATACTCCACTTCCACGGACTCACCCGGCTCGAGCTCTCTGGTGACCGCGAGAAGCCTCTGGACCGGGACCGACTCATCGAGGTCGAAGCGGGCTTCGGGTTCGGCACCCATCGACGAGGTCAAAGGGACCCCGTCGACGCGGGTGATCACGTCGCCGGGCTGGATCCCCGCTTCGTCTGCCGGTCCCCCCTCCATGACATCGGTCACCCTTGCTCCCTCGGCGTCGCTCTCGGCCCCTTGTGAGGGGTCGATGGAGATGCCCAGCCGCGGCCGACCCGCCGCGGGCAGGAGTTGTGCCACCAAGCCCTCGATATCGGGCGCTCGGAAGCACGTGCACCGCTCGATTTCATTCCCGTCGGTATCGACGCAACGGCAGGAGCGCTCCGTCTCCTGCGCGGACGCTGGCATCGCGGTCAGCGCGACGGCCATCAACACGCCGAGGCCACTCCGCTTCATCGTCTTCATCCTGTTCATCCTTCCCGTTCCGGGGTGCTCTAGGTCGTCCGTCCGATACGATGCGCATCGAGCCGGAGCGGGTTGCCGGAAGGGTCAGAGCGGGATGTTGCCGTGCTTGCGAGGCGGGTTTTCGTCACGCTTGTTGCGCAGCATGTCGAGCGCCGATACGAGGCGGGGACGGGTATCGCGAGGATCGATGACGTCGTCGACGTAGCCGCGCGCAGCGGCTACGTACGGATGGGCGAACTTCTCGCGGTATTCTTCGATCCGGGCCTCGGTCGCCGCCTCCGGATCCTCGGAGGCCGCGATCTCCTTGCGGAAGAGGACCTCCACGGCACCCTTCGGCCCCATGACGGCGATCTCCGCCTGGGGCCAGGCGAGATTCACGTCGCCGCGAATGTGCTTCGAGTTCATGACGTCGTAGGCGCCGCCATACGCCTTCCGCGTGATGACGGTGACCTTGGGCACCGTCGCTTCCGCGAACGCGTAGAGGAGCTTCGCTCCGTGTCGGATGATCCCGCCGTGCTCCTGCGCGACACCGGGCAGGAAGCCGGGCACGTCCTCGAAGACCACCAGCGGGATGTTGAAGGCATCGCACAACCGAACGAAGCGCCCACCCTTGTCCGAAGAATCGATGTCGAGAACGCCCGCGAGAACCGCCGGCTGGTTCGCGACGACCCCGACCACATGCCCGCCGAGGTGGGCGAAGCCGACGAGGATGTTCCCGGCGAAGCGCTCATGCACCTCGAAGAACTCGCCGTCGTCCACCACCCTCCGCACGACATCACGCATATCGTACGGATGATTCGGGTTATCTGGCACGACCTCGAGTAATTTCTCATCTCGCCGGTCGTGAGGATCGGTCGCCTCCCCCTCGGGTGCGAGCTCCCGGTTGTTCTGGGGGAGGAAGCGCAGGAGGTCGCGCACGGAGGCGAGACACTCCGGCTCGGAGTCACACGCGAAGTGAGCCACACCGGACCTGGACGCGTGAACGTCGGCCCCGCCGAGCCCCTCCATGTCGATGTCCTCGTGCGTCACGGTCTTCACCACGTTCGGCCCCGTGACGAACATGTAGCTCGTGCCACGGACCATGTAGACGAAGTCCGTGATGGCGGGCGAGTAGACGGCCCCACCGGCACACGGCCCCAAGATCACGGAGATCTGCGGGATGACGCCCGAGGCCATGGTGTTCCGAAGGAAGATGTCCGCGTAGCCTCCCAGGCTGACCACCCCTTCCTGGATCCGCGCCCCGCCGGAATCGTTCAGCCCGATGAGCGGCGCGCCGTTCTTCAGCGCCATGTCCTGGAGCTTCACGATCTTCTCGGCGTGCGCCTCCGAGAGAGAGCCACCGAAGACCGTGAAATCCTGGCTGAAGGCGTAGACGAGCCGGCCGTGAACCGTTCCGTAGCCGGTCACCACGCCGTCTCCGAGGACCTTCTTGTCGGCCAGACCGAAGTCCGTGGAGCGATGCGTCACGAACCGATCCAGCTCGACGAAGGAGCCCTCGTCGAGGAGGAGGTCGAGTCGCTCGCGAGCCGACAGCTTGCCGCGTTCGTGCTGGGTCTTCAGCCGTTCGGCACCTCCGCCCTCCTCCGCCGCCCGTGAAAGCTCCTCCAGCCGCTCCAGCTTGTCGTGAATCGACATCCGGCTCAGAACCGGTTCGGATCGGTCGCGGGCGTCGGCGCTGCCTCCGGTCCCGGCCATCCGGCCGTTTCCGGCACGGTGACCCGGTCGTTGATGCGCACGACCTCGGTATGGCGCACGACACGTCCGTCGACGACGGAGAAGAAGCCCGTCGCCCCCTCCACACCCGAGAGCCGCTCCATGGAGCGAGTGAGCGCTTCGGGTTCCACCCGACCCACACGCAGTGCCTCCAGGAGCAGCAGCGCCGCATCGAACCCGATCGAGGGGGCCGACCCTACGAGCGTGCGTTGGAACA
>JBDHDM010000147.1:0-9787 GCA_039591515.1 Gemmatimonadota bacterium | reverse complement strand
GAATCGAGTCCGAATTCGGACACTCTGACCGAATCGATGGCCCTCCGTCCGGCATCGGTCCGGACCACGATCCAGGCCGTATCGAGCTTCGCCACCGCACCATCGAGGGCCCCGGTCGACCTCAACGCGTACGCGTCGTACACGTAGCCTTGCCAGAAGAGCGCGCGCCCACCGGTCTCCTCTCCGAGCGCCCGCTGCTCGGCCGCCTCCGCCATGCGGCCCTGCGCCGCCAGCGACCAGGCGAGGAGGTGGTGCCGGCCCGGGTCTGCGCCCGGACGCTGACGCTCGAGGGCGAGGCGAGACCATCGCTCCGTGCCCACCGCGTCGCCCTGCTCCGCCCGACTCGCCGACATGCCGCGGTACGCCCAGGGGAACTCGGGATCGTCCCGGATCGCGAACGAGTAGAGTCGCTCACCGCCCTGGTAGTACCCTTGATCCACCATGTTCCGGGCGATTTCGGTGATCAGATGGTACGAGGTGCCGAGGAGCGAAATCGCCGCCCGGTACGAGTGGAGGGCCTGGGACGTGCGTCCTGCCCGGACGAGCTGGTCGCCGATCACCCACTGCGAACGCCCCGAGTGGGGCGCATCCCCGATCATTCGGGTGAAGAGGTGGGAGCTGTCGTACCACGTCGGGTTGCGGGTCCATGTTCGAGCCGCGCTTCCCAGCACGATCAGCACGAGGAAGGCGACCGCGACCTTGGGCCGCTCACCCGCGAGGCGAACGGCGAGCCAGCCCGTGGCCGCCGCGAGACCCACGGACGGGAGATAGAGGACCCGCTCGGCCAGCAGAACGCCAGAGAGAATCACCGTGTTCGAGGTGGGCGAGATCGCGATGACGAACCAGAGCACGCCGAAAGCGGCCGCCCGTGCCGTGAGTCCCGAAGCGCTCATCGCCGGGCGACGCCACGCGAGCAGGGCGATGGCCAAGATGGCGAGGGCCAGCCCGACCCCGACTGCATTGTCTAGCGCCCACGACGACGAAATGGGAATCACGTTGGGCGAGTAGTCCGCGTAGAGGTCCAGCGGGAAGACCCACAGGCGCACGTAGTGCAGCCACACTTCGCCGAGCGTCCAAATCCGCGGGATCTCCTCGAGGAGTTGGGCCCCCAGCGGAGCGTACGCGCTGGCCATGCTCCCCAGAATCGCCCGCCGTGAAACCAGCAGCATCGCCGCGACCACGACAAGCACCATGTAGAGGCGCCACCGGTCTTTGACGTACGCCGGTACGTCCCGAGGCGCGAGGCGACCGCGTGCCGCGTCGAGAAGGAAGATCAGGCCCGGCAGGGTGACGCCGCTCTCCTTCGCTCCGAAGCCGAGGAGATACAGCCCGCCGATCAGCAGGGCCGTCCGCCACCCCGAGACCGGCCCGGAGCGCACGTGGACCAGGCAGGCGAAGAGCAGGGCGACGGCCGAAACGATCTCGGAGAGCCCCACGACGTTCGCGACCGCTTCCACGTGCACCGGGTGGACCGCGAAGACCAGGCCCGCGACCAGTGCCCCAGCCAACGGCATGAGCTCCGCCACGAGAAGGACCGTCAGCACGGTGGCCAAGACGTGCCCGACCACGTTCACGACGTGGAAGATGAGAGGCGACCCTCCACCTATCACGTACTGGAGGCCGAGCAGCCCGGTGGTCACGGGCCTCCACAGCCCCAGCTCCCTCCCGTGCTCGATCGGCCAATACGGCGCGACCAAAGCCCCTGGAAGCGTCTCCAAGGAGTGGATCGCCGTGTTCTGCGTCACGATCTGAACGTCGTCGTACGCGAAGCGGTTCGGCAGCGAGTTGAGGTAGACGGTTCCGGCGAGCAGGCCTGCCACCAGGCAGGCGCTGCGCAGGTCGCGCAGGGGCGACCGCAGGGGAGTCACTCCGCCCCGGTCCCCGTCTGCCTTCCGAGCGCTTCCGACGATTCGTCCGGTTGCGCGCCCGTTGCTTCGTGATCCGCCTCCGCCTTGGTCACGGAGATCGAGGAGAGCCGCTCAGGCCGGTCCCAGGCGGGCACCTCAGGGCGAGACCATGGCTTGGCCTTGGGACCCAGCACGTTGTACCGGACGATGCACCACAACGCGGAGACACCGTCCTTCCAGCCAATCTTCTTTCCCTCCGCGTACGATCGGCCGTCGTAGCTGATCGGAAGCTCGTAGATGCGGGCCCGAGCCTGGGCCAGCCGCGCCGTCAGCTCGGGCTCGATACCGAAGCGGTCCGCGGAGAGGGGGAGCGAGTGGAGGAGCTCCGTCCTGACCATCTTGTAGCACGTCTCCATGTCGGTCAGGTTGACGTCCGTGAACATGTTCGACAAGAGCGTCAGAAACCGGTTCCCGATGGAGTGCCAGAAGAAGAGCACGCGATGGGGACCGCCGAGAAAGCGCGAGCCGTACACGGCATCGGCTCGCCCCGAGAGAATCGGCTGCAGAAGCATGGGAAACTCCCGAGGGTTGTACTCCATGTCCGCGTCCTGTACGACGACCACGTCCCCCGTCGCGTGCGCGAACCCGGTGCGCAGCGCGGCGCCCTTGCCCCGGTTGTGCTCGTGGAACACGAGCGTGTCGATCACGCTCCCCTCGAGCTTCGGAAGCACGTCGCGGGTGCCGTCGGTGGATCCGTCGTCCACGACGATCACCTCGAGCCACAGCGGGACGTCCCGGACCTTGCGCAGGAGCCGCTCCACGGTGCTCACCTCGTTGTAGACCGGCACGACGACGGAGAGCCGCACCCGATCCCACGCGAGCTCTTCCGTGTTGCCGAGGTCCTCTCTTCGGAGGCCTTTCGAGATCATTCGTCGATTCCGTAGCGGTTGAGCTTGCGATAGAGCGTGGAAGGATCGATCCCGAGCACCTCAGCCGCCCGGGTCTTGTTGCCTCCCTCGGACTGCAGGACCCACAGGATATACGCGCGTTCCACCACCTCCATCGTTGGATTCGGTGGCAGATCGACCACGCCGAGTCGTGGAGGCGGAGCCTCGAGGACACGTTTCGGCAGCGCTTGGCGGGTGATGACCGGGCCCGTCGAAACGACGACGGCCCGCTCGAGGGCGTTCTCGAGCTCCCTCACGTTCCCGGGCCAGTCGTACTCGACGAGCGCAGCAAGCGTATCGTCCTCGAGGGTGAACTCCTCGCCGTCGGTGGAGGCCCTCGCGAGGAAGTGACGTGCCAGCAGGGGGACGTCTTCCCGCCGCTCCCGGAGGGGCGGGAGGTGCAGCTGGATGACGTTGAGCCGATAGTAGAGGTCGCTCCGGAAGGAGCCTCGCGCGATCTCTTCCTCGAGGTCTCGGTTCGTCGCCGCAACGAGCCGGACGTCGACCGGTATGGACTTCGTCGAGCCCACGGGGATCACCTCACGCTCCTGGATGGCGCGCAGCATCTTCACTTGCGTGGACGGACTCATTTCTCCGATCTCGTCCAGAAAGAACGTCCCGCCACCGGCCGCGACGAGGAGGCCCTCCCTGTCCTTGACGGCCCCCGTGAACGACCCCTTCACGTGTCCGAAGAGCTCGCTCTCGAGCAAGCTCTCCGGAAGGGCCCCGCAGTTGATGGAGAGGAAGGGGCCGTCCGCGCGTGGCGAGAGCGTGTGGATGTAGCGGGCCACGACCTCCTTACCGGTGCCGCTTTCGCCCGTTATCAACACGGTGGAGTCCGTCGTCGCGACGGTCTCCGCGAGCTTGAGCACCTCGGAGAAACCGGGAGCTGCGCCGGCGGGACGATTCCTCCCCGACTGGGTCCGGCTCTTGATCTCCTTCTTCAGACGCTTGTTCTCTTCGCGCAGCTGGCGAGCCTCGGCAGCACGCTTGCAGATGGCGAGGAGCTCGTCGTTGGCGAAGGGCTTTTGCAGGTAGTAGTACGCCCCCTCGTTGACGGCACGCACCGCCGACTGCAGCGAAGCCTGAGCCGTCATCAAGATGACGGGGACTTCCGCGTCGATGTCCCGCGCTTCGGCGAGCACCTCGAGTCCGCTGGCCCCCGGCATGCGAATGTCGGTCAGCACGATGTCGGGCTTCTCGTCCTCAAGCGCCGCGAGCGCCTTCGGCCCGGAGTCGGCCACCGCCACGTCCCAGCCTTCGCCGCGGAACAAGATGCTCAAGGTGTCGAGAATCGCGGTCTCGTCATCCACGACCAGTATCTTCATGTGCTCGCTCCGATCGCTTCCACGATTGAGTCCTCCGGCGCGCCGGGGAGGAAGATGACGAACTCGGCGCCGCCATCGACGCTGTCCTGCACGAAGGTCGCACCGGCGTGGACTTCGACCGCCCGATGAACCACGGCCAAACCGAGACCGCTGCCCTCGGCCTTCGTGGTGAAGAAGGGATCGAAGATCCTGCCGCGCTCAGCCTCCGAGATCCCCGGCCCGGTATCCGCCACCGAGATCCGAACCGGGCGCTGGATCGGCGTACCCCGGGGGCGCCGGCGGTCCGGCTCGTTGGCGAGTGTCACGGTGACGCGCCCGCCGGCGCCGGCAGACTGCGCGCCGTTGAGCACCAGGTTGAAGAGAGCCCGGTGCAGCAGGTCCGCGTCTCCGACGACCGGGATGGGGCCGTCGTCGAGCAGCCCCACGACCTCGACGCCCTCCAGATCCGGATGCTGCTTCGCCACGAGGAGGCATCCACGTACCAGGCCGTGGAGGTCGACTACGTCGCGGCTCCCCATGCCCAGGCCCGAATAGTCGAGGAACTCCGAGAGCAGGCGACTCAGGCGATCCGACTCGGCCAGAATGAGGCGCTCGAGCACCCGGCGATCGTCCTCGGACAGGCGCCCTCGTCCCAGCTGCTCCACCGCCGAGCGGATCGAGGCGAGAGGGTTCTTGATCTCGTGCGCCAGCGACGCCGAGAGGGTCGCGACTGCAGCCAGCCGCTCGGCCCGCACCTTGAGCTCGTCCAGCTTCTCCAGATTGGTGATGTCCTGAAACAGCGCGGTGGCCGAAGGGAGCTCGTCCTCGGGGCGCTCCAGGACGGCCGTGCTCACCCCGAGGCGCGCGTCTCCTTCGGGCGCATGCACGGAGACGACGCCCCGAGACACTGGCGCCCGGCGATGGATCGCCTGTTGCAGCACCGAGCCGAGATGCGGGGCGATGTCGTCGAGCTCGTCCAGGATCGGTCGTCCCATCCGGGGCTGCAGCCGCACCCCCAAGAGGCCCTCGGCTGCCGGGTTGGCATACGCCAGCCGTCCGTCTCCGTCGACCGTGATGACCCCCGTCGTGAGGTTCGCGAGGATGTCGTCGGTGTCCAGACGGAGCTGATAGAGCTCCGACGCCACAGCGCCCAACGCCTGCCCGGCTCGGCGCAGGCGATCGCCGATGAGCGCAGTCACCAGGGCGACGGCCGCGAACAGCACGATGCGCAGCCCGACGAAGATGGTCAGAGGCTCCTGGAATCCGAGAACGAGGTCGGCCGTGTACAGGATGCTCACGAGCGCCCCGATCACGAGCGCCCCCACGAGCGGCAGCAGGAGCGCCCCCGCGCTGATGACCAGGATGTAGACCGAAGCGAAGCCACTGACCGGTCCGCCGGTCAGATGCACGATCCCCGTGACCAGGAGCGTATCGAAGATCACCTGACCGTACAGGAAGCGTTCGGACGCTTCCAGCCCATTGATGTGCGTGTGCCAGAACGACCAACCGGTCAGCCAGGCGGACAACAGGAACAGGACGATGACGATGAGGGTGTCGGACCGGTTCGCGTCGAACCAAGCAACGAAGGCCGCGACGAGGATGCCGGTCACGAGGGTGAGACGGCCCGTGTACAGCCAGCGGAGCAGGTCTGCCCGAGACAGACCCGGTGCTTCGGGCTGTCGAGATGTCATCGGAAGGGCCAAGGAAGCCGGTGCCCAGAGCGAGGCGTCACGATCGGGTTCACGGTACACCGGCGGACTCGCAAATTGCAAGGTCGCCGTTGTGGCAGAATGCGACAGCCGGAGCGATCCAGTGCTGGGCTCAGTCCGGCCTCGGGACACGCCGGATGTTGGACGCGACGGCGTAGGCCGCGCCTCCCAGTCGGCCGACGGGCCGAAGTACCTCCGGGAGGACGAGCATGGTGTCCCCCTCGTAGCTCAGCGACTCGTCGAGTCGGACCCCGACGACCTCGGCGATGACCAACGTGTTGGGCACTCCGCCCAGGTCGACCTCCTGCCTCGTCACGCACTCGAGGACCGCACGCGATTGGGCTACGAACGGTGCGTCGACGCGCTCGGAGGGGGCGCAGGTGAGGCCCGCGAGCACGAACTCGTCGACCTCGGGCCCGACGTTGGCCGAGGTCTCGTTCATCGCCTCGAGGAGCTCTTCCGTGACGACGTTGGCACAAAAGGCGCCACGCTCCCGGATGTTCACGATCGTGTCCTTGAGCCCTCCCCTGCGCTCGCCGATCGAGACCGCGACGAGCATCGGGGCGACGGACACGGCCCCGAAGTAGCTGAACGGGGCGAGGTTGGCCGTACCGTCGGAGCCCCAAGTGGACAGCCACCCGATGGGGCGAGGGGCCACGAGGGACGTCATCAGATGGTAGCGGTCGCGAGCCCTCAGCGCCGCCGGATCGACTCTTCGATGCGCGCGCACCACCGGGCCCGGAGCATCGGTCACGGTCGGGAGCGCGCCACTCAGCTCCCCGGGGGAAACTCGATGAGCTGTCCGGCGAAGATCTGGTTGCCCCTGATGCCGTTGAAGTCGCGGAGCTGGTCGACCGTCGTCCCGTGGGCGCGTGCGATCGTCCACAGCGAGTCCCCTTTCCGGACGCGGTACTCTTGCACGGGTCCTTGCTCCGCTTCGCGGGACGCCAGGACCTTCACGTACGCCGAGTACTGCTCCGGGAAGATCGCGACGTGGTAGTGCCGCGGACGCCGCTCGAGCGTCGCTTCCAGAACTCCCTGGCGTTCGAGGTTCACGAGCACACCCTCGAGCCAGTCGCGGCACGCACGGTTCCAGCTGTATCGGACGTCCACGGCCATGCCCGTGGGGTGCACGCTGCGATCCGAGGCGTTGCGCGGCTGACGGTTGGCCGGTCGGGTGAGGCTGGTGACCACGAGCTGTTCCCCGCACGCTCGCCGGTACTGCCGGCCCAACCGCTGGACGAAGAGCTCCACTTCCGGCCGAGCGTAGGGGAAGGACACATCCGCCTTCACCACGAAGTCGCCGGTCGACTCGATGGGCACGAGCCATCCCCGCTCCGCGAAGAAACGCACGCGGGAGGGCGTGTCGATGTAGGTGAAGTCGTGTTGCCGCGCCATGCTGTTCTGGCGGTCCATCGAGGATCTCGATCCACGCAGGGTTTGACCCTCCACCGGTCCGGCCCCGCCGATTGACGCGAGGGCACAGACCGCAATCAGCGCGGGAAGCACACGGCTCGAGAACTTTCGCATCCGGAGCATGAAGCCGAGGAGCAATGGACGGTTTCACTGGCCGACAAGACGAGGCGATTAGTAATCAGATGTTTCTCACCGCACAAGGGGTTTTTCGCCTCGTCGAAGGGCCCTTAAGGCCATAACCCGCACGCGGTTCCCGGGGTCCGCGCCCGGAAGCGCTGCCACGAGTCGGCCGCGTGACCGAGGGCCGGGGCGCGGCGCGCCCCGGCCCTCACGGGTCCCTCTTCGACTCCTGCCCGGCTTCAGCCGCCCGAGGCGTCGTAGCGTGCGGCCACCTTGTCCCAGTTGACCACGTTCCAGAACGAGCTCAGATAGTCGGGGCGCCGGTTCTGATAATGCAGGTAGTACGCGTGCTCCCAGACGTCGACGCCCAACACCGGGGTCAGGCCCTGCGAAAGAGGGCTGTCCTGGTTTGGTGTCGACAACACCGAGAGCGAGCCGGACCCGTCCGCACAGAGCCAGCCCCACCCCGAGCCGAACTGGCCTGCCGCCGTCGACTCGAACTTCGCCTTGAAGTCGTCGACGGAGCCGAACGCCGCTTCGATCGCGGCCGCGAGGGCACCCCCGGGCGACGTCGCGCCCCCGGGCGTCATGACGTCCCAGAAGAGCGCGTGGTTGACGTACCCCCCACCGTTGTTTCGAACGGCGGTCCGAATCGACCCCGGAATCGCGTCGAGATCGGCCACGAGCTCGATCGCGGACCTCGTGTGCAGCTCGGGCTGACCCTCCAACGCGGCGTTCAGCTTGTTCGTGTACCCGGCGTGGTGCTTGCCGTGGTGGATCTCCATCGTACGAGCGTCGATGTACGGCTCGAGCGCGTCGTGCGCATAGCCGAGGTCGGGCAGTTGATACGGATACGCCATCCAAACAGCTCCTTAGGCAGGTGTGTGCATCGTCGGCGCCCGCTGGTCGTCCCGAGGCCGGTGCTCACACGCTACCTTGGGGATCGCCGGAGCGGGCTGTGGATAGTACCCGGGCCAGTTCCGGTCAGCAAACCCGAGCTTGCGGGCCCTACGGTGTCGGATCAGCCATTGGAACAACGGATTCTGCTCGTCGATTGCGACGCGTTCTACGTCCAGGTCGCGCGACTCGAAGATCCGGACGGAGCCGGTCGGGCACCCCTCCTCATCGTCGGAGGCTCCGCCACCGGGCGGGGGGTCGTCACCTCCGCCTCGTACGAGGCCCGGGCGTTCGGAGTCCGCTCCGCCATGCCCACGGCCCACGCGCTGCGTCTCTGCCCCGACGCCACGGTGGTGGGCGTTCCCCGCGGCTCGGTCGCGCGCCGAAGTCGAGAGGTGCGAGCCGCGCTCGAGGAGCTCGCCCCGGTCGTGCAAACGGCCTCGGTCGACGAGTTCTACCTGGATCTCACCGGCACCGAGCGCCTCTTTCACCCCGAGAGCTTCACGGAGACGGCTTGGCGGATCCGTCGGGCGGTGCTGGACCGGACCGCAATCTCCGTCTCGCTCGGGGGAGGGACCCGACGCGTCATCGCGAAGCTCGCTGCCACTCGGGCCAAGCCGGCAGGCGTCCACATCGTGCCTGCAGGCAGCGAGCAGGACTTCCTGAATACGCTCGACCTCGCCGAGCTTCCCGGCGTGGGCCCCGCGCTGGTGGAGGCGCTGCGGGGCCGTGGCCTGGTGCGGGTGGAAGACGCCATAGGGGTCCAGGAGGTGTGGCTGCAGCGGTGGTTCGGGGAGCGCCGCGGGGCCTGGCTGTACCGACGCGTGCGAGGCATGGACTCCAGTCGCGTCGACCCGGCGGAGCGGCGGAAGTCCATCTCGTCGGAGCGGACGTTCTTCGAGGACCTGGAGCGGGACGAAGACCTCGAGCGCCGCCTCATCGAGCTCTGCACCTCGGTCGGCACCACGCTGCGAGCGAAAGGCATGCGAGCGAGGACCCTCACGGTGAAGCTCCGCGATCACGACTTCAAGACGCGCCAGCACAGTCGGACGCTGCCCGACGCGATCGAGTCGGACGCCGCGATTCGCGACACCGCGCTGTCCCTGCTCCGCGATCTCCGTAAGGAGCGATCGGTGCCAGCCCGCCTCATCGGAGTCGGCGTCTCGGGGCTGACCGAGGGCCCCGATACGCGGCAGCTCGGCCTCTTCGACGACCCGGGGGGAGAGTCGGATCGGGACCGGGAGGTATCGCGAGCCATGGACGCGCTGTCCGACCGATTCGGGCGCGGCACGGTCGTACCGGGTCGCGTCATCGGTCGTTCGCCGGGACGATCCGGCAGTGATGGGAAGCCGCCCACCACCCGACGGAAGGGGAATCCGGAATGATCGAGAGGGCGTGGACGCGTCGGTTCTCCGAGGGGGGAACGCTGGTGGGCATGGTTCACCTGCGGCCGCTGCCCGGAGCGCCGGGCTGGGACGGATCGATCACGTCGGTCATCGACCAGGCAGTGGCAGACGCGACCGCGCTCGCGGAGGCCGGCTTCG
>JBDHDM010000146.1:0-11323 GCA_039591515.1 Gemmatimonadota bacterium | reverse complement strand
CGTCGCCTACGAGCAGCAACTGCTGCTCGACCACGACGTGCTCGTGTTCCAGCACCCGTTCTACTGGTACAGCACCCCTCCGATTCTGAAACAGTGGCAAGACCTCGTGCTCGAGCACGGGTGGGCCTACGGATCGAAGGGACACGCGTTGCAGGGCAAGACCTTCCTGTCCGTCATCAGCGCCGGCGGCGGAGAGGCGGCTTACTGCTCCGCGGGGTACAACCGATTCACGGTCCGCCAGCTGCTCGCCCCGGTCGAGCAGACCGCCCAGCTGTGCGGCATGCGTTTTCTCCCCCCTTTCGTGGTCTTCGGAACCCATCGCCTCGACGAAGTGGGAATCGCCGCTCAAGCGGCCCGCTACGGGGTGCTTCTGGAAGCGTTGCGCGCCGGTGAGCCGGACGCCGAAGAGCGCGAGCGTCTGGCCGGGGCGATCACGATCAACGGATTCGTCGATCGCCTCGTCGGGGCTGTGTCATGAGCACGGAGACGTTCTTCCTTCAGGCGTTCGTGTATCTGACCGCCGCGGTCGTGGCGGTGCCTCTCGCGAAGCGGGTGGGTCTCGGTTCCGTGCTGGGGTACCTGCTGGCGGGCGTCGTCATCGGGCCCTTCGTGCTCGGGCTGGTGGGCGCCGAAGGGCAAGACGTCATGCACTTCGCCGAGTTCGGTGTGGTCATGATGTTGTTCGTGATCGGACTCGAGCTCGAGCCTTCCCTGCTCTGGCGCATGCGGGCACCGATCCTCGGACTCGGCGGCCTGCAAGTTCTGCTCACCGGGGCCGTCGTGACGGGGATCGCCGTGAGCCTGGGGGTCGCCTGGCAGCCCGCGATTGCGATCGGCATGGTCGTCTCGCTGTCGTCGACGGCGATCGTCCTGCAAACGCTCGCGGAACGGGGCCTGCTGAAGACGTCCGCGGGCCAGAGCGTGTTCTCGGTCTTGCTGTTCCAGGACATCGCGGTGATCCCGATGCTGGCGCTGATGCCCCTTCTGGCGACCGGGCACGTGGAGCTGGCGGGGGATGGGCACGGCGCCGCCGAGGCATGGATCTCAGGCCTTCCCGGGTGGGCCCGCGGCCTCGCGGTGCTGGGCGCGGTCGCGCTGATCGTCTTTGGCGGGCGCTACCTCCTTCGGCCCGTCTTCCGGGCGATCGCGCAGGTGCGCATGCGCGAGGTCTTCACCGCCGCCGCCCTCCTGCTCGTCATCGGCATCGCCCTCCTGATGGGCCAGGTCGGCCTGAGTCCGGCCCTCGGGACCTTCCTCGCCGGCGTCGTGCTTGCGAGCAGCGAGTACCGCCACGAGCTGGAAGCCAACATCGAGCCGTTCAAGGGCCTCTTGCTGGGGCTCTTCTTCATCGCGGTGGGTGCCTCCATCGACTTCGAGATCATCGGCGGCGCCCCGGCGCTGATCGTCGGGCTCACGCTCTCGATGATCTTGCTCAAGTTCGTCATCCTCGTCGCGCTCGCGCGCGTCTTTCGCCTGCCCACCGACCAGGCACTCACGGCCCTCACCGAACCGCTCGTCGCGGCGGTCGCGCTGTCGATGGCCATGACACCCGTGTTGCTGACCTTCAACGAGCGCGTACTCCGGCCTCGCTTCGGCACCCAGGTGGCCGACGATCGGGAGCCCGACGTGATCGAGGAGGCCAACGAGGTGATCATCGCGGGCTTCGGCAGCTTCGGATCGACGGTGGGGCGCCTGCTGCGCTCACAGGGCGTGAGCACCACCGTCCTCGACCATGATTCCGAGCAGGTCGATCTCCTGCGCCGCCTGGGCCTCAAGGTCTACTACGGCGACGCGACCCGCATGGACCTCCTCGAAACGGCCGGCACCGGATCAGCCAAGGTGCTGGTCCTCGCCCTCGACGATCCACCGACGACGCTCAAGGTCGCGAAGGCCGCCAAGGCGCGTTGGCCTCACCTCACCGTCTATGCTCGCGCCTTCGAGTGGCGCGACTCGTCGGACCTCTACGAGGTCGGGGTCGACCACGTCTACAGGGAGGCCCTGGACGCCTCTCTCCGGCTGGGAACCGACGTCATGCGGGGACTGGGGTTCCGGGCGTATCACTCCGAGAGGGCCGCCCAGAAGTTCCTACGTCACGACCAGGAGTCGCTGTCCTACCTGGCGACGTTGCGAGGCGAGGAGCCCGAGGTGTTCATCTCTGCGGCGCGGCAGAGAATCGAAGCGCTCGAGGCGATGCTCGCCGCCGACCTCAGAGATCACGACCTCGAGGAGGATGCCGGGTGGGACCCGACGACGCTCATCGAGGACTTCGGGTCTGGAGAGACGCCGGGGTGACACACACACACCAGGCGCGTGCCCGGCGTCAGAAGAAGTAGTGCAGGCCGACCCCGAACTGCTGGATCCGCATGTAGTCGTCTTCGTCGAAGGGAACGCGTGTGGTGCCCAGCTCCAGGGCGAGCTCCATGTCGGAGCGGCCCGTATAGACCATGCGCAGGCCGACTGCCTGCCAGTCTCCCTCCACCCTGCCTTGGAGAGCCGGATCGGAGTCGAACCGGGCCGTGAAGCTGAGCCCGAGTGGAACGCGGTAGCGGTCCATGAAGTTGACGCTCGTTCCGAGCGCCCCGGCCCAGAACCACCCCGTCGAGCGAGTCAGCGTGGACTCACCACGCTTGCCGGACGCGGTGCCGTAGAAGGCCACCACCTGGTTCAGGACCCAGGCATAGTGAAGAGCTCCGGCGACACCGAGGGCCGGGACGGTGCGCACCAGCTGAGCGTTTCCTCCATCCGTGATGCCCTCGAGCCACCCCACCATGTCGAGGACGGTCGCGGAGCTGTTCGAGATGGTGAGGCTCCCCGACAGGAGCGAGCGCTCCGTCTGGCGGATCTGGGCGAGCCACCCGAGCTCGAAGCCGGTGGCAAACGTCACCCCGCTCTGCAGCAACGAAGCCACCTCGGTTCCCGTCCGCGCCCCCAGTCGGAAGGTGCCGTACGCGGCCAGCCAATCCCGGAGGGCGTGCTGGTAGCTGAACTGCAGGGCGGCAACCGTGATGTCACCGTCGAGCGAGACCACGGTGTCCCCTTCCGGTAGCAGAAGGAACCGCTCCGGGATGTCGGTGGCGACGCCGGCGGCGATCTCGTTCGAGACCACCGTCCGCACAAACGGCGACCGCATGAGCGCGGGTTGGACGAAGGTATGCCCGTACAGGACCGGCACCGATTGGTAGCCGGGCACTTCACGGGTCCGCTCCTCGGCCTGGCCTCGCACCCCCTCGGGCACGAATGCGACGCCCCAGGCAACGAGCACGGTGACGAGGAGAACGTCCATCAGCTTCATCGGGGGCCTCCCACCTCGAACTCCAGTCCACCGATGATCCCGAACCCGCGACTCTTGAAGCGCGGCGCGAAATCCCATCCCGGAGGGACGTAGTTGTCGTCCGTGAGGTTGCGCACGCTCTGTGTGTATCGGAGCTCGACGGTAAGCCTCGGCCGGCCGAGTCCGATGCGCGTGCCCACGGCGAAGCCGACACCCACGTCGAAGCGATTCACGCTGTCCAGGACGTCTGTCGGCCCAGAGCCGTCGTCGATCTCGGCAGACACCAGGTATGCGAGGTTGAGCGCGCTGGTCGCGTAGAAACGGCCCCCACCGGTGCCTACGCGAAGCCCGAGGGGCATCGAAACGTATTGGAGCGATACGTCGATGCTGTCGCGCGGCTCGTCCTGTCCCCGGACGACATACGCGACACCGGTGCCCCCCCCTCCCACACCGGGCTCGACCGTCAGAAACAGTCCATCGGCGATCCCGGCCCCGACCAGCCCCCGGATCGAAAAGGCGGTCCGGCCCGTGTACGTCGCGTTCTCGGGTCTGTCACCCGTGAGGGCACTGGAGCCACCGCCCACCCGGACGCCGAGCAGAAGTTGCCCCTCCGCCGGCGGCGCGAAAGCGGTCTCGACGGACGCGAGCAGCACGAGGAGCACGAGCGCGCATCGCACGGGTCGTGAGACGAGCGTCGACCGGCCGCTCGACTTCTCGGGGCCGCTCGGAGGCTGTCTGCCCATCGTGGCCATGACGTCGGGCCCGCTTCGAGGTGGATCAGCTCGCTTCCGCGAGAGAGACGACCAACGTACCGACGTCATGCAGTGGTGTGGAGACCCCGACCGAACGCCCGAGCCGTCCGATCTCGCCACCCAGGTCCGCCATCTCGGTCGGTCGAGCCTGATTGAGGTCGTGGATCACGCTCGGAAAGAAGTCGTCCGGGAAGCGGTCGATGGTCTCTCCGATGCGGGATTCGGCATCGGGTGGAATCCTGACCCCACGGGCACGCCCCACCTCGAAGACCTCCGCGATTGCCATCTGCTGCAGCTCCGACCCGAGTGGATGACCGCGAACAGACCCCATATTGCGCTCACCGATGGCGCAAAGCACCGAGAGGACACACACCACCGCCATCTTCTCCCAGAGCTCCACCCGGATGTCCTCGCGACGCTCGATGTGGACGATCGTGTCCCGAAACGCTTCCTCGACCCGATCGCCGAGGTTGCCCACGACGATCCTCTGGTGCGCGGCCTTCCTCTCGACGACGCCGGGCCCGAGACGAAAGGAGGTCATGTACGCCACGCCGTCAGCCAGCCGGTCGACAGGGATGCCGTGCGCCGCGAGGCGTTCCACGGCGGTGACGCCGTTCAAGAGCGAGACGATGCCGGACCCGGCCTCGGCCAGATGTGCGAGCTGCGGCGCCACCTCGTCCAGGGAGAACGTCTTCGTGACCACGAAGGTCAGGTCGGCGCCCCCCAGCTCGAGCGCCGATCCTACACAGCGGGGCCGCGCCGTGAAGTCCCCCTCGTAGCTCCTCACCCTCAGACCATCGGCCTCGATCGCGTCTCGATGGGCGCCTCGCGCGACCAGCGTGACATCGTGTCCAGCCCGGTCGAGAACCGCCCCGATGTAGCTGCCCAGCCCTCCGGCCCCCACGACGACGATCCGCATCCCGGTCACCGACCGGCGATCGACGTGACGAAGCAGTGGCGCACCGCTCGATCATCCATCCGTGATGCACCCGAGCGAAGCGGAGGAGACGGTCCGTACGTACTTGCCCAGCACACCCCGGGTCGCGGGCGGCTCGGGAGCCTCCCACGCGGCGGCGCGCCGCCCCCGCTCGTCCGAGTCGACCTGCCACTCGATTCGATTCGCCTCGGCGTCGATCGATACGGCGTCCCCGTCGCGGACCAGCGCGAGCGGGCCGCCCTCCTGGGCTTCGGGAGTCACGTGACCGATCACGAAGCCGTGGCTTCCACCCGAGAAGCGGCCGTCGGTCACCAGCGCGACTTCGGACCCCAGCCCCGCGCCCACGATGGCCGCGGTGATCGTCAGCATCTCCGGCATGCCGGGTCCACCCTTCGGCCCTTCGTATCGGATGACCACGACGTCGCCCGGTCGCACGTCGCCTCGCTCGAGGGCAGAGAGCGCGGCCTCTTCGCGGTCGAAGACGCGCGCCGGTCCGGAGAAGCGGACCCCCTCCTTTCCGGTGATCTTGGCCACCGCGCCCTCGGGTGCGAGCGACCCCTTCAAGATCCGGAGGTGCCCGGAGTCCTTGAGCGGGTCCCGAATGGGCCGCACCACCTCCTGTCCCTGAGCGAGCGGCTCCACCTCCGCGAGATTCTGCTCGAGCGACCTCCCCGTCACCGTCATGCAGGATCCGTCGAGGAGACCCTCTTCCAGCAGCTGCTTCATCACCCCGGCCACGCCGCCGACCCGATGGAGGTCCTCCATGAGGAATCGCCCGCTCGGCTTGAGATCGGCCAGATACGGTGTCCGATCGCTCACGGCCTGGAAGTCGTCGATCGAGAGCGGCACCCGTGCGGCGTGCGCGATGGCAAGGAGATGAAGGACGGCATTGGTCGAGCCACCCAGCGCCGTCACGAGCGTGATCGCGTTCTCGAATGCCGAGCGCGTCATGATGTCACGCGGCCGAATGTCGGACGTGAGGAGGGCGTGGAGCGCCGACCCGACCCGTCGGCACTCCTCCGTCTTGCCGGTCGATGCGGCGGGCGTCGATGAGCTGTACGGCAGCGTCATCCCCAACGCCTCGGCCGCGCTCGCCATCGTGTTGGCCGTGTACATGCCCCCGCACGCCCCGGGCCCCGGGCACGCATGGGCGACCACCTCCTCGAAGCGTTCGTCGCTGATCCGGCCAGCGATCCGCTCCCCGTACGCCTCGAAGGCGCTCACGATGTCCAGACGCTCGTCACCGAGGCGCCCGGGCGCGATCGTTCCGCCGTAGACCATCAGTCCGGGGCGGTTCAATCGGGCGAGCGCCATGAGCGAGCCCGGCATGTTCTTGTCGCATCCGGGAATGGTCACGACGCCGTCGTACCACTGCGCGCCGACGACGGTCTCGATCGAATCGGCGATCAGATCCCGGGAGGGCAGCGAGTAACTCATGCCGTCGGTGCCCATCGAGATGCCGTCGCTGACACCGATGGTATTGAAGCGCATGGGCACCAGCTCGGCCTCCGTCACCCCCTCGGCCACGAACGCCGCGAGGTCGAGGAGGTGCATGTTGCACGGGTTCCCCTCCCACCACATCGAGGCGATGCCGACCTGCGGCTTGTCCAGATCGTCGCGCGTCAGGCCGGTGGCATGGAGCATGGCTCGGGCACTCGCGCTGGACGGCTCCTGCGTGATACGGGCGCTGAAGCGATTGAGGGCCGGCAGCTTTTTCGTCACGCCGCTTCGCCCACGGTCACGATCCCGAAGACGGTGGCGGGAGGACACGCACGACCTCGATCGTCGTGCCCTGCATGCAGATGCTCGCCTCCACGTACCGCGCTTCGATCACGACCTGCGCCCCCGGCTCGAGTCCGTCCGTGTTGCCGATCAGCGTGTACAGGAACTCGTCTGTGTCGCGCATCGCGAGGCACTCCACACCCTCGCCGGTGATCTCGCCGGTGCGCTGGAGAATGCCGTCCGGACGCGTCACGTGGAACGGATCGGACAGCCCGATCGGAGCGAAGATGGCGTCGAAGGCCACCAGGAGCACCGCTCGATCCCACGGCGCCGTTTCCGGAATCATGATCGTACCGGAGACCTCGCCCCACATGCCCTGCTCCGCCTCGATCAACGCTTCGAAGCCCGTGCGCGTGGCCCCGACGCCGAGATGGACCTTGGCCTGGGGCGGCAGATTCTCGGTGAAGATCGTCACCTCCGTGCCCGGTGGTCCGTGGAGCGGATCGACCTGCTGGATGTGGCGGATGGTGTCGGGTGCGACGCGCCGCTGGGCATCCACCCCGCCCGGGAGCACGACGAAGACCGCCAGGACCGAAAGGGCACCACGGACGGAGCAAGGGATCGGACGCATCCAGGACCTCAGTTCGGAACCAGGACGACGGAGTGAGTCGTCACGTTGCCGGCGGTGATCTCGACGGTATCCACCACGGTGACATAGCCTTCGCGCCGGATCACGACAACGTGCGGGCCAGGCGACAGCGGGCGCTGGTGAATCGGCGTGCTCTCCTCGAGCTCGAGCCCGTCGATGTCGACGTACGCGAACGGCCGGGCATTCACAGAGAGGAAGCCGACGACCTCTTCCGCCGGCGCATTCCCTCCACCGCCCGTCGTCGCCTGCGTCTCCGTCTCCGTGTCACGCTCCGGCGGCTGCTCGACGGTCCCACCCGGCCCCGCTCCGGACGCCGTCTGACCGAGCGTGGCCGCACCCCCGGCCGTCTGAGACGGCGTCGAATCGGGTGCTTCGGACACGAGCGCCGAACCTCCACCGGGCGGTGGGGCGGGCGTCACTTCGGCGGGCTGTTCGGGAGCGACGGAGACCCCGGTCTCGGGCCTGCTCGTCTCCGCGCCTCCGTCGCTGAGCTCGACGCCGTCCGGCGCCCCACTCATGAAGGCGGAGCGCGCGAGACTCGCGCCCACGGCCAGCGCTGCGACAACTGCAGCCCCGACCAGCCACCGGCGCATCGGGCTCGAGCCAGGCGTCGGGCGCCCGGCGGTACTGGGGTGCGCACGCTCCGCCCCTCCTCCCGTCGACACCCCGGCGGCGCGCTCGGGCCACAGGGCGCGCGCGAAATCCTCCATCGTCTCGAAACGCTCGTCCGGGTCCTTCCGGATCGCTCGCTCGATGGCCCCGACGATCGGGTCCGGGACGTCAGGGCGCAGAGCCGCGAGCGACTCCGGGTATTCGCTGAGCTGTTTGACGAGAAGGGCCGCCACGGAACCGTGTCCGAAAGGCTGCCGTCCTGCGAGCACGTGGTGGGCGACCATGCCCAGCGAGTACTGGTCCGCCCGGCCGTCGACCTCCTTCCCCTCCATCTGCTCGGGGCTCATGTACTGCGGCGTGCCGATCATCTGACCCGTGGACGTCATCGCCGTCCCGGATCGAATCGCCTTCGCGATACCGAAGTCGGTCACGACGGCGCGCCCGCTCTGGTCGATCATCACGTTTGCCGGCTTCACGTCGCGGTGGATCACACCTCGCCGATGTGCGTGCCCCAGCGCGACGGCGCACTCCCAGAGGATCTCGCGCGCCCTCTCCGCCGGCATACCCCCTTCCGGAATCTCGTGGCTCAGGTCCGTCCCGGGGACGAACTTCATCACGTAGAAGTGGAGTCCGTCGATCGTCTCGACCGCATAGATCGGCACGATTCCAGGGTGGTCCAGGCGGGCCGCCGTGCGCGCTTCCCGCTGGAAGCGAGTGAGGAGCTCCTCATCCATCGACAGGCTGGGAGGAAGCACCTTGATCGCGACGAGTCGGTCCAGGCTGACCTCGACGGCCAGGAACACCGCACCCATGCCGCCATGACCAAGAAGCCCGCGAAGCTCGAAGCGGCCCTCGAGCGCCTTCGCCAGTCTCTGCTCCAATTCCTGCACGAGCCCGGGCATCGAGACGCCGCTTCCCGGCACGGTGTACAGCGTGCCGCACGAGGGGCACGTCGGCTCACCGGAGAGGACGGCTTGGCAGTTCGCGCACTTCATGGAGTCGGGGACGGTGTCGGCTTCGGACCCCCGCAAGTTGCCGCATGTTTCCCGATGGTGCCAAGAGGGACGCCGACACTGGTGTCATTCGCATGAGACGTGGTATTGTCGCGCGACCTCGCGAGCCCCCTATCCTGCTCATGCGCCCGATCGCCGCCGTCATCCTCCTCGCCGCGCTCGGCGCGGCTTGCGGGCTTCCATCCGACGTGAGCGACGAGTTCACCGTGTCGATGAACGAGGAGCTGCTGATCCTCACGGTGGGGGACACGGCCGTATTCCAGGCCAACGTGATGCGGGGGAGCCAAGACGCGCCCGGCGTGCCCATCCGTTTCACCTCCAGCGCCCCCACGATCGTGGACGTCCGAGGCGACGGCTTGGTGCGCGCCATCAGCATCGGGCAGGCCGAGATCACGGCCACGGCCGTCGGCTTGGAAAACACGGCGCCCGCGGTGCGCACGGTACGCGTGCTGCGGTCCGTGGCGATCGAGTCCGTTCGACCCACGGTGACGGACACGCCGGACGGTCGCACCGTGTCTTGGGGAGAGGTAGTCGAGATCACCGGCGCAGGGCTCGACCCGGGAGGGCTGAACCTCATTTTCGTCAACGAGACACCGGCGACCATCCACTCCTTCGTTGCCGCGCCTCCGGACGACGAGACCGCATCGGACACGTTGCGCATCTGGATTCCCGCCGGCGTGCCCGAGCAGTCGTCGATCCTGCTCTCCCGACAAGGGGGCTCGACCGCCGCGTGGCCGCTCACCGTGGTCCAGGAGGACGTCCTGGAGCCAAACGACTTCACCCGCCGGACCCTCGAGGTCGCGTCCGCGGCGCTCGACCTGCGCGGCCTGGCCCTCGAGGTCCGTCCGTGGGCGGCGGGCCAGCTCGACTGTTGGAGCGCGTTCGGCGGCACGGAGCCGGACCAGTGCTGGTCCGACGGCTACACGCTCGAGCCCCAGTCGCAGGACCTCACGGTCGTCGTCTCCTTCCCGGAGGCTTCGTTCCAGACGGTACCTCTCTCGGTCGAGATCGGGAACGCCGGAGGAGACCTCGTGTGGACCGTCCAACGAACGTTCTCGTTCTGTGGAGATTTCTCGGGTACCGGCTTCGCGTTCGGTGTGGTCGACCACTACTTCGATCCCGACGCCGACTCGGTGATGTTCCCGCTGCGCGACGCCCCGCGCTCGCTCTCCTTCGACCTCACCCTCTTCGGCGAGGAAACTTCGATCGTCGAAGCACCGGCCGGAAACCCGGTGACCACCGGGTACGACCTCCGGGTCTATCCCGGCTACCGCTCGGAGCTGCCTCCCGACGGGCACGAGGAAAACGACTACTGCCACGTCGCCGGGGCACTCCCATGGCCGACCGGCGGTCTCGACCTCACCTTCGACCACGCCGAGGACCTGGACTGGTTTCACTTCACGATTCCCGGCGTGCGACCGGACCTCGGGGACGTGAACGTCGTCCCGGAAACCGAGGGCAACAACACGTTCGCCACGGCCGACACGCTCGCGTTCGGCGACCGCGCGACCGGTGCCGTCTTCGGCATCAACGAGACCGACTACTTCACCTTCCAGGCGAGTGCCGGCGACTGGATCGACATCGAGGTACGCGCAGACCGCAACGAGGACTCGGCGTTGAACTCGCTGCTCCAGCTGTTCCACGGCGGGGAGCAGATCGCCATCAACGACGACTTCTCCTTCACAACGTTCGACAGCCGGATCACGCTTCAGGCCCCCGGGGACGGTTGGTACATCGTGGCGCTCCAGGACGTGAACAACGTCGGACAGCCTAACAGCATCTACGAGCTCGACGTGCGGCGGCTCGGCCCGGAGAGCAACGCGGTGATGATGGGCGCCACCAGCCCCGACGGGCTCGCCGACGCGGACTTCAGTCCCTTCATCCAGATCTGGCAGGACGACCGGAGCCGCGACGGAGAGATCAACCTTCTGATCGAGGACGCCGAAGCGGTGTCCACGGTTCTGACGCCCGGAGAGTACCTGGTGCTCACATACAACAAGCGGGGCCGGGCGGCGCGGTATCGGCTCGACGTTGACGGGCGCCCCCTGGGATGACGGGGCTGCGCGTACCCAGCACCGCGGCTGCCGCGGCTGCCCTGATCGTGGCTGCTTGCTCCCTCCCATCGGACGTGAGCGACGAGTTCTCGGTGGAGCTGCCCGAGGTCGACGTGATCCTCACGATCGGAGACACGATCCGGCTCTTCCCCACGGTGCTGAGAAACGGCACACCCGTGTCGGGCTTCGACGTCCAGGTCCTCACCAGCGACCCCGCGGTCGCCCTCGTGGACGACGGTGGATTGGTGCGGGGGGTAGGCGTCGGCTTCGCCGAGGTCACGGCGCTCGCTCCCGAGCTACAGAACGCGGAGCC
>JBDHDM010000145.1:0-17566 GCA_039591515.1 Gemmatimonadota bacterium | reverse complement strand
TCGAGGGACCCGTCGGGCAGGGAGATCGCGGGGTGGCCCGTGAGGTTCGTAATGAGAGAGTTGTTGCCGCGCAGAGAAGGCGCGAGGTAGGCGTCCACCTCCGAGAGGATCTGTGCCATGTCGTGTTGGAGCTGTGTGCGGATCCGGTTCGCCTGGATGTACTCCGCGGCGGGTATGAATCGGGCTGTGCGCAGGACGTTCGGCCACGCGTCGACGACCTGGCGGGGCAGCCGGTCATCGAGGTTCTCCATCGTCATCCGATCGAACGAGGCGGCCGCCTCCGCAGCGAGGATCAGGCTGAGCGCCTCCACGGGACGCTCAGGAAGCTCGACGGGCACGAGGCGGGCTCCGAGCTCACGGAAGACGTCCAAGGCCGTACGGTCGAGGCGCACCGCCTCGTCATCGCCTTCGAAGTCCGCCGCCGTGTACCCCAGAACGAGCTCCGACCAGTCGTTCCCCGGGGTGTAGTTGAACGGGGCGTCCACCGCACTGGGATCGAGTCCGTCCGCCCCGCGGATCGCATCGAGGACGATCCCGCAGTCCTCGGCTGCGCGACAGATGGGGCCGGCCTTGTCCATGGACCAGCTGACGGCCATGGCTCCGGCGCGGCTGACGCGCCCGAAGGTTGGGCGCAGCCCGGTCACCCCCGTCCGCGTGGAGGGAGACACGATCGATCCCCACGTTTCGGTTCCGATCGCGAACGGAACGAGGCCCGCGGACACGGCTGCCGCCGACCCTGCCGACGAGCCGCTCGAACCCTCATCGAGATCCCACGGGTTTCGGGTCTGGCCGCCGAACCACACGTCTCCCCATGCGAGTGCGCCCAGGCTGACCTTGGCAACCAGCACGGCTCCCGCCTCCTCGAGCTTCCGGGCGACGGTCGCGGTGCCCTGCATCTCTTCGAAGCCCTCGGGCACGGCACCCCATGTGGTGGGATGGCCCTCTACAGCGAACAGGTCTTTGAGCGCGTAGGGAATCCCATGGAGGGCCCCCCGATACCGTCCCACCGCGAGCTCGCCGTCCGCTCTCGCGGCCTGCCGCAGCGCATGCTCACCCAGCCTCGTGACAACGAGGTGCACGTCCGAGTCGAATCGATCGAGTCGCTCGAGGTACATTCGCGTCAGCTCCGTGGAGGTCACCTGCCTCGTGCGGATCAGCTCCGCGAGCTCGGGGATCGTCCAGAACGCCGCCTCTTCCAGGTCGTCCGGACGCTCGACGCCACCCACGTGCGTCCAGGTCGGACCCGTATCGGTCGCGGGTGGAGTCCAGGCGAGCGGTCCCGGCTGAAACGCGAGCGCCGGCATGACCGATTGGTCGGGTGCCGCGGAACGGATCTCCGCATAACTCGAGCGCAGGGCTTCCAGGTCCATGAAGAACTGCTGACGCTCGGTCAACTGCCGTCGCTCCTCTGCGGTGAACCGCAGGCCCAGGATTGCCTCGGCTTGGCGGATGGCGTCTCCGGTGATGGGGGCTGCGGGCTCCTGCGGGCGGAGCTCGGAAGCGAGCGTGGCCAGCAGGGCGAGCCAGAGGGCAGGAGGGGTCCAATGCGTCCTCATCTGGTGTCCTCCAGTGCTTGCACGATGGTCACGTCGCACGACGAGGCCAAAGTGGTTCCTTCAAGCGGGATTCGGCCAGGGTCGGAAGGGCCGGGGTGGGCTCGAAGAGGCCGCGATCGACCTCCGGAGGCAGGAGCGGAGGCCGGCTTTCGCGTTCGTGGGCCTGCGCTTATGATGGCGCCCTAGCGGCAAGAGAGGCGTCCGAGGACGGCCGCCTTCCGTCGTCTGACGTGGGGGCTGTCCTTGACAAGAGAGGAGGCAGCTTATGCGCAGCCAAGGGTGTTCTGAACGGTGGTTGTCGCCGTCACGGGGGTGGGTATGGGATCGGGGTCGGCTCTGCGTCGGTCTGCTGGCAGCAGCTCTGACCCTGTCGCCAGTACCTGCCGCCGCCCAGAACGAGATCGGCGGAACCGTCCTCGACGCGACCACGAACCAGCCTTTGGCAGGCGCCCAGGTTTCCGTGGTCGGCACGGGCCAGGGCGGGCTCACGCAGGCGAATGGCCGGTTTCTGCTGCTCAACGTTTCCCAAGCGACGGTGACCCTCGAGGTCGTGATGCTCGGCTACCAGACGTGGACCGAGCAGGTGGACCGGGGAACGCTGGATCTGATGATCCGGATGGAGCCGAGGGCTCTGGAGCTCGACGTGATCGTCGTGACAGGAACGGCGGGTGAGCAGCAGGCCCGCGCTTTGGGCAATACGGTGGGCTCGGTGTCGGCGACGGAGCTCACGCACATGTCCCCCCTCGCGAACGTCGAGGCACTCCTGACGGGAGCCGTACCGGGCGTCAACGTGGGTGTGGGCGGAGGGGAGGTGGGCACCGGATCGAACATCCGAATCCGCGGTGCCAGCTCGATCGCCCTCAGCTCCCAGCCCCTCGTGTACGTCGACGGCGTCCGCGTCAACGGAAACAACGCCGACGTCGGTGGTGGAATCGGCGGTGTGGGTGTCGACAACAGCACGCCGCCGTCGCGCCTCAACGACATCAATCCCAACGACATCGAGTCGATCGAGATCATCAAGGGACCCGCCGCGGCGACGCTGTACGGCACCGAAGCGTCCAACGGTGTCATCAACATCATCACCAAGCGCGGGGCCCGGGGAGCGGCGATCTTCACGCTGACTGTGAAGCAGGGCGCGAATTGGCTTCCCGATCCCGAGACGTACTTCCCCAACACCTACTACCGGTGCGTGGGAACGTCGGGCGATTGCGTCGCGGGTGAGGTCACCGAGTTCAACGTGCTGGCCGAGGATCGGATCCGGAATGGTGACGAGTGGTTCCAGACCGGGCACGCGCAGGGCTACTCGGCAAGCGTGAGCGGAGGGACGGACGATCTCCGCTACTATTTCTCCGGCGACTGGGATCGCGACGAGGGCGTGGTCGACTACAACTCGCAAAACCAGCTCCGTGGTCGCGCGAACCTGAACTGGACTCCACGCGACGACCTGGATCTCAACTTCGGGATCAGCGGGGTCCGCTCGAACCTCGAGTCCGCCTCGGCCAACCAGCCCGTCACCACAGCCATCCTCTGGTCGTGCTTTGGCGGGTGCGAGGAGGGATCCGGTGTGAACAATCCCGTCGATGGCCCGGCCCGGGGCTACATCGGGTACCTGCCGGAGGTCCTGGCTGATTCGGTTGACGGGCACCAGGGTGTCACCCGTCAGACGTACACGTTCAGCGGCACACATCGACCGACGGACTGGTTCACCCACCGACTGACCTGGGGTGGCGACTGGACCGACACGAACAACACCCAGCTCTATCGGCCGATCAATGGGCCCGGGCATTTCGTGCCACGCGGCTCGAAGACGTCCATGCGACAGACGGCCAAGTACATCAGCTTCGACTACTCGGGCACGGCCACGTTCGCGCCGAACGACGACATCTCCTTCGCCACTTCGGCCGGCGTCCAGTACTACGAGAAAGCGCTGGATTGGATCTACGCCCAGGGGAGCGATTTCCCCGTGGCCACCCTGGAGACCGTCAGCTCCGGCGCTCTCAAGAACGCCGAGGAGGGCTTCGTCGAGAACAAGACCCTGGGCGCGTACGTCCAGGAGCAGTTCTCCTGGAAGAATCGGCTCTTCCTCACGGCTGCCGCCCGCGGGGATGACAACTCGGCCTTCGGGCAGAACTTCGACTTCATCCTCTACCCGAAGTTCAGCGCTAGCTGGGTGCTCTCGGAGGAGCCCTTCTTCGGCCAGCGAGACTGGCTTCAGGGGCTCCGCCTGCGGGCCGCTTGGGGGCAGGCCGGGCAACAGCCGGACGTCTTCGCGGCGCTTCGCACGTACGAGCCTGCGGTGGGGCCCGGGGGCGCCTCCACGCTGCGTCCCGAGAACGTCGGGAACCCCGATCTCGAGCCGGAGGTCGGATCCGAGCTCGAAGTCGGGTTCGACGCGAGCCTCCTCAATGATCGGCTTGGCGTGGAGTTCACGTACTACGACCAGAGTCGTGAGAAGGCCCTGATCCAGGTGCCGGTGTCGCCGTCGCTCGGTTTTCCGGGCACTCAGTTCCGAAACATCGGGGAGATCACGAACTCCGGTATCGAGCTGGGGATCACCGCGGCCTTGGCGAGGCGGGACAGCTGGAGCCTGGACATGAATCTCAGCCTGGCCACGAACAGTAACGAGATCGCGGACATGGGAGGCCTCGCGCCACAGATTCTCAATGCGGCGAACCCGACCACTGGATGGGCGGGTCAATACTACGCGGAAGGATTCCCACTCGGTGCGATCTTCTTGAAGAACGTGGTCTCCTCCGACATCACGGGTTCGGGCGAGACGGCGGTGGCGACCAACGTGTTGTGCGAGGGCGGCAGCGTCATCGAGAACACGCCGAACCTGTCGAGGGGTGGAGGGGGCCCGGTGCCGTGCGCCGAAGCTCCGTACATCTTCCGCGGGTCGCCGATTCCGACGCGAGAGGTCTCGGCGGGGCTGACCTTGACCCTCTTCAACGATCTGCAGCTCTTCGGCCAGGTCGACTACCAGGGCGGCCATCACATGGTGAACGGCACGGCCGCCGGCGGGCACCTGTTCTTCCGTATCACGCGGGAGATCCAGGAGAGAGACGACCCGATCCTGCTCGGGTACGAGTCGCTCGGGGCGGACGGGATCAACCAGGCCGGACTCCTCGACGCGAGCTTCGCGAAGCTCCGCAGGATCGCCGCGACGTGGACCGTGCCTGCCCGTTTCTCCAGCTCGATCGGAGCCGAGCGCCTGGCGCTCACGCTTGCCGGACACAACCTCTGGACGATCTGGCAGGCGACCCCCGAGGTCTTCGGCTACCCGATCCGTGATCCGGAGCAGCGCGACACCAACGCGGTTGGGTCCGATCCGGGCGGGTTGCACGCGTACATCCAGGAGGGCTGGCCGCCTATCAGGCGGTTCATGCTCACCGCAACGGTGAACTTCTGATGAAGCGCCCCGATTCTGGAGAACCCGAGATGAACTTCATGAACGATGGTGGGCGGGCGCTGCGCCGCGGAATGGTGCTGATCGTGTTCGCCCTGAGCCTGATGGCTTCGGCATGCGATTCCCTCCTGGAGGTGGACATACCGGGGCGGGTGGAAGAGGAGGCTCTCGACGACCCGCGCCTGGCGGAGACGCTCATGCTCTCGGTCGTCGCGGATGTCGAGTGCTCGTGGGACAACTACGTGGCCGCCGCGGCCCATCACTCCGACGAGTGGATCGCGAGCTCTGGCAACTCCACCATGGCCCGGTGGGGCCTGCGCGACATCCCGCCGACGTTCGCATCCATGGCGATCGGTGATTGCGCGGCGAGCTACGGCCTGTACACACCACTGCACGGCGCGCGCGTGCAGGCGGAGAGCAACTTCGAGCGGATCAGCGGCTACAGCGAGGAAGAGGTCCCGCAAAGGGCGGAGTTCCTGGCGACCATACGCGCCTACGGCGGATGGCCGCTGATCGCCTTCAGCGAGGGGTTCTGTGGCACGCCTCTGGATGGTGAGCCGGAGGTGCTGGGCCCGCAGGAGTTGGCGGCGATCGCCGAGCAGCGCTTCTCGGAAGCCATCGGGCTTGCTCAGGACGCCGGGCTCACTGACATCGAGAACATGGCCCGGGTCGGACTCATTCGCGCGCAGCTCACGCAAGAGAAGTACACGAGTGTGATCAACGAAGCACCCAACGTTCCCGTCGGCTTCAACTTCGTGGCGACCCGCGACATCCAGCCTGCGGACCGTCAGAACGCGCACTACGAGGCGATCAACGGGCTCGGGTCCGATGACGCGGCCCAGAAGCACGCCACCATCGCTCCCAACTATCGAGCGTTGGAATGGATGGGCACGCCGGATCCACGAGTCGCCGTGTACAACGACGGCTCTCTCGGCTTCGATTTCTTCACGGAGCACTGGCGGCACGACAAGGCCAACTCCTTCAACGCGCCGACGATGATGGCGTCTTGGAGAGAGGTCCAGCTGTTCTTGGCCGAAGCATACGCGATGACGGATCAACTCGACGCGGCGATCGCCGTTCTCGACGAGATGCACACACGTGCCGCGATTCCGCCGGTCACCGCCGCCGATCTTCCGACCTCGGACGACGCGATCGCTCACGTCATCGAGGAGCGTCGGCGAGAGTTCTTCTCCGAGGGCGGACATCGCCTCCGCGATCACCTGCGCTGGCGGGGGACGGCTTTCGAGATACCCTTCCTCGGCGAGCCGGGCTCGATTCACCCGGATGGGGTCCTGCTCGATCCCAATACCGGCGCACCGCTGAGGCAGTACGAGGACGCGACGTGCTTCCCGGTTCCGGTGGTGGAGGGGGTCGGGTAGGGAGACCGGGCGCGCGCCGGGGATGCTGGAGCCCGGACGGTCACCCGGCCGTCCGGGCTTTCCTTGGCAGGGCTCCGTCCGTGCCGTCGATATCTCGCTCCGCAGGGATAAGCGGGGTGCCCGATGACGGGCAGGCGGCTGTAAAGCGCGTTTACAGGACCCCCCTCGAGGGGAAAGAGCGTTGACAGGCAACGCGGGTGTCCGAGCCGGGCTGAAGCAGGGCTAAGTGTATGGCGCGCTACCGGTTGAGCGACAACCACCACTTATGGCCCGCGGGCTGCAAGTATTTCGTGCCGTACCTGGCATGCATCGGTGCAGCCGAGTGTGCCTCAAGACAGACAGGAGCAGGGCATGAACGAATCGCGCGTACGGGATCGCTGGTCGCCCTTCGGGGCATCGCGATCGCGTCCGCTGAGTGTGGCTCGAAGGGGGAAAGGAGGTAACAGAACATGCTTCTCACTTCGATCATCGTGTGGACGCTCGTCGCGGGCATCGTCGCACTGTTTGTTGGCGCTCCTTTCTCCGAGCGCAACTAGCTAGCCGTTCGAGACGCGCCTCCCACTCCGATCCGAAGCGGTGAAGGAGCGGGGCGCGGCCCACAGCTCAGCCGCACTCATCGAACGCGAACCGCGGAGGCGAATACTGCCAGTAACTCACTGAGCCCGCTCGGTCGGCATGACCGGGCGGGTTTCCGCGTACGATACCGCGGGTGGGTTCCTTCGCGTTCGCTAGCTCTGGGTCGGTTCTTCCGCTCTCGTTCCCCGGGGGCGCAGCAGAGCGGGCGTGACACCCACGCGGGTCTCTCCGACCGGAACCGTTCAGCCTCGGAAACGCACGTTTCCAAATAACGCAGAAATAACGCCCCGGGTGGCAACTTGCCCGTGTAGTTCGTGATCGACCATGCCCCCCCAGGTCGTGAGCGGGAAGCGGCGGTCCCCCGAGTCGGGGGGCCGCCTCTTTCGTTTCCCCCTGGCTGCCCGGCCCGCCAGGACGGAAGGGGATCGACCCCTCCGACGCGAAGCCGGTGCTAGTAGCAGTCGAACTGACCGCGAGCGACGTACCTGTCGGGCCTGCCCGGGAGTGTCCACCCGAGCTCGACGTTCACGTCGAAGTGCTGGGGCGAGAAGAAGCGCCGAACCGTGGTCTGACTCTCGCCTGCTTTGATCTGGCCCGCTCCGAACCGATCGATCATCTCCTGAATGTCCCAGGTGTCGACCCAGGACTCGCCGCTGCCCACGTTGACGAATTCGTACTGACTCTCCGTCCACGTCGCGGTGGTTTCTCCATCGGCGCCCGAGGCGGTGGCGACCACTTCCACCAGGCAGATCCAGTCTCCCGTGGTGGCGTCGAAGCTCGTTTCCAGGACCTCGCCGGACACGGCGACGTCCGGACGTAGGGTCGGTCTTCATAACTGCCGCGCACACGAGCACGCCGCGTGCCAGGGGAGCCGCTTCGGCCACGGAAAGTCCCTACGCCATTGCTTTGTAACGGTTTGGGGACTTCCCGCAGTCGTCATGAATTCCCGCGCCAGCCCCACGTAGGCCGCGAAGTCGGGTACTTCATGCGGGAAGCGGTCATTCGTTTCCTCGTGCCTCGACCCCGGTCCCTGGCCGCAGGCCGTGCGGTGCGGCCCGCAGCAACCCAGAAGGCCGGCGGGCGTACGAAGTAGACATGTACGACTGGCGATTGCCGACGACCTACCTCCTGATCCTCGCCCTGTCCGCATGCGGTACGGACGCGTTGCTCGGGCCGAGCGCGCCACAGGGTATCGAGGGTGTGGTGCTCATCGGTCCGCAGTGTCCGGTCGTGTCGCTCCACGAGCCGTGTCCGGACCTTCCGTACGAAGCGACGATCGATGTCCGAGTTCGCGGTGGCGATTCCGTGGCCCGCGTTCGCTCCGACGCGGATGGCACGTTCCGGATCGGTCTCCGACCCGGCGCCTACACCCTCCGGCCCGAGTCCGGAGATCCGTTCCCCATCGCGACCGACCAGGACGTGGACGTGACCGCGGGCGAATATTCCGAGGTGACGGTCCACTTCGACACGGGAATCCGGTAGCCCAGCCCCCTCGCCGTCACCCTCGTGGGCGAGCGTAACTCCGGCGTAACGCCGAACACTCATGATAAGTCATGGTGAGGATCTACGAGGTGACCGGCGACGGCCACGGCCCCTGGGCCAAGGGTGACCGGGTCGCCTACTCGCCATTCCGCAAGGAACGCGCGGTCGTGATCATCTACCGCGTCGGGCTCGTGACCGAGTACGGACTCAACCTCGTGCCGGCGGTCCGACAGGATGTGGCGGCCCGCAGGCTCAGGCTGCTGGAGGAGCACCTGGACCCCCACGACGAGACCTTCCTCAGCGACTTGTGTGCCCCGTCCGTGCAGTCCACCGAGCCGTGCCGGATCGAGGTGCCCGCCCTCACGGTTCATTGACCGTTCGTAGGGAGGGTGCGATGCCGCTCGCACGGGGGTGGGGGGGCGATCGTGGACGCGGGCTGACGGATCCGGTCATCTTGTCCATGGGGCTCCTCGTCTTTGGGTCCCCACGCGTCGCGCCCCCGCCAGGCTCAGGACATCGTCAACGTGATCCGCAGTCACATCCAGCGAGTACTTCCGGCTTCTGACGACTCCGTGTGCTCGCTGTGTCTCGGGGGAAGAGCGTCCGGGTACGTGCTCTGCGACGGGTGCGACCACATGCGCAGCTACCACCACATCCCGAGAATGTTGTGGACGTCGTTCGTGGCCATCACCACCGCCGTGGCAGGGCACGGTTGGGCCACACGACTCGCGACGTACCGGCGGGGTCGGCGGGGGCACTTCTCACAGGTGGCGGGGGTTCTTCGAACCTACCTCAATGCCCACGAGGGGGACGTCGAACGGGCGCTCGGCGGTACTCCCGAGGCTGTCGTCGCCGTACCGTCGAAGCAGCCCGACCGGCGTTGGGGCGATCAGCCGCTGGTCGCATTGGTCGACGTGGCCCGCCCTCTGGGCCTGCGGCCCCGGGACTCGCTCACCTATCGCGGCGGTGGGCCCCCGCGACGGCGACGCTCGTACTACCCGGAGGACTTCGCACCAGGCCCTTACGCCGTCGTGGGCAAGCGGGTCGTCCTGGTGGCCGACACGTGGGTCACCGGAGGCACGATGCTCAGCGCGGCGGGCGCCCTCCTCAACCACGGTGCCACCGCAGTGCTGCCCGTCGCCGTCGCGCGTCACGCAGATCCGGCCCACTGGGAGGCGCAGGGGTCACGCGACGTTCCACACCCCTACTGGGCGGGCATTCAGGGCCCCTGGAGCCCCGCGCACTGGCCCCGTCCGTAGATCCGTCGCGACGCAGCGGGCCGTGAACCTCCTCGCCACTCTGCGCTGACGCTCACCCCCCGTGCGCCGGGGCGATGTTCTGGTTGACGTGAAAGAGGTTGTCGGGATCGTACGTCGCCTTCACCGCAGCGAGCCGGTCGTAGTTCACGCCGTAGTTCGCCGCCGCGCGGTGACCATCGTCGCTGGACATGAAGTTGACATAACCGCCGTCGCTGCCCGAGTGGGGGTGAATGGCCGCGTAGTACTCCTTGACCCACCGGATGTTGGCCTCGCTGTCGGCCGGGTCGTCCCAGATGCCGACGATGACCGGGGCGAAGCTCTTGTCCCTGTGCCCGAAGGCCGTCTCGTCGGCACCGATCCGCTGGGCCGCACCGTTGATGGGGTGGAGGTGCATGCTCGAGCTGATGTGGGGGGTCTTCCTGCCGTGCTCGATGTGCGCGGCGATCGCCGGGTCGGTGAGCTCGGTGATGAAGTCTGCCTTCCAGTAGTGCAGCATGCCCCTCGGCACGAGGCCGTCGAAGGCGCTTTGCAGTGCGGGGAACGGCAAGACGTCGACACTCTGCGCCTTCACCTCGGCGAGGTCCCGCAGGGGGCGTAAGACCCGCTCGGCCTCCTCGTGGGGTCCGTTCCAGCAGCAGACCAAGACGCAGAACAAGTCTCCGACCCGCTCTTCCGGGATGAAGGGCAAGGGAGGCGCGATCTGCCACCCGAAGAAGCAACCGAGCTGCTCGGGTGCGTCGGCCATGTACTCCCGGTATCCCTCCAGGACGGCTTCCGCGTCGTCGACCTCGTAGAACATGGGTCCTCCTACGACGTCACCGACGTCGTGGAGCTGAAACTCGAAGCTGGTGACGACCCCGAAGTTCCCGCCGCCGCCGCGTAACGCCCAGAAGAGGTCCTCGTTCCGGTAGTCGCTCGCAGTGACCTGTCGTCCATCGGCCAAGACGACGTCGGCCGAGAGGAGGTTGTCGATGGTCAGGCCGACGCTGCGGGTCAGATAGCCGATGCCGCCCCCCAACGTCAGACCACCGACTCCGGTGGTCGAGACCACGCCCCCGGGAGCCGCCAATCCGAACGGGTAGGTCGCGTGGTCGACGTCACCGAGGGTCGCACCGCCCCCCACGTGGGCGACCCTCCGGTGCGGATCGACCCGAACGTGGCTCATCGCCGACAGGTCGACCACGAGGCCGTCGTCCACCGTGCCGAACCCAGGGACGCTATGGCCCCCGCCGCGCACCGCGAGATCGAGCCCGTTGTCCCGGGCCGCTCGGATGGTGCTCATGACATCGGCCGCGTCCACGCACCGCACGACGGCTTGGGGCTTTCTATCGTGCATGGCGTTGTAGACGGCGCGAGCGTCGTCGTAGTCGGGATCCGTCCGCGTGATGATTCGTCCGCGCACGGCCTCTGTCAGTGCCGGGATAACGTGGCTCATGGGTGCTCCTCTGCTCGGGTTCGCCAAGGACGTGACTCACGATGTGCCAGCAGGCGTTCCGGAAGCGTTCCGCGTTAGCGCCCTCGGGAAAGGAGGCCCGTGGCGGCCAGGACCGCCGGGAGATCGCGGCCCGACGGAAGGGTCCGAACCAGCTCCGCGAGTCGCGCGTGCGCGGTCGCATCGTCAAAATGGCTTGCGAGCGAGTGGAGCGCTTTGAGCTCCAGCCACGATGCCCCCTGCGCGGCGGCGAGCTCGGTCGCGTTCCGCAGGGCCGCTCTCGCGGCGTCGGCTTGGCCGCTGCGATAGGCCAGCTCCGCGTCGACACGCCACAGCTCGGCCTCCAGGTAGCCCTGGTTTCGGCGCTGCGACCATTCGATCGCCTCGCGCGTGGCCACCCTTCCCTCCTCCAGCTCACCGGTCAAGGCACGAGCGCGGGCGAGGAGCAAGAGGCAGTAGGTCAGGTGGAGGGTCTCTCCCTCGGCGCGGGAGATCGCCACGGCTCGAAGGATGTCCTCGACGGGTCCGAACGAGCCCTCGCGGACCGCCACCCAGCCCCGGAGGGCGTCCAGGACCACCTTGAGGTAGCGCTCCGGGAGACGCTTCTGCAGGAGCTCGGCGTCGTCGAGGAGGGAGGTCACACCTGTCAGGTCGTCGGACTCGGCCGCGATGATCGCGGCGTAGGTGATGACGTAGCCCAGGGTCATCGGGTGGTCGAGCGCGACGGCCATCTCGAGCGCGGATCGAGCTGTTTCGCTCGCCTGCCCGGCGTCTCCCACCCACAGCTGGATCCATCCCCGGCGTACCAGGCACACCGCGCGCGGATCCTGCGCATAGAGCGCGAGGTGTTCGGCTCGGCGGGCGGGGTCATACGCGTCGATGGCGGCGTCGAGATGCTCGTGGGCGGCCGTCAGGTCCCCTCGCCAGAAGGCGCTCACACCGAGGAGGTATCGTCCTTCGGTGCGGGTGACCCGATCATCACTCACGTGGTCGAGGAGAGCCTGCCCCAGCGCGCTGCAGTCATCGAAGCGACAGCCTTGCAGCCGGGCGAGGCCGAGGCCGCGGAGGATCGGCGGGTCGACGGGCCGGGCGAGCTTCCGGCACAACGAGAGGGCGCGCTCGTAAACCTGATGCGCGCCGGCAGAGCCGTAGCCCTCGAGAGCTACGAGCGGAGACCCGAGCGCGACCCGGAGCTCGAGCTCGAGTGCATCCCGACTCGGCGAGGGCGGCATGTCGGAGAGAAGCGTGAGCGCTCGTCGGAACATCGCGACGGCCTCGTCGAGAGCCGAGACCGCCACGGCCCGGGCTCCGGCCATCTGGTACGCATCGACGGCCGGCTCGACGAGCCCGGCCTGGTCGTAGTGAGCGGCCAGCTGTGGAGCGACCGCCTCGGGGTCCCGGCGTTTCTGGGCCGCGATTGCGTCGGCGATCGCACGATGCAGCCGTCGGCGGCGGGCCGGACTGACCATCTCGAGTGCCACCGCCCGGAGCTTGTCGTGGCTGAAGTCGTACGTGGGCCCATGGTCGCGGAGGATCCGTCGACGCCAAAGCTCGTCGATCAAATCGACAAGCGCCGGCTCGTCGATGCCGGTGGCGGAGACCATGAGATCGACGGAAAAGGGCCGACCGAACACGGCCGCGGCTTCGGCGAGTCGCCGCGCGTCGTCGGGCAGCTGCCGCAGCCGGGCGCGCAACACCGCCCGCATCGTAGGCGTGAGCACGCCCTGACTCCCGGCGGAGGACATGCCGGCTCGGAGTGCTTCGATGACGAAGAGTGGGTTGCCCTCGGTCTCGGACCAGAGTCGCACAGCCAGTCCTGGGTCGACGGAGTCGACAGCGCCCAGTCGAGCGGCGAGCGCGGCCGTCGTGGCCTCGTCGAGACGGTCGAGGGCGACCGTGGTCACTGCCCGGTCGTGCCGCAGGGCGTCGACGACTCCTACGAGGGGGTGCTCCTCCGGTACCTCCTCCAAGCGAACCGTGCCCACGACGAGGATGGGCGCCGTCCCCCCGGACCGGACGACGAACCCGACCAACTCGATGGTCTCGGCGTCACACCACTGCAGGTCGTCGACGATCAGCAAGAGGGGCCGTTCTCCCGCCGTGATGGCCCGGTTCGCCGCATCGAAGAGCCGATGGCGCCGGGCCGGATCCGTCGGCTGGCTCGGATCGAGTGTGGGCGGGTTTTCGAGGAGCTCGGGCATGAGCCGAGACAACTCGGCTCTCCAAATCGGGTCGAGCGTGTCGATGTGGACCTGTAGCGCGTCGGATCGCAGCAGGTCGACGACGGGGCCCCAGGGCAGTCGGCCTGCCGCCTCGTACGCCCGAGCGGACGAAACCCTGTGTCCTGCCCGGCGAACGCGTCTGGCGAGCTCCGTCGCGAGGCGGGACTTCCCGATGCCCGGCTCGCCGGTGACCAACAGGAGGTGGGCTCCGCCGGTGCGTACCGTCTCCCACGCTTGCTCGAGCCGGCCAAGCTCTTCGTCGCGGCCGACGAAGGGGGACTCCGTGGCGAGCGTGGGATCGGCCGTCTCTTCGGCGCCCCCGACGACTCCGCCGACCCTGAGCTGCTCGTACACCGCGCCGATTCCCCCACCCGGCGCGATCCCGAGGTCCCGCTCGAGCGCTTCTGCGTACCGGTGATAGGAGCGGAGAGCGGCGGTTCTGTCGCCGAGCGCGGCGTAGGCTTCCATCTGGATCCTGACCGGCGCTTCGGAGGTCGGCTCCAAGTCGATGAGCCGCTGCGCACGCTCGATCGTCACCCGGTGGTCGTTGCCCTCGGCGGCGTCTTCCGCCATGCGTACGAACACCGCGTGTGCCTCGGCTCGGAGCTTGGCCCGCTCGCGCAGGACCCAGTCGTCGTAGCAGGCTGGCAGGAGATCGCCCGAGTAGAGGCGGGCCGCGAGGTCCAAGTCTCCCACGGAGATCGCCTCACGGAACTTGAGCACGTCCACCTCACCTGGCCCATCCGGGATCCAGCGCACGACCTCGTTGTCGATCTCGACGAACGCACCGATATCCGGGATCGAGTGCCGGAGATCGTGGATCAGCTTCCGAAGGTTGGTACGTGCCTGGCGCTCGTCGGAATCGGGCCAGAGCTCGAACGCGAGTCGGGAGCGGTGCTGCAGGTCCCGCCGTATCGCGATCAACGCCAGGGCCCGCTGCAGGCGAAGGGAGTTGAAAGCGCGAAGGCGCCGGCCTTCCAGAATGACCTCGACTACGCCGAGAAGTCGGACCTCCAGTCGTGGCGGTCCCCCGCCGACGTCGCTCGCTACACTTGGCATCACATCTCAGTACCCGGGCCAGCCCTCCCTGCGTCCGAGGGCGGATACCACATCCCAGAACAGGTCGGATCCACGATCGCTGTTGGTGAGGATCACGGCCCCGTCTCCACTCGTGCGGTGTGCGACCGTCCCGCCACGGAACCCGTCGTTGGCGCCTTGGTGTCCGAAGTACGGTTGGCCCAGACGGCTCCACAGGTCGAAGCCGAGCCCGTAGTCGCGCATCACCTCCGTCAACATCGTCTCGACGGAGGCGCGGCCGAGTACGCCTGAGCCATCACCGCGCAGGGTGCGCTGGAGCTCGATGAGGAAGAGCGCGACATCCTCCGGGGTCGCCCACAGGCCTGCCGCGGCGATCTCCGGGTAGATGTGGTGGCCGCCCGGAACGCGCGTTCCCTCCGCGTAGTGGCCAGTCGGCAGGAAGGGCGCCAGGGAATCGGGGGCGGGCTGCTCGAACGTGCTTCGTGTCATGCCGAGGGGCCCGAGAATCCGATCGTGCGCGACCGTGGGGAACGTCTCCCCCGTCACGTCGCGCACGGCACGTTCCATGACCTCGTAGCCACCACCCGAGTATCTGAACATGGCGCCGGGGTGCACGTCGACGACGACCGGGGCGGAGTTGGCGGGCGGCGTCCCGTCGAGCAGCTCGTTCAACGTCGGAACCGGCTCGTTTTGGCGGTATCCGCGGAACCCGGACACCGTGGTGCCTGCCGTGTGGCTGAGCAGACGGCGCAACGTCACGGGCTCGCCGCCGCGCGCGACGGTCCACGGTAACTGCCACGACGCGAGGTACGTGTCGATGTCCTGGTCGAGCTGCAAGGTGCCCGCTTCGACGAGGCTCATGACGGTGGCCGCGGACACCCCCTTGCTCAGGGACGCCGCCTGGAAGCGGGTGAGCTCGTCGATCGGCTGGCCGCCTACGTTGCTCATCACGCCGTACTGCTCCAGGTACGCCACCCGGAAGTCGCGGATGACCGCCACGCTGACGCCCGGCACGTCGTGGAAATCCATCCACGCTTCGATGCTGTCCCGATGCTCTGGACCGGCCGGATCCGAGCACGCCGACAGGAGCGCGGAGGCGAGGACGGCACCGGAGGCGGTGGTGAGGCTTCGCCAGGCGCACCCGACCACCGTGCGCCCCGCGGCGGGACCCGACACCGTCGAGTTCATCCTCTTCCGACTCTTCATGGCCGACCGGCGCCCTCCGTTCTGTCGACCGCTAAAGATATAGGCACGAGGTCGCCCGCGACCGGTCTCCTTCGATATGATGCGCCGAGGGCACGACGGCGGGACCGCCACTCCAGGAGAAGTCCCACCGCCGAGCGTCTTCCCGTACCCGGAGCACCAGCATGAGCGATCGATTCGGCAGCGCCGTTCTTCTTGCCCTGGGCAGCGTGCTGGTTGCCGCCCCCGTGTCGGCCTGGCAAGCCGTCGCGTCTCCTCGATCCGTGACCCAAGAGCGCCTCGACGATCCGGAACCCGAAAACTGGCTGAGCTACAGAGGCAACTACGGGGGGTGGGGCTACAGCCCGCTCGATGAGATCACGGCCGAAAACGTCGAGCGCCTACGACCCGTCTGGACCTTCGCGACCGGGGTGAACGGAGGGCACGAGTCACCGCCCATCGTGAACGACGGGGTGATGTACGTGACGACACCGCAGAACAAGCTCTTCGCCCTCGACGCGGGCACCGGGGACCTCCTCTGGATGTACGAGCACGACCTACCCAACCGACTCGTGGCGATCCACGACACGAACCGGGGTGTCGCCCTCTACGAAGACCGTGTCTACATGGCGACGCTCGACGCGCGTGTGCTGGCCCTCGACGCCACCAGTGGAGAACTCGTCTGGGACGTCACGGTCGCGGACAATGCCTCCGGCTACTACATGACGATCGCGCCGCTCGCTGCCGAAGGGCGAATCATGGTGGGCGCATCGGGTGGAGAGCTCGGCATTCGCGGATTCGTTGTGGCCCTCGACGCCGAAACCGGCGCCGAGGTCTGGCGGACCCACACGATACCCGCACCGGGAGAGTTCGGGAACGATACTTGGCCTGGCGAGACATGGCGTACGGGAGGGGCGCCGGTGTGGCTGCCCGGTCACTACGATCCGGCGACCGGTCTGACCTATTGGGGGACGGGAAACCCCGGACCGTGGGTCGGTGACCAGCGAGACGGCGACAACCTGTACACGAACTCGGTGCTCGCGCTCGACGTGGAGACGGGAGAGATCCGTGGGTATCACCAGTATCACTGGAACGGGTCGTGGGACTGGGACGAGGTGTCCACACCGCTGCTCCTCGACGTGACCCGCGACGGTCGGTCGTTCCCGGCGCTCGTTCACCCGGGACGCAACGGATACTTGTGGCTCCTGGAGCGGAGGGAAGACGGAATCGGCTTCGTGGGCGCGACGGAGTATGTGAACCAGAACGTCTTCACCGAGATCGACCCGCGGACCGGACGCCCCAGCTACGATCCGGCGCACAAGCCGACCACGGGCCAGATCACGGATTTCTGCCCGTCGCTGTGGGGTGGCAAGGACTGGCCGCCTGCCGCCTACAACCCGCGCACGGGGCTCGTCTACATTCCAGCGAACACGAACCACTGCGGAACCATCGAGGGGCTGGAGGTCGAGTACGTGCCGGGCCGCGGCTACACGGGTGCCGATCCCGACCTGACGTTGCCGCCGGAGTCGGAAGACCACATCGGCGAGCTGCAGGCATGGGACATGAACACCGGTCGACAGGTGTGGAAGGTCGACTTCGCGACGCTCAACTGGGGAGGACTGCTCACCACGGGTGGTGGGCTCGTCTTTCAGGGCGGGACGCCTGACCGACAGTTCCGCGCCTTCGACGCGCGTAGCGGTGAGGAGCTCTGGAGCCAGAGCATGAGCGGGGGCGTCATGGGTGTCCCCGTCTCGTTCGCGGTCGGTGGCGTGCAGTACATCGCGGTGCAGTCGGGGTGGGGAGTGGACCCGGCCAGCATGACCCGTCGCATCGACGCCATTCGTGGCACGTACACGCATGTGCCGACGGGAGGGGTCGTCTGGGTGTTCGCGCTGGACCGATGAGCTGATCGAGGCTGGGCGTCGGGCTCGGAACCTCCTACGTTCTGCGCTCCCCGCAGAGGAAGAGGAGGTCGTGCCGATGTACAGCCTCGCGACCCTCACGCTCCTGGCCGTGCTCCCGCAGCAGGCCGTC
>JBDHDM010000144.1:0-9870 GCA_039591515.1 Gemmatimonadota bacterium | reverse complement strand
GATGCGACGTGGGGCTTCCTGCGCCGACGATCCGGGACCCAGCACCAGCTCGAGGGTCTCCTCGGCTTCGTGGTCGCAATCATGTGGACGCGGGGGACGCTCACGGCGTTCCACGTCTGGCCCCCGCTGCACGAGCTATGGGCCACGATTGCAGGTACCTCGCTCTCCGTGGGTGGAATGACGATCTACACCGGCGGTATCGTGGGTGCGATCGTCGTCTTGATCGTGACCCATGTGACGGCGCGGCTCGTCGCCAGCCTGGCGCGCGAGGAGCTCCTCCCGAGGATGCGAGTCCGGCCCGGAGCTGCGGAATCCGTAGTCACGCTCGGCACGTACGTCGTGTACGGTATCGGTGCCGTCGTCGCCGCCTCGGCCCTTGGGCTCGGAGCCACGCAGCTCACGGTCGTGATCGGCGCTCTCGGCGTGGGAATCGGCTTTGGCCTCAAGAACATCGTTGACAACTTCGTCTCGGGGCTGATCCTGATCGTGGAGCGGCCGATCGGTGTGGGCGACACCGTACAGACGACGAGTCACCTCGGTCGGGTCGTCCGCATCGGGATTCGGTCGAGCACGATACGTAGCTACGACGGGGCGGAGATCATTCTCCCGAATGCCGATCTGGTTGCGCACGAGGTGATCAATTGGACACGATCCGACCAGACGCGCCGTATCGAGGCGTTCGTCGGCGTGGCGTACGGAACGGAGCCGGAACGGGTCCTCGAGGTTCTGCGCACGGTGGCCGCCGGCCATCCCAAGGTATTGGACGATCCGGGACCCGCCGCACATATGATCGGGTTCGGGGAGAGCTCGCTCGACTTCCGGCTGCGATGCTGGGTCACGATGGCTGACTTCGTAGATGTTCTCAGCGACCTGTATGTCGGCATCGAGGCGGCCTTGGGCGACGCATCGATCCGGATCCCCTTCCCGCAGCGGGACCTCCACCTCAAGCCGACGGAGGGTGTCGGCGTTGGCTCGCTGGCGAGCCAAGTCGCGGAGGTCGAGGCCTCGGGTCGTTCGAGGGCGACGCCACAGTACCCTTGACCGCTTAGGGTAAGTGGCTTAGGGTTTCCCCTCAGTCGATCAGGGTGCGTGGCCGCCGAGCATGCGGTCCTGGGTGGAGGCGAAGGATGGACGAACGGGTGGAGTTGGTCCCGGGGACGCTCGACATGCTGATCCTCAAGGCGCTTTCTGCGGAGCGCTTGCACGGGTTTGGGATCGCCCGCTGGATCGAGGCCGTGACGGGAGATCGCCTGACAGTCGAAGAAGGAGCCCTGTACCCGGCTCTGCATCGGCTCGAGAAGCGTGGAGCGCTCGAATCGGAATGGCGGAGGACCGAGCGAGGGCGCCGCGCCCGATACTACGGACTCACTCCACGGGGTCGCGAGGAGCTCGACGAGCTACGCACCCGTTGGGAGGGCTCGACGTGGGCCGTTCGGCAGGTGCTCGAGGCGGAGGTCTAGCCATGAACCTCGATCCGAACACCCGGCGCATCCGCGACGAGATGCGTCATCACCTCGAGGAGCTCGAGGCACATCTGGAGTCCGAGGGGCTCAGCCCAGAGGACGCCCGGGCAGAAGCCGCTCGGCGCTTCGGTGACCCTGAGGCGATCGCGAGCGAGGCGCCCACCTCGATGCGTCCCGGGTGGCGCGTGGCAGTGGATGCCGCGCGCCAGGACGTGAGCCATGCGCTGCGACAGATGCGCCGGCACCCGCTCTCGAGCGGACTCACGTTGGCGACGCTCGCCGTCGGCGTCGCGGCCACGACGGTTGTCTTCTCCGTGGTTCACGCCGTCGTCCTCGCGCCGCTGCCGTTCGCCCAGCCCGAGGCGTTGGTGCACGTGAGTCAGACTTCCCCTCAGGGGCGTCTCTATTCGACTTCGGAGCCGAACTTCGTCGACTTCCGTGCGCGCCAGCAATCGTTCGTCGAGATGGCGGCGATGGGGTACGAGAGCCCGGTGCTCACCGGAGTGGGTGACCCCACGAGCGTCGACGGCCGCCGCGTGAGCCACACCTTCTTCCCGCTGCTCGGGATCGAACCGGTGTTGGGTAGGAACTTCCTCGAGCAGGAAGACCGCTACGGTGGCGCGACGGACGTCGTGCTTCTCTCGGAGGGTACCTGGGAGCGGCGCTTCGGGGCCGACCCCGAAATCATCGGTCGTGCCATCGTGCTGGACGGGGCAGGTCGTGAGGTCGTCGGTGTCGTTCCTTCGGACCGCGGCTGGCCCGGCGTGGAGGTCTTCACACCACTCGCGCCCAACCCCGACGTCTATCGGGACGACCAGCGCATCGAGACGGTTGCGCGTCTCCGACCGGGGATCACGATCGAGACGGCCCGAGACGACATGGCCGGCATCACCTCCGCTTTGTCCGTCGAATACCCGGAGAGCAATGACGGCTGGGGCTCGTCGGTGCGCCCGATCCGCGACTGGCTCATCGGTGAACGTCTCACGCGCCTGGGCGGGCTGCTCCTCGGCTCGGTTGCGCTCTTTCTTCTGATGGCGTGCGCAAGCGTCTCGAACCTCCTGCTGGCCCGCGCATCGGTGCGGGCGAGGGAGATGGGCGTGCGCACCGCGCTTGGCGCCGGACGGAGCCGTATCGGTGCGCAGCTCGTGGCGGAAGGACTCATCCTCGCGGTCGTGGGAGGTGGCCTCGCGGTCCTCCTCGCGCATTTGGGCCTCGATGTGGTACGCGCGCTCGGACCGGGGGACATCGCGCGTCTCGCGGAAGCGGAGGTGGATTTGGGGGCGCTGGGTGTCGCCGGGCTGACCGTGATCGGCACGGTGCTCCTCGCCGCAGTCGCACCGGCGCTCCTCCTGCTGAACGACAGCACGTTCGGTCTGCTGCGCCTCGGCGGTCGGGCGGGGGCGGGAGGGCACGGTTTTCGAGACGTGTTGGTCGTGGCTCAGTTCGCCCTGGCAGTCACGGTCGTGAGCGGTGCAGCGCTTCTGACGCGCAGCTTCGTCGAGCTGCAACAGGTCGAGCTCGGCTTCGAGGCCTCGTCGGTGGTGCGCTTCGGGGTCCGGCTGAGCGATGCACGCTACGATCAGGTCGCCCGTGCCGAGTACCTCGATCGATTGACCTCCGAGCTGTCGACGATCCCTGGTGTGGAAGCGGCCGGCGCGACGACCGCGGGCCCATTCTCCTCGATGCGCCCCTCCAACTTCGTCGCGAGGTCCGATCGGGAGCCCGACCGGCAGGAGGGCTTCCACCCGGTGAGCTGGCGCGCTGTCAGCCCGGGGTACTTCGATGCCGCCGGGATTCCACTTCTTTCGGGGCGGGCCTTCGACCTTCGGGACCGACTCCGACGGGGGGAGGAGGTCGAGCATCCGCCCGTCATCATCGATCGTACGTTGGCCGATCTCCTCTTCCCCGGTGAGGATCCGGTCGGGCGCCTCGTCACCTGGTTCCTCCCCGGCGGGCGGCAGTGCGAGATCATCGGCGTCGTGGCGACCGCGCGCGACGAGCGGATCGACGTCGAGCCGAGGCCGCGCATCTATCGGCCGTTCACGTTCACGGCTTGGGATCAACCGACCGTCCTCGTGAGGGTGGCGGGGGACCCGATTGCCACCATCCCGCTTCTTCGCGAGGTGACGCTCGCTGTCGATTCGGACACACCGGCCATCGAGCCCACGGTCGTCTCGGACGACGTCCGCCGGACCGTCGCCTGGCCTCGCTTCAGCATGCAGGTCCTCGGAGCGTTCGGGTCGATCGTGCTGCTCCTCGCGGCGATGGGCATCTACGGTGTGACATCCTTCTCCGTCGCGCGTCGCCGACACGAGATCGGAGTCCGCATGGCGCTGGGGGCCGAGCCAACCGAGGTGCACTGGATGGTCGTGCGGCGGGCGCTCCACTTGGCCGGCGCCGGGATCGTTGCGGGGACGATGGTTGCGCTCCTCCTCGCCCGCTCCCTCGACGCGCTCCTGTACGACGTCTCGTCGAGGGACCCGCTGACGTTCGCGCTGGTGCCGGTCGTGATGACCGTGCTTGCGATCGTCTCCACGTGGCTGCCGGCCCGCCGTGCTGTCGGCTTCGATCCGAGGGAAGCGCTCATCGAGGAGTAGAGGCCCGCTCACCACCCCGCGGGCATCCTTCGAACCTCCGGGCAACGTCCGACGTAGTGGGGACACGGGGCAGAGCATCTTGTCAGGATGAAGACGTCATGCACATGAGAGGCGGTTCAGTCGGAAGATCGGCACATGGGCTCTCGTCCCTCGGCTCTGCGGTTCTCGGTGCGGTCGTCGCGCTGGCCGCTGCGGTGGGCGTCGAGGGGGCACTCGACGTGGGCCGTGACGACGGCAACGTGGCATTCGCCCTCGAGATCCGTCTCGCGCACGACTCAGAGGCGGAGCGGCAGACGAGGGATCAGCTGCTGCGGCTCGTAGCCGAGCGCGACGTGGCTCGCTGGTTGTATACGCGTGAGATCGTGATCGACGAGACGGAGATTCCGCACAGCCATCCCGTCCTCACCCTGCACACCCGCCACCTGGGTGACGACGCGATGCTGCTCTCCACCTTCATTCACGAGCAGTTCCATTGGCTCGAGGACGGCGAGACACTGTCGGCGTTCCGGGCGGCGATGCGTGACTTCGCGGAGCTCTATCCGGACGCGCCCGGGCGAGAAGGCGGCGGGGCACGGGACGTCGAGTCGACGTATCGCCACCTCCTCGTCTGTGATCTGGAGCTGCAGGGTCTTTCCCATCTGCTCGGTGAGGAGCATGCGCGAGCCGTGATCGCGTCCATCACGCACTACGAGTGGATCTACGAGCGCGTGCTCGACGACCCACGGGTGCGCGAGATCAACGAGCGCCACGGCTTCGTGCTGCCCGAGCTGCCGGCTCCTCGCTGATTCGGCTCCACAGACTATAGGGCTTGCCCCTATATGGCCTTCCCCCCTACTATAGGGCGACGCCATGTAGTCGAGGTGGCGAGGCCACCCCCCGCACACCGGGAGTCCGAGCCGTGGATCGTTCCGCACTTCTGAGGGCCGCTCAGGGGCATTTGCCGCTGACCCACGTCGTGTATCACGTGCTCCTTTCGCTGTCGGGCGCCCCCCGACACGGATACGGGATCATCAAGGACGTCGAGGAACGCACGCACGGTCGCCTCGAGCTGGAGGCGGGCACGCTTTACGCCGCGATCAAGCGCCTCCGCGACGAAGGTCTGATCGAGGAGCGGGAGACACCCGGGGGGGAAGACGCCCGACGTCGCTACTACGGTCTCACGGATTTCGGGCTCGCCGTTCTCCAAGCGGAATCGATGCGACTGGAGGAGCTGGTGGAGCTGGCCCGGGGCGCGCGGATCCTGCCCGCCGAGGGGGGGCGGCCGGCGTGAGCGTCGGCGTACGAATCCACCGGTGGCTCCTTCGGATCCTGCCGAGGAGCTTCCGGGACGAGTACGGCGAAGAGATGTGTCGCGTGGCCGAGGAGCAGTGGATCGCGCTCGGCTCGCGTCCGGGCATCCTCCGCGCGTCGGCGTTCTGGCTGAGGCAGTGGTTCGCGCTGATCCGGGCGTCGGCGGGGTTATACAAGCACGAAACGGGAAGGGGAGGGGGTTGGACGATGAACGGATTCGCGCAGGATCTCAGACACGCCGCGCGAGCACTCGTGCGGCGCCCCGGGTTCACGACGCTCACCGTGGTCACGCTCGGCCTCGGCATTGGGGCTTCGACCGCGATCTTCAGCGCGGTCAATACGGTGATCCTGAGGCCGCTGCCATACGGCGGGGCCGATCGCGTCGCCGTCCTCTTCCGGGCCGACGTCACCACGGGGGAACGCCACGAAGGTGTCGGCGCCGCGAACATCCGTGACTTCCGGGAGCGTGCGGCTGTGCTCGCAGACGTCGCCGTTGCGGAGCCTTGGAGCCTCGATCTCCAGGCCGACGGACGGGTCGTGAGCCTGCGGACCTGGACCGTGAGCCGCGGATTCTTCGACGCCATCGGAGCCGAGGCCATGCTGGGCCGGGTCTTCGACGACACCGACTACGACGAGGGCGGCTCGGTGGTCGTCCTCAGCCACCGCGCGTGGACGAACCGCTTCTCGGCCGACCCCGCGATGATCGGCCGCTCGTTGGCGCTGGACGGAGACGCGCGCACGGTCGTCGGCGTCATGCCGCGGGCGTATCGCTTCCCGGATGCCGCTGAGGCCTGGATTCCACGTCTCGCACAGCCGTGGGACGAGAGCGCGCGAGCCGCCGACTTCATGACCGGGGTCGCCCGACTCGCGCCCGGCGGGACGTTTGAGCAGGCACAGGCCGAGGCGGACCGGATCGCCCAGGGATTGCGGGAGGGCCATCCCGAGGTCAACGCGGATCTCGCCTACCACCTCGTGCCTCTTCGCGAGCATCTGATCGGCAACGTGCGGACGCCGCTGTTCGTCATCATGGCGGCGGTCGGATTCGTTCTCCTGATTGCTTGTGCGAACGTCGCGGGGCTCATGCTGGCACGCGGCGCGCAGCGGGAGCGGGACTTTGCGCTGCGCGGAGCACTCGGTGCCGGGACGGGACGGCTGATGGGCACGGTCGTAGCCGAGAGCCTGCTCCTGGCCGTGGCAGGGTGTGCGCTCGGCGTCATGCTCACCTACGCGGGGGTCATGGCGATCCGAGCCCTCGGCCCGGACCACCTGCCGCGGATCGACGAGTTGAGCGTGGACGGAATGGTCCTCGTGTTCGCGGTGTCCGTTGCGGCGCTCAGCGCCGTCTTCTCCGGTCTTGCTCCTTCCCTACGGCTGTCCCGACCGGATTTGCGCGGAGCCCTGGGAGATGGTGCACGCGGGTCGTTCGGCAGCCGAGCCGGCGGCCGCGCCCGTTCTCGTCTCGTCGTGGCTCAGGTGGCGGGGGCGGTCGTGCTGCTGACGGGCGCCGGGCTGCTACTGCGCAGCTTCGGTGTGCTCCTCGACAAAGAGCTCGGCTTCGATCCGGACGAGGTCCTGGCCGCGCAGATCTTCGCGTACGACTACGAGACGCCCGAAGAAGCCGCCGCGGTCGTCGAGCAGGCCACGGATGCCATCCGGGCGATTCCCGGCGTGACCGGTGTCGCAATCGGCAGCGACGTACCGGGCGCCACGGACGGCGTGATCGCCAAGATCGATGTGACGCTCCCCTTCGTCATCGATGACCGCGCTCCTCCGCCCTTGGGCCAGGAACCGATCGCTGCCCTGACGCGGGTGACCCCCGAGTATTTCGATGTCCTGGGCATCGGACTGACGGAGGGGCGGGAGTTCGATCGCGGCGACAACGCGCAGGGCGCACGTGTGATCATCGTGAACGAGGCGCTCGCACGCCGGCACTTCGGTGAGGGTGAAGCGTTGGGGGAGCGACTGGTGCTCGGATCGGACCGCAGCTCCACGCCGTGGGAGATCGTCGGCATCGTGGCGGACACGCGCCCGCTGGGCCACGCCTCCGAGCCGCGGCCGGAGGTGTTCCTTCCGCTCGATCAGTCTCCAACGGGATCGCTGGTCTTCGTGGTCCGGGCCGAGTCGGACGCGGCAGCGCTCACGCTGCCGGTCATGGAGGCCGTGTGGTCGGCGAACCCTGCTCAGTCCGTGTACGGGGTGACGACGATGGAGGCTCTCCTCGAGGTGTGGCTGAAGGAGCGGCGCTTCAACGTGCTCATGCTGACCGCGTTTTCCTTGATCGCGCTGCTCCTGTCCGCGGTTGGGCTGTACGGGCTCATCAGCTTCTCGGTCGAGCGGCGCATTGGGGAGCTCGGGATTCGCCGCGCGCTCGGCGGTCGATCGGGCGACCTCGTCGGGATGGTGCTCGGGGAGGGTGCACGGCTCGCGGGTGCGGGCCTCGTGATCGGCCTGGCTGCTGCGTGGTATCTGTCCCGCTTCATTCGGAGCATGCTCTTCGAGATTCAACCCACCGACCCGCTCACCTTCGTGGCGCTCGGCGCCGTGGTCCTGGTCATCGCGTCGATCGCGACGCTCGTGCCGGCCATCCGCGCCGTGCGGGTCGATCCGGTGGAGGCGCTCCGAAGCGAGTAGCCTCGGCTCACGCCTCCCTCCTCCCCGCGGCGGCCGTTAGGCCGGCGGGGGCGGAGCCATGGACACGGATCCCGACCCACCCGATGGTTCCGTTCGGCACTTCGTGCGAACGGGAGGACGATCCATGAGGGCGATCGCATACGAGCGGTACGGCGGTCCGGAGGTACTCCACCTGGAGGAGTTGGAGACACCCGTGCCTGCGGACGACCAGGTGTTGGTGCGGCTCGCTGCGGCGGGGGTCGCGACGGGCGATCGCCTCCTCATGCGAGGTGAGCCGTTCTTCGTCCGGCTCATGTTCGGCCTCCGGAAGCCAAAGCTCCGCGTGTTGGGGTCGGACGTGGCGGGTCGTGTCGAGGCGGTGGGTGAGCGCGTGACGTCGCTCCGGCCCGGCGACGAGGTGTTCGGGAGCACGGCGGACGCCGGCTTCGGCGGTTTTGCCGACTACGTGTGTGTCCCTCCCGAAGTGTTGGTGGACAAGCCGGAGTCGTTGAGCTTTGAGGAGGCCGCGGCGGTTCCGGGCTCCGCGCTCGCCGCGCTCCAGGGCCTACGGGACGCGGGGGAGCTCCAGGCCGGGCAGACGGTCCTGATCAACGGGGCGTCGGGAGGCGTGGGCACATACGCGGTGCAGATCGCCAAAGCCATGGACGCGGAGGTCACCGGCGTGTGCAGCACGGGCAACGTGGACCTGGTGCGCTCCCTCGGCGCGGATCGCGTGGTCGACTACACGCGCGAGGATTTTCGGGACGGGGGGACGCAATACGACCTGGTGCTCGATTGTGCCGCATTTCGATCCGTGCTGGCTACGCTCCCCGCGGTCCGGCGAGGCGGCAGCTACGTGATGCTCGGCGGCTCGGCGAGAACGACGATGGAGGCGATGGCGCTCGGTTCCGTTCTCACCCTCGTGACGGGCAAGAGAGTCGTGTTCTTCATCACGAAGCCGAAGCGCGCCGATCTGGAGACGCTTCGTGCGATGTCCGACAACAAGACGCTCGTTCCGGTGATCGACCGAACCTTCGCGCTCCCGGAGCTCGCCGAGGCGATGCGCTATCTGGAGTCGGGGTCGTCACACGGGAAGGTCGTCGCCACGATGGACGCCTAGGCCACCAGCGGCTCACTCGGGAACACCTCGTGTGCTCAGCCGACGCCGATCGAAGCGAGCGTGCGGTCCTTCCACGACCACCACTTCAGTAGCTCCGGGTCGTGGTCCTTCGCCGACGCGAAGTACACGGCGCATCGGAAGACGTAGAGCACGCAGGGGTCCTGGTGTACGCCCCGAATGTGGATCAGTCGCGCGTACATCTCCTCCGGCTCCGCCCCCCGCAGGTCGGCGACGTCGTCGTACCCGAGATCTCGCAGGTCCTGGGCCAGGCTCGGCCCGATCCCCGGAATGGACTGGAGCCCGGTGCTCGGCTTCGTTCCCATGCTCATCCCTCCTGATCGAGACTCTTCCGGAACCAATGGTGCGCGTAGGGCTCCTCGTTGAAGGGCGCCACTTCCTCGTATCCTGCGCTACGGTACAGCCGCTGAGCTTCCCGGAGTGAGCGGTTCGTCTCGAGCTGCACCGCACGGCAACCCAGAGCCCAACCCGCTTCCTCGAGTGCTCCGAGGAGGCGTCGCCCGACGCCCGCTCCTCGGGTGCTTTCGTGCACCCACATGCGCTTGATGTATGCCGTGTCCTTGGACGCGAGTGTGAGCGCGCCGCATCCGACTGGCGCTCCGGCGGCGTGGCAGATGAGAAACGTGCCGTGCGGGGGGCGAAAATCGTCGAGATCGGGATTGAGGCTCCGGTCGACGTCGAAGCCCTCTTCGAAACGCTGACCCAGCTCCTCGAAGTAGTGATCGAGGCACCATCGTGCCTCGAGGGTGTCGGGATCGATCTGCGTAATGAC
>JBDHDM010000143.1:0-9876 GCA_039591515.1 Gemmatimonadota bacterium | reverse complement strand
TTCGACGTGGTCGCGGTGCTGGTGGGGCCCGATGGACGACTCCTCCGCTGCGAGCACCTGGAGGATGCCTGGCGTCCGGACTAACGCGCGCGGCGGGTCAGCCCCCGAAGGACACTGAACCCACGGTCACGCGGTGGGCGCAACCTCGAGCGGCGGCGTCATCTGGCGTCCGATCGCACAGGCGATGACCTGCACCTGCTCCATCATCTCCTCGAACTGCTCGGGGTAGAGTGATTGAGCACCATCGGACAGCGCGCGAGGCGGATCGGCGTGCACCTCGACGATGAGCCCGTCCGCACCCGCGGCGACGGCGGCCCGGCCCATCGGCGTGACCTTTGCCCGCAAACCGGTCCCATGGCTGGGGTCGGCGATGATCGGCAGATGTGACAGCGACTGCACGACCGGAATCGCGGCGAGGTCGAGGAGATTGCGAGTGTGACGTGTGAAGCTGCGAACGCCCCGCTCGCACAGGATCACTTTGTCGTTTCCTTCGGCCAGGATGTACTCGGCGGCCAGCAGAAACTCCTCGATCGTTGCCGACATACCCCTCTTCAGCAACACCGGGCGGCCGGTTTGGCCTGCCCTCCGGAGGAGCGGGTAGTTCTGCATGTTGCGGGCACCGATTTGGATGATGTCGGCATACTCGGCCACCAAGTCGGCTCCGTCCGGGTCCAGGGCCTCCGTGACGACCGCCATCCCCGTCTCCTCACGCGCGCGCGCCAGGAACCGGAGCCCGTCCTCGCCGAGACCTTGAAACGCATAAGGAGAGGTGCGCGGCTTGAAGGCTCCGCCACGGAGGACGGTGGCACCCATGGAACGGAGCTGGTGCGCCATCTCCACGATCTGGCGCTCCCCTTCGACCGCGCACGGCCCCGCCATCACCACCACGTCCTCGGCCCCGATGACGGTCCCGTTGAACAGCGTGACGACGGTGTCGTCCTCCCTCCACTCCCTCGAGACCTGCTTGTACGCGTGCGTGACCGGAATGACCTCGAGCACCCCGCCGAGGCCCTCCAGCCGACCCGCATCGACCCGGCCGTCGTTCCCGATGAGGCCGACGGCCGTGCGCTGTCCGCCCGGGATCGGACGGGCATCGTAGCCCATGTCCTTGATCACACTCACCACGCCATCGATCTGCTCGCTCGAGGCGTTGTGCTTCATTACGACCAGCATCGGACTCGCTCGCGTCCGCGGGGGGATTCACAGCCTTCGTCAGCCTGCAACGCGCAGTAGTCTAGCCGGGGCGGGTAGAACGGTCCACGTCCGCTCCGCCCGATGTGATCCGCACGCGCATCCCGTCGAATGCGGCCTCCACGGCCCCATCGTAGCCGTGACGGGTTGCCTCCACCACCTGCTCGGGCGTCCGCGGAGGATAGACATGTGTCACGAGCAGGAGGTCGGGTAAGCAGGCGTTCGCGAGCGCCGCGAGCGAAGTCGGGCTCAGATGGCCGTCCATCTCGGGGGGATCACCGAGGGCGCACTCCGCGATCAGCACGCTGCTCCCAGCCAGGAAGGGGCCCAACTCGGAGGACGGCCCCGTGTCTCCGGTGTAGCCGACCGTGCCCCACGGTCCGCTGAGCCGCAGGGCGAGGGATGCTCGAGTGTGGGGCGTCGGGCATCCAGCGAGCATGTGCTCCCGTGTCGGCCCGACACGGACCCCGGAGGCACCCGGTGTCACGATCTCCAGCTCGAACCCCGGATCCAGGACCCACGGTCCGTAGGCGCCCGACAGCCCCTCGAGGAAATGGCCGAGGTCGGGAGGCCCCAGCAGCTCGAGTGGCCGTGTTCGGCCGGAGTACCGGAAGGCCGCCAGCAGCGGTACGAGGTCGGCGACATGGTCCGGATGGTAGTGAGTCACCGCCAACACGTCGAGCTCGGCCCAGTCCACCCCGCGCGATGCCAGCGAATGAAGCGTTCCGGATCCGCAGTCGAGCAGAACCGAGCAGGGTGGGCCGGCCTGGGAGCCCGAAACCGCGAGGTGAAAACCCGCCGAGCCCCGCTGGGCCGACGGAAGGAGCGTGCCCGACCCGAGCACGGTGAGCCACGCTTCCGGGGTCATCGTACGGGGCCGGGACCCGGGCTCAGCCGACTCCCGCCGCCTGCAGCGCTTCCTGGAGCTTCACGCCGACGATCGTGGACACGCCCGGCTCCTCCATGGTGACGCCGTAGATCCAGTCCGCCGCCTCGATGGTACGCGGATTGTGGGTGATCACCACGAACTGGGTCTGGTCACTGAAGTCCTGCAGCAGGCGGATAAAGCGGCCGATGTTGTTCTCGTCGAGTGGGGCGTCCACCTCGTCGAGAACACAGAACGGGCTCGGCTTCACCAGATAGATCCCGAACAGCAGCGAGAGCGCAGTGAGCGCCCGCTCGCCTCCGGAGAGGAGGTCGATCCGCTGCGTCCTCTTGCCGCGGGGCGACGCGTGGATCTCGATCGGAGACTCGAGAGGGTCGTCGGTATCCTGCAGCCAGATGTCGGCCTCACCGCCTTCGAACAGCCGAACGAACGTGTTGCGGAAGTTCTCCCGGATCTTCTCGAAGGTGCCCTCGAACAGGTCCGTGGCGGTCTTGTTGATCTCCCGGATGGCCGAACGCAGGTCGTTGCGGGCCTCGACGAGGTCGGCGCGCTGCTCGGTGAGGAACTCGAGCCGCTCGCTCTCCTCTGCGTGCTCCTCCACGGCGAGCATGTTCACGGGGCCGATGCGCTCCAAGGCCTGGACCAGATCCTCGAGCTCCCGCTCCAAGTCGGCCTGCTCCCCCTCGACGGGTTGGGCCTCCGCGAGAAGAACGTCGAGCGCTCGGCCCCACTCTCCTTCCAGCCGCTCTCGAATGCGCTCGATGCGACCCTTGAGCTCCTGCCGCTCGAGTTCGAGCGTGTGCCGCCGATCGGACGCCGCCCTCTCCGCCGTGCGAGCCTCCCGCACGCGCTTCTCGGACAAGCGCAACTCCTGGGAGATGCTCTGGAGTGCCTCGTCGCGAAGGCGGAGATCCCCCTCGGCGGTGGTCCTTTCGACGAACAGGCGCTCGGTCGCGTCGTTCGCCTGTTCCCTGAGTGACTCGACCTGTGCCTGTTCCTCCCGGAGGCCGGCCTCCTCGGTGTCCAGGGCGGTGAGCCGCTCTCCGGCCTGATCCCGGGCCGCCGCGACGCCCTCCATCCTGTCTGCCAGTCGCTTCGCATCTCCCTCGAGCCGTGCGACGTCGACCGCGAGCCTGGCTTCCTCGGCGCGAGCCGTCTCCCACTCCTCCTGGACCTCATCGGAACGCGCGCGCGCGGCGTCCCGCTCCAACTGCAGCCCCTCCTCCTGTTCCAGGAGCAGCGCCCGGTCTTCTCTCGCGTCCCGCGCCCGTTCCTCCGCGCGGGCGCGCGCCGACTTCGTCCCTTCGACCTGGCGGGCCAGCTCATCCCGAAGACGGTCCATACGTCCGCGGTGATCCGCCTGGGCGGCGAAGTCGCCACGCACCTTGCGATGCTCGTCTTCGGCCGCCTGTCTCAACAGACGGGCGGACTCGAGCGCCGCTTCCGCCCCGTGAAGCTCCGCTTCCTTTCGCTCGAGAAGCGTCCGAGCCTCCTCCGCATCCTTGGTGGCTTCGTCGTGCTCGGCCGCGACCCGGCGGAGCTGTTCCTTGCGCTCCAGCACGCCCGAGCCACCCGACGGGTTTCCGACACGGACGATCCCGCCCCGCTCCGTCACCGGCGCGGCCCGACCGGGAAGCGTATCGACGCCGTCGAGGAGCGCCCGGACCCACGGGGCTCCGTCCCCGGTCGTGGAGATCCTCGCCAGCAACCCGGCCCGAACGGGCTTCCGGTCAGGCACCTTGTCGAGGGGCAGGATGATGAGCCCGCCACCACCGCTCCAGCTCGTGGTGAACCACTCGACCACACGCTCGAGCGCTGCCCGGTCGGAGACCACGAGGGCCGAGGCGAACGGACCGAGCACGCCCTCCACCGCGATCGTATCCTCGGCGTCGGAGTTCACGAAGTCCGAAAGCACACCAAGCACGCCGGGATCCGAGTGTTCCAGCGCAGCCCGAACCACGGGCTCGACCCCTTCGCGATCCCTGTCCAGGCTCTCCAGCGCCGAACGCCGAGCCGCGAGCGACGCCGTCCGATCGGCCCGTTCACGCTCGCGCCCGCGGGCCTGCTCGTACTCGGCCCGGGCCCCATCAAGGGCCTCGGCGGCGTCCTCGAGCCTCTGACGGGACGAAGCGACCGCGTCGGCGAGGTCGTCCAGCTTGCCCGAGAAGAGATCGCCCTGCGACTCGAGGTCCGAGAGCGTGTCCGACGTCTTGGCGAGCTCTGACGTCGCCTGGCCCAAGCGACGCCCGAGCTCCGCCGCCTGGGCGTCGGCCGCTTCCGCGTCGCCTTCGAGCTGAGCCCCGCGTCGAGCGACCTCCCTTGCCGTGGCCTCGACGCCTTCCAGTGCCGAGCGGGCCGCCTCCAACCGTTCGCGGACCTCCTGGGTCGCCGTCGCCCGCTCTTCCGCGACGCCCAAGAGCTCTCCGAGCTCCCGGTCGGCGAGCTCCCGAGCGGCCCGGAGCTCCTCCGCCTCGCGACCGAAGCCTTGTGCCCTCTCCTGCTCCTGCGTCCGCTCCTCTTGGATCTGGCCCAGGCGCCGGGCGGCATAGGTCGAGCGCTCGTCGGCCACGGCCAGGTCTCGTTCCCACCGGACGAGCTCATCACGAATGCCGTCGAGCACCTTGGCCGCGGCAGTCCGGTCCTTCTCAGCGTCGACCTCACGGAGCCGGAGCGTCTCGTACTCGGCCTCCGCGGCAGACAGCTCGGCGACCATTCCCCGTGCGGTCTGCTGGTCGCCCTCGAGCCCCTTCTGCACCCCCTCGAGGCGAGTGCGCAGGGTGTCGAGCTGGTGTCGTACGACGGCAACCTCCACGTCGAGGCGCCGGGCTCGGTACTCGGTGTACCGTTGAGCCTTGCCCTTCTGCCTGGCGAGCGAACGGACCTTGGACTGTACCTCGGAGATGACGTCCTCGAGGCGCTGAAGGTCCATCTCCGCCCGTTCCAGCCGCCGCACGGCAGCCTTCCGCCGGTCCTTGTACTTCCCGATTCCGGCGGCCTCCTCGAAGAGCCCTCTTCGTTCCGCGGCGCGGTCGGACAGAATCGCGTCGATCATGCGATTCTCGATCATCGCATACGCGTTGGCGCCGAGGCCGGTATCGCGATAGAGGTCCACCACGTCCCTCAATCGGACGGCGGAGCGATTGATGGTGTACTCGCTCCCGCCGTCCCGGAAGACCTGACGGCCGATCTCCACCTCCTCGAAGGGCACCGGCAGGGTGCCGTCCTCGTTGGTGACGGTCAGGGACACCGAACCGCGGTTCACCGGTCGTCGGTTCACCGTGCCCTGGAAGATCGCCTCTTCCATCTTGGCGCCCCGGATCGCGGTCGGGCGCTGCTCGCCCATGACCCAACGGATGGCGTCCGAGATGTTCGACTTACCGCAGCCGTTCGGTCCGACGATGGCCGTGATCCCGTCGTGGAAGTCCACTGTCGTGGCGTCCGCGAAGGACTTGAACCCCTGGACCTTGAGTGTCTTCAGTCTCATCCAGCACCGGCGACCAGCAGATAACCGAGTCCGGCCGCGACGACCAAAGCCACGATCAGAAGAACCACCGTGCGCCCCATCCCACCCTTCGACCGGCTTCGGAGAGCCGGGCTCGGCGCGGTTACGGGCGTGGGCGCCGGCACCACTTCACGGGGGGCCTTCGCCTCCGGCATGCGACCCATGCCGGTGACGGCGCGCACCAGGGGCTCGAGGTCACGAATCGACATCGGGGGAGGATCGTCCGGATTGGCCAGCACCACGATGTCGGAGGCGGACCCCAGGAAAGCGGCCGTTTCCCCCTCCGCGTCATTGAGGTAGAGCATCAGGGTCACCCCGGCCTGCGCCATCCCATCCACGATGCGATACCATCGAGAGCTGCGGACCACGGCTCCCGAGTCGGCGACCGGCGTGCCGGCCGTCACGACGTAGAACGCACCTTCGTCCAGCGGGTGGGCCACACGGCTGATCGACGCCCCATGCAGCGCGGCGTCGCTCAAGCCCTCGCGATTCGCGATCCCCACCGCCCTGTGCAGCGACGGTAGACTGAGCACCCCGTCCGCGATGATCACGCGGGCCCCTTGGCTCGTCCACGAGCGCGCCAGCTCGACGGCCGCGGCGGGCGCCCATCCATGCGAGACCGCCCCCTCCGTCGCCACGACCGCGACCACGCGACCAGACGGGGCCTCCGGAGGCGCCGACGGCGGCTCCCCGTTCAGGGGCTGCCAATCAGGAAGTGCTGACATCGGCATTCGTGAGGGAACGGACCGCGCGGACGGGGAACCGTCCAGCGGAACTCGGGCGGCGTAAGGTAGAAATCCCCACCGACATGGGCAATCCGAACGGGCGGCTCACAAGTTCAATATTGAAGCGGTTTTCGTCGGCCGGTCTCGACGTACCATGCGGCGATCCAGCCGCCAAGCGGGCACTTCGTCCTCACGCCTCCACCACACCCGGCGCCTCCCACCGTGGAGCGTCGCCCCATAGGGCCTCGAGCTGATAGAAGCTCCGCGCCTGGGGGTGGAAGACGTGCACCACGAAGTCCACGTAGTCCAACAGGACCCAGCGGGCGCCGCGCAGCCCCTCCACGTGCTGTGGCCGCACGGTGTCCTTCTTCAGCTCGTCGACGACGTGATCGGCGATCGCCTTGACCTGGACGTCAGATCGCCCGCCGACGATGACGAAATAGTCGGTCGCCGAGGAGATCCCGCGAAGGTCGAGGACCACGACGTCGTGTGCCTTGCGCTCGAGCGCCAACTCGACGGCTCGTCGGACCTCCGTCGGGAGGTCCTTCGGATTCGCTTGGCGAAAGCTCACGTCGCTCTTCAGCCTTCCTCGCGCTCGACTTCGACGGCGAGGGTGACCTCGACATCCGCATGCAGACGCACGGGCACCTGGTACGACCCGAGCATCTTGATCGGCTCCTCGAGCAGGACCGCCTTGCGGTCGAGCTCGAAGTCGAGCCCACTCTCGTTCGCCTGCGCGGTGATGTCGGCGACCGAGACCGACCCGAACAACTTCCCGTCTTCCGCAGCCCGCTCGGAGAAGGCCAGCGAGAGGCCTTCGATCTGGGCCGCCCGTCGACCGGCCTCGAGGAGATCCCGTCGAGAGCGCTCGGTCGCACGAGCGCGCTCTGCCTCGATCCGCTTGAGATTGGCGTCACTCGCCACGTAGGCGAGGCCCTGGGGGATGAGGTAGTTCCGTCCGTATCCGGCCTTGACCTGAACCACCTCGCCGGCTTCGCCGAGGTTCGGCACAGCTTCCTTCAGAATGAGCTTCATGACTCCTCCAACGTGATTCTCACGAGGCGATCGACGCGGCGCGGGCGCGCAGGTCGAGCCAGGTATCCGCAACTCCGAGTAGCACCGCGAATCCGACCACGACGGGAGCCGCGAGCAGGACACCGAGTGCGATCATGGTGTACCCCAAGAACGAGACTCCGCCGCTTACGGAAACACCGACGGCCAGCCCGCGCACCGCGTACAGGGCGGCCATGAAGACGGCGAGGTTCGCACCCAGACGCGCAACGGGATCCCCGCCGAGTCCCGCCACGAAGGCGAGCCCCATCACCATGATCCAGACCAAGTGGTCGTTGAATCGGAAGCGGGCCAACAAGCCGATGCCCGAGCCTGAACCGCGAGCCAGTCGCTCGTACAACCACCATGCGACCGCGAGACCCGCCATCGTCTCGATTGCGAGCAGTGCGGGGAACACGGCGACTTGCGCTTCGACCGTGCGGTAGATGGCGCTCACGAGCGTCTGCGGGGGAGCCTGACCCTCGCGCAGGACCGTCATCGCGTCGAGCCAGGTCGTGAAGCCGGCGCGCAGCCGGTCCGAAACGACCCAATCGAGGGTCCGCCAAGCGTCGCCCCGGAGGGACAGAACCGCCCCGAAGCAGGCGAAGGCCGAGAAGATGGAGGTCAGGGCCCGAGAGGTGACTGGCCAACGAGGGGCCGCGAACGAAAGGCCGACGAAGACACCGCCCGCCGTCAGGGCCCAGGCACGCTCGGCGTACCACACGCCGTCGCGGACGCCGGAGGCGATCAACACGACGGCGGCGGCGGCGGCCAGGACCGTGCCCCGGCCCCGAGATCCCGTCGCTCCTACGAGTGTCAGGAAGGGGACGGCGATCAAAACCGACGGTTGGGCGATCGACGTGGCGAACACGATCGCGACCAGGACCGCGGCCGTACGCCAGCCCCCGGCGTCGGAACGGCCCTGCGGTGCATCGGGCATCGCCTCGTCGGTCCTCACGGCCTGCTCGGCCTCAGCCGTCCTGCCGGCGCATGTAGGGGAGAAGTGCCAGGTAGCGCGCGCGCTTGATGGCCGTCCCGAGCTGCCGCTGGAACGCAGCGGTGACTTTCGTCGTGCGCTTCGGGAGGATCTTCCCCTGCTCCGTGATGAAGTGTGACAACGTCCCCACGTCCTTGTAGTTCAACACCAGGACGCGGGGCCCCTCCATCCGGCGCCTGCGACCACGAGCACCGGAGAACTCGGGCGGCGCATTCGTGAGCGGCTCCTCCTCGTGCTCGTCGTCCCCCCCGGCCGTCGCCTCGACCTCCTCCTCCTCGTCCTCGTCATCCTCCGACCGGACGCGTACCCGCACCTCGGCCATGATGGAGCGGCCGGTCGTCGGCTCGCCCTCGTTCAAGACGAGGAGGTAGCGCAGCACCTCGGGATCGAGCTTGAGAAGCCGCTCGTACTCGGGCAAGGCGTCTGGCACGGCCGTGAACTGGGCCACGACGTAGTAGCCCGTCGCCTGCTTGGCGATGGGGTACGCGAGCTGCCGATTTCCCCAGTGGTCGACGGCGGAAACCTCGCCGCCGTCCGCGGTCGCGAGCTCATGGAGCTTCGCGAGCTTGGTATCGGCCGCGCCCTCATCGAGCGCCGCGTCCAGGATGTACACCACTTCGTAAAGCCGCATCTTCGGTTCCCTCGGTCCGTAGTTGAGTAACGGGCCCCGGCGGGGTGGTGCCTAGGCAGCGGCGTCGGCACCGGCCGGAGCGGGACAATGTCGTGCGCGCGTGCAGCCGCGCAGCCAGAAAAGCTACTTCAAGCCGCTGCGCTTCGGAAGCGGTTACCACCCGAGCGGACGGGATGGAGGCCCGCCCGAGACTCGTCGACGCCGAGCATCACCCGGTGAGCGCCCTTTGGATGGCCGGGATCAGCTCCGAATGCCGTTCGAATCCCCACCGGGCCTCGGCAACGTCGATCCGCTCCCGATTCGTATGCGCATAATGCTCTTCGCCGGGCGCGAAGCCCACCGTCGGGATGCCGAACACGCCCCGCGACCATCCTCCGTCCGTCGCAAACTGCCACGGTCGGATCGTGGCCGCCCCTCCGCCGTTCCGCCTGCCCACCGCTTCGGCAGCCGCAAGGACCACCGGATCGTCGGGCGCCATCAGGAAGCCCGGCGTGAGTAGGTTGCGATCCTCGACCAGGCCCGTGTAGGTGGTCTGTCGCTCCATCGCCATCCGCACCCCCCACGACAGCTCATCGGTCGACTCCGGCATGCGGGCTGCGATCGCTTCGGCGAGGCGCGCCTTGAGGGAATCGTGGTCGTCTTCGGGCAGGATCCGCCAGTCGACGGTGACCACGACGGAATCGGGGATGACGTTCCGGCTCTCGGGCAACACGTCGACCATGGTCGCCACGAGGCTCGACGCCCCGAGCACCGGATCCGCTCCCTGGCGCGCACCGAGATCGCGGATGCCCCCGAGCACCGGTCCGAGCCGATCGAGCGCATTCCGCGCGCGATCGGGGACGCTCGCGTGGCCAGCCCGACCCGAGATGGCGACCTCGACCTCGGCGCGCCCTC
>JBDHDM010000142.1:0-9896 GCA_039591515.1 Gemmatimonadota bacterium | reverse complement strand
AAGGTCACGACCCCTTCTCTCTGGAAGCCGAGATCGACGGACTCGAGCTGGGCGAAACTCCGAAGGAGCAGCCCCGTCGACGAAACGAGCGCAACGGACATCGCGACCTCGGCCACGACCAGCGCCCGGCTCAGGCGCTGCCGACGGCGGTCCCGGGTCACGCTTCGGTCGCCCAACGCACCGGTCAGGTCTGCCCGGCTGCCCCGGAGCGCCGGGAGCAGTCCGAAGATCAGGCCGGCCGCGGCGGTGGCTGCGAGTGAAAAGGCGAAGACGCCCCAGTCGAGCCTCACGAGCTCGAGTCGGGGCAGGGTGGGCGGCGCCATCGCCACGAGGAGACGGACCCCCAGGGTAGCCAGGAAGAAGCCGAGCAGACCGCCCGCGGTCGCGAGCACGCCGCTCTCCACCAGGAGCTGTCGCATCAGGCGCGCACGAGACCCGCCGATCGCGGCGCGCACGGCGACCTCACCCGCCCGCTGCTCCCCACGCGCCAAGACGAGGTGAGCCACGTTCGAGGCGGCGATGAGGAGGACCGAGCACACGGCCGCCAGCAGGATCCAGAGCGCACGCGAGACTGCGCTCACGAGGTCGCTCTTCACGGGAATCAGATTCACTCGAAGGTCCGTTCCGCCGTCCCGGTCCGTGACTGTCGCGTTGACCCGCGTCATGAGCGCGTCGACCTCGTCCTGGGCCTGTGCGAGCGTCACACCCTCACGGAGCCGAGCGGTGCTCCGGAGCCAACCCACCGAGCGGTCGTCGCCCTGGGTCCAATCCGGGGGCTGGAGGCGCCATAGGTGGTGGTTCGCCTTTCCGCCCGCGAAGGTCGTGAGGTTCGGATCACGATCCGCGGGCAGGACCCCCGTGATCTGCATGGCCTCTCCGCCGACGTCGATGACGTCGCCGACCACGGCGGGATCGGCCCCGTAGCGGCGGACCCAGAGGGCGTGTGACAAGACGACGCCGCTCTCGTCGAAGTGCTCCGGGATCCGGCCGATTCCCGGACGGACACCGAGCACGTCGAAGTAGCTTGGGGTCACCCACCCCACGCTGACCTGCTCGGCCTCACCCTCCCCGATCAGCAGGGCATTGTTGCTCCAGGCGGCGGTCACCCCCGAGAACGACTCGACGTCGTTCACGAGCACGTTGTGATCACCCACGGTGAGGGGTGCCCGCGGGTACTGTGACGAGCGGCCCCAGAGCATCACGACCCGGTCGGACTCCTCGAACGACATCGGCGCGAGAAGGACCCCCCGCACGACGCTGTACACGGCCGACGCTCCTCCGACCGCGAGCCCCAGCGTGACCACGACCACGGCCGCAAAGCCGGGCGCCCGTCGGAAGACCCTCACCGCTCCACGTACGTCCTGCTCCATCCCCGTCATCGTCATCCCCTCCCATCTCCCAGGGTACGTCGTCAGCGCCCAGACCGAGCGCATGACTTCCGCGCGGTACCACCACGCCGCTGCCCGGTGGCCGCGAACCGCGCACATCCGGTCGAACGCCTCCTCCATGTCGCCGAGGACGAAGTCGCGCTCACCCGCCGGTGTCAGCGCCCGGAGGAGGAGGCGGGCGAGGCGCGGCGGGCTCCTCACGACGCCCGCCAGTCGAGGCCGAGTCCGTCCACCATGCTGTGGAGGCTCCTCAGCGCCGATTCCAACGCCTCCCGCCCGGCGGGCAGAACGCGGAAGTGCTTCTTCGCTCGCCCGCCCCGCACCGAGGTGGGCTCGCCCACCCACGCGTTCACCAGCCCCCGGTCCTCGAGCCTCTGGAGCGCCTTGTACAAGGAGCCGATCGAGACGTCGCGGCCCGTGCGCTCCGCGATGTCGTCCTTGATCGAGATACCGTAGGCGTCCTCTCCGAGCCGGAGGAGCGCGGCAAGGGCAAGGACTTCCAGATCGCTGATCGGCTGAGTCATCGAGTGTGTCGCAGAGGTTTATTCTCCATCAGAATATTAATACAACCTCCTCGCCACAAGGTCGACGGAGCCGGCCGCACGGGAACTCGTCAGCCGGGTGACGCGGTGCACGAACCGCGTCCGATGGAGATGGACTCCAGTGGCGACCCTCGGGGGCCTAGTCGATCATCTCGGCGATGAGCTCGGTTTCGACGATCTCGTCGCCATCCAGGTCGACGTAGTACACACGGGCCTCGGCCCGGGTTTTCACCACGCGTCGCACGTTGTTGTCCACGAAGTAGATGCCCGCGTCGTTGTCACATGCGTAGCCGGGCTTGAGCTCGCCGGAGCCGATGAGCCGATGGTAGGTGGGGCGACGCACGGCCTCCGCGTCGTAGTGCGGAGAATGACTGCCCTGCAGAAAGCCCAGGCACTCGATCTTCGTCACCTCCTGCGGGCGGGAATCGGTGGTCCCCTCCTCGAACCAGCACAACGAGCCCGCACTCGCTCCTCCGAGCACGATGCCTCTGTCCCACGCGGCTCGAAGCACCGCGTCGATGCCCTGGACTCGCCAGATCGCCTGCTGATTCAGGGTGTTGCCGCCCGACACCACGATCCCGTCCATGGAGAGCAGGACGTCCTCCCAGCTCCGATCCATGCTGTAGCTGCTGATGAAGCTGCGCTGCACGTGCGGCTCGATATCCAGAGGCGCGCAGTTCTCGTACCAGCGGATGACGCCGGAATCGCGATCCGCCGAAGCCGTCGGCAGATAGCAGAGCCGCGGCCGCTCTCTGCCTGTGAGCTCGGCCATGTACCGGATGAACGCAGTCCCGAAGCCGCCGCCGGCGATGAGGATCTGTCGGGGCGTGGGCTGGCTCCGTGCCTCGTGCGCTCGCGCCTCCGAAGTGCCGACGCCCAGTCCGATCCCGGCCGCCGCGGACGACGTGAGGAAGTCTCGTCTTTTCATCCCAATGTCTCTCCGTCGATGCGGTGTTCAACTCGAAGAAAGCAGCTCGTCCACGCCCTGCACCCGCTCGATCCAGTGGGCGAGGTCGGTCGCGGAGACCACGCCCACGAGTCGGCCTCCATCGACCACCAGTGCCCTGCGTCGCCCCCCGCGCCGAGACATCTCCTCCATCACCTCCGCGACCGTCGCGGCGGGTGCCACGACGACGCATTCGGTCAGCGGTGTCATCGCCTCCCTGGTCGCCGATCCCGCCCAGGCCTCTCTCGGGATCGCCTTGAGGTCGGCGAGCGTCACCAGCCCCACGGGCGTTCCACCCTCCACGACCGGGTAGCTGCCGTAGCGCATCTGCATGAAGTGCTCATGGACGAGCGCGTCGACCGGAAGGCCGGCGTCGACGACGGATGGATCGCGGGTCATGACGTCGGCCGCGACGAAGCCTCCCAACAGCTCCTGGAGCACGTGCTGGCTGAGGGACGCGCCGGCGAGTGTGCGTAGGAACCACCCGATGAAGACCAGCCAGAGCCCCGAGACGGGGGCGCCCGCCAGGGCCTGGGCGGCCCCGAGCACGATCAGCAGCAAGCCGAAGATGCGCCCCCCTGCGGTGGCCCACCGCGTCGCCTTGGTGCGGCTGCCCGTTGCGGACCAGACGACGGCGCGGAAGACCCGTCCTCCGTCGAGCGGGAAGCCCGGCATCACGTTGAAGATCGCCAGCACGAGGTTGATGAAGGCCAGGTAACGCGCCACGCCGATGTACGGATCGCCGAGGCCTGCCCCCGCCGCCAGCACACCCAGGACCCAGAAGAGCGCGGCCAGCAAGCAGCTCGTGACGGGCCCGATCCCCGCGATGAGGATCTCGTCCCGAGGGGAGTCCGGCTCTCTCTGAGCTCGAGCGATGCCACCGAAGACGAAGAGGGTGATGCCCTCGACCGGGATGCCCTTGGAGCGCGAGACGAGCGCGTGGCTCAACTCGTGGACGAGCAAGGAAACGAAGAAGAGGAGTGTCCCCACGAGCCCCATGAGCAGGTGGGTCTGCCGGGACAGGTCCGGATACTCGGAAGGGAAGACTCCACTCGCCAAAGACCAGAAGACGAGGAAGAAGATGATGAACCACGACAGGTCGATCCTGACCTCGAAGCCGAGGAACGATCCGAGTCGGAAGTCGTTTCGTGTGGGTCGGGCGTGGCTCACGGATGGCTCGGCGAGGCGTCGGGGGACGCTCAGATATACGGGCCGGCCTCCCGCGCTACAACGGACCGGCCGGACGTCCGCCGCTTCAGCGGTCGGCCGCCTCCGAGAAGTAGGAGCGGAAGGCCTGGGCGGTCCCGGGCGGCAGGCGCAGCTGGACCGGGCGATCCGGCGGGGTGACCCCTCTCAGGTATTCCGGGTTCAGGCGCGCGATCTCGTCCGTCGAAGTCCCGGCGGCGCGAGCGACCGCGGCGAACGAGATGGACCCGACCACGGGGACGGGCTCGAAGTCGAAGGGAGCTGTGCGGGGGGCGGGGAAGCCGTACTCGGTCGGCGCCGAGGCCACGATCGCCGCGCCGAGGAAGTTGGGCACGAAGTTGGCGGTCTCCTTCGGAAGGACCTCGCGGAGCGCCCAGTACACGGCGTCGGAAGGCTCGACGTCGGGGAGGTATCGCTCGATGAGCCCGTCGATGCGGTCGGGGCCCGCGTTGTAGGCCGCGAGTGCCAGGAACCAGGAGTCGTAGCGTGCTCGCAGCTGCGTGAGATAGTCGGCCGCGGCGGCGGTGGACACGAACGGATCGCGCCGATCGTCGACCAGACTCGTGACCTCGACACCGAGCTCCCGCGCCGTGGGCGCCATGAACTGCCACATACCCACGGCCTTCGCCGAGCTCACCGCGCTCGGGTTGTAGCCGCTCTCGATCACGGGCAGGTAGCGTAGGGACGGCGGAAGACCCTTCTCTGCGAGGGTCTCGTCGACCATCCGCTCGAAGCCCGTCATTCGCTCGAGGTAGGTGGGCATCCATCGTCCGAAGCTGCTGCTCCAACGGTCGACCCATACCTCGACCTCCGCCGCGAACGGTGGGTGGTGCAGCATCGGAGAGGCGAGAAGCTCGTCCTCGAGCCCCGCGAACCGGGCGGGCAGGAGGGGATGCCCCTGGGAGACGACGCCGGCGACGGCGAGGGCAGGCAGCTGCTCCACGGGCTGCACCGTCGCATCCGCTTCCACCACGGGGCCTGCGTCTCTCGCCCTCACGAGCCCCGCCGTCCCGAACACGACAGCACACGCCGCGAGCACGAGCGCCAGCGCCGGCGTCGGTGCGCGGTCGGGGTCCGGGCTCGTCAAGGGGTCGCTCCTCTGGGGGCGGGGGCTCTCGTCTCCCTCTTGGACGTCGTGAGCGGCTTCCGGGTTGCGCGGGCGCTGCAACTCACACGAGGCTCGGAGCGTCCAACGAATGCACGGACGATCTCACGCGGGACGGACGATCTCACGCAGGGAGGTGGCAGGTGTCGGAGGAGCGGCTGCAGGCGGTGGCGGAGACGCCCGACGAAGAGGACGGGAGTCCGGACGCACGCAGGAGGCTCGACCAGCTGTCGACGGCACTCGCCCAGCTCGACGTGGACACGGAGACGACGGCGCTGGTGCCGGTGGAGTCGGTCGCGCCGATGGTGTCCGCGATCCTCAAGGCCCTGGGCTCGGGTCCGCAGACGGGGTCGCCCGAGCAGCTGGCCGAATCCCGCCGGCAAGCGATACGTGCCGAGGCCATCGAGGAGGCCCGGGCCCGCTACCGGCTCTCCCGCGTGGGCTCCGGAAGCGTGGCGGCGATCGTGAGCGTTCTTTGGCTCCTGCCACAGCTGGTGACCGCGTTCGGGAGCGAAGCCGTCGTGGCCGCGCTTCAGACGTCGATCCTCGCGCCGCTCTTCGCCTACGCCTACTTCGACCCGGCCGCGTTCGGCCTCGCGCTGTACGCCTGGTTCTTCTTCGGGCTGACCGGGCTCATGGAGCAGAACGATCGCCGGCGCATCGACTGGGTCACGACGGATGCGGCCCGGTCGGCCCTTCTCAAGCGGGCCGTGCTGAGTGCGCGCCAACGCGGAGAGCAGGACTCGATCACCAAGGGCGACGTACGCGAGGCGCTGGGACGCGGGTTGCGGCCTACGTTCGCGCTCCGCCTGCTCGGCGCGAGGGACGTCTCTGCTTCGTTCCTGGATCGCGTGACGAGCTTTCACGTGTCCGAGCTCGCCGCACAGGGGGTCCTCGCTCCGTCGACGCAGGCATCGCTGAGTCCGCGGTACCTCGTTGCGGAGGAGGTCACACGTGATCTCAAGCCCTGACCCCGCGCGCTAATTCCAGTTGACGAGGGGGAGCACGCGATAGCGTGCCTTGTTCCTCGCGATGTTGATCAGTCCGATCTGCACGCCGTGCAGCTCGTCGGCGATGTTGAGAACGCCGATCGTCAGACCTTCCTGCCGGCCGGCGGTCCGATTCCACGCGCTGATCGACACGCCGCGCATGGTCCCGTCCTCCACGGCTTTGAAGTAGAGCGGGGCGATTACGACGGCGTTGACGTCCTGGCCTCCCGCCCCGAGGCCGATCGCGACCCCGGTGAGGGTCCGCGCGCCCACGCCGGCCCCGCCGATGGCCAGCCCCTTCATCTCACCGCCGGCCCCGACGCCGACCCCGCCGATCGCGATCCCGGTGACGTCGTTCGCGGCGCCCACCCCGATACCTCCGATGATCACACCCGTGACGTCGCCGCCGGCGCCGATGCCGAGCCCCCCGATTCCCACTCCGGTGAAGCCCTGCCCGGCTCCGCCACCCAGGCCGCCCACCAGCAGCCCTCGTACCCGCCCGCTCGCCCCCACGCCGAGACCGCCGACCACGATGCCTTCGATATCGCCGCTCGCTCCCAGGCCCAATCCGCCGACGGCGAGGCCTTTCAGGTTGCCGGATACGCCGGCGCCGAGGCCGCCGATGAGGGCGCCGCGGACGTCCCCATCGGCCCCGGCGCCGAGGCCGCCGATCATGATGCCCGTCATGCCGTCTCCAGCACCCATGCCCAATCCGCCGATCATGACACCCTTGAGGTGACGGCCGGCTCCCATGCCCAGAGCGCCGATACCCAGGCCGGTCAGGTCACGGTCGGCCGCGATGCCTGCGCCCAGCGCGATCCCCTTGATCTGCGCCGCGCCGGTAAGCGGAACGCCCAAAGCGAGCCCGATCACGGAGCCGCCGTACGCGTCGTCGTACGGCCGCCAGAGGGTGGCGTTGATCCCCCGGACGCGCTCCATCGCGTCGTCCCGGTAGTTGAGGCGGAGGCCATCCAGGCGCGGCACGTCGCCGATGCCGAAACCGGCGTCTCCGACCGCGAGCTTGAGGCCCTGTGCGGAGAGAGGGGACACCGAGAGGGCCATCACGAGGGCGGCGCCGGGAGCGATCGCTCGCAGTAGGATTCGTAGGATCACGGTCGTCTGCTTCGGGTTCGGGGTCGGCCAATCCTGTCCTCGGGCAGTACTGACCCTACGACCGTCCGGGCCGGCATGATTCGGCTCCCCGCCCAGTCAGAGCCCTTCGGCTGCCGCCTCCGAGGCCGCTGGAGGTCGGGCCCCGAAGAGCCGCTGCCAGGCCCGTTCCACCGCCACGTAGAGGGCGGGGATGAAGAAGACGCCGAGGAGAGTGTATACGAGCATCCCTCCGAAGACGGCCGTGCCGAGGGATACCCGACTTCGGGCCCCCGCTCCGGTCGCGGTCACCAGAGGAATCACGCCGAGCACGAAGGAGAAGGCCGTCATGAGGATGGGGCGGAAGCGGAGCCGTGCGGCCTCGAGCGCTGCGTCGTGGAGGCTCCTTCCTTCCTTCTCGTGCTGGTCCTTGGCGAACTCGACGATGAGGATGGCCGTCTTCGCGGACATCGCGATGAGGAGGACCATTCCGATCTGCATGTATACGTCGTTGGCCATCGGCTGGGCCGAGACCAGGCCGCGCAGAAGCACGAACAGGATGGCGCCCATGATCGCGACGGGCACGGAGAGCATCACCGAGAGCGGGTTGGCCCAGCTCTCGTACTGGGCGGCCAGGAGGAGGAAGGCGAAAACGATCGCCAGGCCGAAGAGGATCGGCGCCAGATTGCCGGCCTCCTTTTGCTGGAAAGTCACGCCGGACCACTCGAAGTCCATCTGGGGAGGCAGGACCTGCCGAGCGAGCCGCTCGATCTCGTCCACCGCCTGGCCGTCGGCAAAACCGGGGCCCGGTCTCCCGCTGACCCTCGCGGACGGGAAGAGGTTGAAGCGACTGATCGCTTGGGGGCCCACGGTGTCACGCACCGAGGCGAACGCTCCGATCGGCACCATGTCTCCCTGTGCGTTTCGTACCTGGAGGCGCCGGAGATCCTCGGGCCGGTTGCGGTAGGCCTGGTCCGCCTGAACCATCACACGCCAGGTTCGGCCGAAGAGGTTGAAGTCGTTCACGTAGGCCGAGCCGAGGTTCGCCTGCAGCGTGCTGAACACCGACTGCAGCGGGATCCCCATCGACTTCACTTGCTCGCGGTCCACATCGGTGAAGAGCTGGGGCACGTTGGCGCGGAAGTTCTGCGTAACGTTCGTGAGGACCGGGCTCTGGTTGGCTGCCGCCACGAGGTCGTTCGCGAACGTCTCCATCTGGATCAGACCGACTCCACCCCGGTCCTGGACTTGCATTTCGAATCCGTCTGCGTTCCCGAGTCCGGAGATGGGTGCCGGAGCGAACGGGAAGACGCGCGCCTCTTTGATCGCGGCGAGCTGGGGCCCTACTCGGCCGAGCAGCCCCCAGACGCTCAACTCGTTGCCTGGTCGTTCGTCCCATGGGTCGAGCGATGCGATGGCGAATCCGGCGTTTCCGGATGCGACACCGTTGAGCAGGGAGAACCCGCCGACGGTGATCACGTTCTGGACGCCGGGGGTGCCCATGAGGATCCGGTTGACGCGCACCATCACCGCCTCGGTTCGTTCCAACGTGGAGCCCGCCGGCAGCTCGGCGTCGATGAAGAAGAAGCCTTGGTCCTCACCGGGAACGAACGCGCCCGGTACCGTCCGGAATCCGACCAGCATCAACACGAGCACGAGCCCGAAGCCGGCCGTAACGAGACCCAGGCGCCGGAGGAGGGCCGCGACCCAGAGGTTGTAGCGCTCACCGATCCGGTCGAAAATCCGGTTGAAGGCACCGAAGCCGCGACGGAGCAGGAGGCCGAGGCGCCCCGTCTCGTCCTCGGCCTCCGACTCCGGGCGGAGGATAAGTCCGCACAGGGCCGGCGCGAGGGTCAGCGCGGTGAGCGAAGAGAAGACCGTGGCGACGGAGATCGTGATGGCGAATTGACGGTACAGCCGCCCCGTGAGACCCGGCATGACCATCGTCGGGATGAAGACCGCCAGCAGCACTAGGGTGGTCGCCACGACGGCCCCCCCCACCTGGTGCATCGATTTCTTGGCCGCCTCCTTGGGAGAGAGGCCCTCATCCTTCATGAGTCGGACCGAGTTCTCCGTGACGATGATCCCGTCGTCGACGACGATCCCGATGGCCAGGATCAGCCCGAAAAGGCTCAGGTTGTTGATCGAGAGTCCGCCGGCCAGCATGACCGCGAAGGTGCCGACCAGTGAGACCGGAATGGCGATGGACGGGATGAGCGTCGTGCGCCAGTCCTGCAGGAAGATGAAGACGACCAGGACGACCAGGGCGAGAGCCTGTAGGAGCGTCGCGACCACCTCGCGTACGGATTCGCGGATGTAGTCGGTGCTGTCGTAGGGCGTCGAGTAGACGAGACCTTCGGGGAATCGAACCGACAGATCCTCCATCAGTGTTCGGACCCCGTCCGCCACTTCCACGGCATTGGCGCCAGGAAGCTGGTAGATGCCGAGGATGCTCGCGGGGGCGGCGTCGAGCTGGGCGTACCACGAGTAGTCCTGCGAGCCGAGCTCGACCCGGGCGATGTCGCGGACGCGCACGAGTTGGCCGTCCTCGCCGACCTTCACGATCACGTTCTCGAATTGTGACACGTCGACCAGCCGCCCGAGCGTGCTCACAGTGTACTGGAAGTTCTG
>JBDHDM010000141.1:0-9917 GCA_039591515.1 Gemmatimonadota bacterium | reverse complement strand
CCGGCGTCGCGAACATCGCGGCCTGGCGGCCCGAGCCCGTGCGCGGGTCGGGCTGACCCTCGAGCGCCGGATGGTCGAGCACGTTCCGGGGCGTATCACCGATCGGGATCCACCACAGGTGCTCGCCCGAGTTGAGGTCGATCGCCGTGATCTTGGAGTACGGCGCCTTCCAGTACGGCAGGCCGTCGATCCGGCCGGGGCTGGCCGACGGCCCCGGAACCCAGTCCGTGATCGTCGTGCCGGTCGGCTGGTCCGTGAGGTCTTCGGCCACGCCGCCCAGGTCTTTCTCCGGACCCGGGATGATCACCCGTGCGCTGCATCCCTTCTGCGACGGCACGTAGATGATGCCCGTCGCCGGGTCGTAGGCGGGCGTGCCGTCGATGTTCGTGCCGCCCACGTCCGCCGGGCACCAGAGCGCCGCGCGCTTCCCCAGCGGGTTGTCACGCTGCAGCGGCGGAAGGAAGAGCGGCCCGATCTGGAACTCGGAGAGCGCTTCGATCGCCATCTGCCGTAGCTCCGGCGAGAAGTCGATCAGGTCGTCCTCCGAGAGGCCCTGCATGTCGTACGGCGCGGGTCGGGTCGGGAACGGCTGTGTCTCCGGCATCTTCTCCCCGGGGATCAGCGACTGCGGCACCGGTCGTTCCTCGATGGGCCAGATCGGCTCGCCGGTCTCGCGGTTGAGCACGTAGAGGAAGGCCTGCTTGGTCGCCTGTGCGAGGATCGGGGTCTCGACCCCGTCGATCATCACGTCGGCCAGGACCGGGACCTGTGGCGTGTCGTAGTTCCAGATATCGTGGTGCACGAACTGGAAGTGCCAGGCCCGCTCCCCTGTCTCCACGTCGAGCGCGATGAGGCTCGTGCTGAAGAGGTTGTCCCCCGGGCGGAAGCCTCCGTAGTAGTCCTGCGTTGCACCGTTCGTCGGCACGTACACGAGCCCGAGGTCGGGATCGGCGGAGAGCGGCGCCCAGGACGAGATGTCTCCCGTCCACTCCCAGGCGTCGTTCTCCCACGTCTCGTGCCCCACCTCACCCGGGCCGGGGAGGACGTCGAACTTCCACAGCTTCTCGCCCGTGCGAGCGTCGTAGCCGAGAATGTCTCCGGGGATGTTCTCGCGGCGGGTCTGGTTGTAGCCCTGCTCCGCCGAGTTTCCGACCACGACCACCCCGTTCACGACCAACGCCGGCGAGGAGCTGGTGATGTACCCCTGCTCGAGCGAGATGCCGTCCGCGGCGTTCTCGTACTCGTAGCCGAGCCCCTCCGGGCCGAGCAGATCGACGACGCCGCTTGCCGGGAAGCCCGGGATGTCGATCGGATGACCGAAGCCCTCGATGTGCTCCCCGGTGTGGGCGTCGAGCGCGTGCAGGAAGAAGGCAGGCGAGATCAGGTAGACCACGTCCCGACCGTCGACGTTGGCGTACGCGACGCCCTTGCCGTGGTTCTTCCGCATGGAATACGCCCATCGGAAGGTCTCGGGCTCCGTGTAGGTCCAGATCTCTTCGCCCGTACCGGCGTCCGTCGCCACGACCGTCCGATACTCGGAATGCACGTTGACGAGGATCCCGTCGACGTAGATCGGGATCGAGCGCGCGTTGACCGCCCCGAGGTGCGAGGCGTCATATTCCCACGCCACTTCGAGGTCGGCGAAGTTGCTCGGATTGATCTGCGTCAACTCACTGTAGCGCTGGCCTTTGAGGTCTCCGGTGATGACTGCCCAATCACCGTCGACGGTGACGCCGGCCGCCCGCCCGTCCGCGCCTGCCATCTCGCCGTCGCCGCCACAGGCCCCGCCGATGAGCGCGGCAGCGCCCAAGGCGAGCCAGCGGGTCGTGGATGAGACCGTTCGAGACGATCGTGTGCTCATGGAAAAGCCTCTCAGTCGTGGATCTGGCGCCGGCGTGGCGCCTCGCTGCGGCATCAGGCGTGCTTGCCGATTTCAGGAAGAGAGGCAAAATGCCGGGGCCCTCTGGATCGCGCCAGAGGGCCCCGGGGGTCGCCGCGACGGACTCGACCGCTCTCAGCACCAGCGAACGCGAACCCGGTACTCAACTCGCGTTTCGCCGCGTGCGCTCACGTCGGGCCGAAGGGTGAAGGTCCACGCATCGACCCGGTCGTAGGCATGGGTAGAGGAGAGGATCTCCCAATCGCCACCCACCGGCTCCACGAGCGTCACGTCGACGTCCTCGTCCTTGTGGTTCCGGAGGTCGATACGCCACGTGCTCTCGGACACGCACGACGAGATGACCGAGTAGTCCATCTGCCGGCGGTCGCCGACCACGTCGAAGGCCTCGCCCATCTTGATGCGCAGCTCTTCGTCGCGCGGGGTGTGGTCGATGACGTCCTCTCCGATGAACTGCTGCGACCCCGTGTGATCCCGCTTGTAGACCCTGACGGTTCCCCGGGGCAGGGGCATGCCGAGCCCGTTCGACTCGCTGTTCTCCAGGTCGAGAAAGACGCCCACCTTCTCGTTCGAAGTGACCTGGCCATACTGCCCGCGGTAGTAGTGTTGGGCGCCGCGGAAGATGAGTCGCTTCTCGACGCCGAAGCCGTCGGACTCGAGAAGCGTGACCTGCTTCTGCTCGTTGTTCATCAGGTCGGTCGGCCGGCCGAGTGTGTACAGGTGGTACTCGAAGAAGGCGTCCTCCGTGAAGCCGTCGGCTTCCGCCGCCATGGCCATGTCCATCATCCGCTCTCGTCGGCTCTCCGGCACGACACCGCCGGAAACCCGGCGGACGTCCCCGGCCACGAGCTGCAGACGGGCGTTCTCGTATGCGGTACCGCTCTGGTTGGTGAGCGTGACCCACCCGGTCAGAGCCCCCTCGTCGTCGTCCTCGTTGAGGACCATGACGTAGTCGGCTCTCCAATTGAGGCTGTTCGTGAGATAGGACACCTCGACTCGCTGCCGCCCTCCCGGGCTGTCGAGTCGCCACAGCAGCGTGGGCTCGGGGATGAGGTTGTCAGGCAGCTCCGGGAAGCCGAACCGTCCCGGATAGTTGAACGTGATCTCCCCGTCGATCCTGAGGATCGGTCCCCCGTTCACGGAAAGAACCTCGGCCTCGATCGCCTCCTCGGCCCCCGTCTCCGGGTTGGTGCGATACACGTTCACCGTGCGGCCGACATACTTCTCGAGGAGCTTCTGCGGGTTGAGCAGGTCGAACTGGTAGTTCTGCTCGAGCACGTGCAGCCCGCTTCTCCCGAGGGGCAGGACGTGCACGGTTTCCGGCTGGATGCCGGAGGCGACGTCCCCGTATTCGAGCTCGATCGGTCCGCGATCGAGTGCCATCGCGCGGATCTCGCGCACGAGACCGAAGTTCTGGTTGTAGACCGTGATCGCCACGGACTCGCGGTCGGCGGCGGTCGAGCGGGTGTCGGCGCTCGTCCAGGTCGTTCGGTCCGGCGCGTGCTCCACGAGGACCGGACGCGCGGGATCCGCCGCGACGTGGTGAGGGTTCGATTCGGGCGCGAGGCCGCCGGGCAGAGTCACCACACCCGTGGTGGCCAGTAAAGCCATCATTCTGCGCATCGCGGTCATCCTCCGTGAGGACGGCGGCTCCGTCGCCGCCGGTACGTGTCGACTTCTTGTATCGGGGAGACGGCACTGTGCGGCGGACTTGCACACCCCCGGACACGGATCTGGCGGGGAGCCTGTGACATCGGCCGAGACCGCCGCTAGCTTCGCGACGTTTCGGGCCGCCGCCCGATCACCCCTCACCGAGAGCGACATGAAGCGCACGGTCCGCTACACCACGGCCCTCGTCATCAGCCTGTTGCCCCTGGCCTGCGCGGGGTCCGACGTCGAGGGCACCGATACCGCCGCGGAGACTGCATCGGAGAGCCCGCTCGCGGCCTACGAGCCCGACGCGGCCCGGAGAGCCCAGGTCGTCGCGACGCTACAGCACCTTTTCGACGCCCTGGAGACCGGCGACGCCGAGCTGCTCCGGTCGGTGATGGACCCATCGGTGGTCATGCACTCCTCCGAGACCCGGGACGGCGCGACGACGTTCGGTCGCGCGACGCTCGAGGAGCTGGCCACGCGTATCACGTCGAGCGAGGTCCGCCTCATCGAGCGGATGTGGGAACCGGTGGTCGTAACGAACGGCCCGATGGCCACCATCTGGACCCCGTACGACTTCTACGTGGGCTCGGACTTCAGCCACTGCGGCGTCGACGTCGCCACGATGATGCAGACGGACGAGGGGTGGACGATCGTGGCTCTCTCCTGGACGCGCCTGCAGCCGCCGTCGTGCGACCTGCATCCCGACGGCCCACCTGCGTAGCTTCCGGCCCGAACCGCCACCGCCCGCGACCCGAAGTCCGCATGCTTCGACGCCTCTCCGGTCTCCTGCTCGTGGTCCTTGCCGTCTGGCTGCCGCCCCGGTCGGCTCATGGCCAGAGTCGGTGGGAGATGATGAAGGACCCCGACGACGGCGCCTTCGACATGAGCGCCTGGCTCGCGACGGCGGGCGGCTTCCTCCCTATCATCTCGCCAATCACCGAGCCCGCGGTGGGGTACGGCGGTGCGGTCGCTCTCGCCTTCTTCCACCGCCCCCCCGATTGGAGCCTCGAGGAGGCGCGGCGCCAGTTCGAAGCCCGCGAGCGGATGGCCATCCCCTCGATCAGCGTCGCGGGCGGGATGTACACGGAGAGCAAGAGCTGGGGAGCCTTTGGAGGTCACCTGGGGATGTGGCGCGACGGACAGCTGCGCTACACCGGTGGTCTCGGGCTCATGAGCCTGAACCTCTCGATCGCCCAAGACGTGCCCGTTCTCGGGAACGTCCTGATCAACTACGAGCTCGAGGGATGGGCGCTCAGCCAGGGGCTGCGTTACAAGCTGGGGGCCTCGGACTGGCACCTGGGTCTGCGCTACGACCTGCTCAAGATGCAGACGCGTATCCCATTCGATAACCTCCCCGGGGTCGATCCCAGAGAGACCGACTCGGCCATCGGGACGGCCGGAGCCAGCGTCACGTGGGACACCCGCAACAGCGTCTTCACCACGGACAGAGGTTTCCTGCTCGAGCTCGTGGGGCGGCGCATGGACACGGCCCTTGGCGGCGACTTCGACTACTGGGCCGGAAACGGAAAGGGCCTGGTGTGGCTCGACCCGATCCGGGAGCTCGTGATCGGAGCGCGAACGGAGTGGGGATGGGTCACGGAGGGTGTACCCTTCTGGGCGAAGCCCGGTGTCGGGCTGCGCGGCGTGGCTTCCGGCCGGTACACCGGCGACCGCACGGTGACGTTCGAAGGTGAGCTTCGGTGGGATTTCGCCCGGAGGTGGAGCCTGGTCGGCTTCGGCGGAGCGGGCTACAACCACACGGACCGTGATCTCCTGGAGGACCAGACGCGCTGGGTGAGCGCGGGAGGGGGTGGCTTCCGCTACCTGATGGCCCGCGCCTTCGGGCTGCGCGGAGGGTTGGATTTCGCGTGGGGCGAGGACGGCTTCGCGTTCTACGTCACGATGGGCAGCGCATGGCGCTAGCACGGACGTCGCGCTGACCTCCGCAACCCGGCGCCTCCCTGCTCCGAGCGTCGACCTCCGAGCACCTCGATACTTCAAGATCCAAGGGCCACAGGAAGATGGCCCGACCAGATGCAGACCATATCTTAGGACCCAGAAGCTCTTGGGATCCGGAAGCGTCCGACCCGCCCGCTCCTTCCGCAACCGGCCATGACACAATCGCCTTCGAATCATTGGCTGAAGGACGTCGCTGGCCACGCCGGCCTCGACATCGATCTGCCCCGTCGCCCTGACGTCGCCGAGATACGTGCAGCCTGGCCGAGGATCGCCGAAGCGTGTCGGCTGTCGGACGATCGCTTCACGCAGAGAGTCGCCGAGCATTTCCGCATCGGAGTCGCAGACGCGAACACGTACGACCCGCAGGCGGTCAAGCTGATCCCCGAGGAGGTCGGGCGACGTTTCGGCATCCTCCCACTGAGCTCGACCGAGTCATCGATCGTCATCGCGACGTCGGACCCGACGAACCGGTCGGCCCACAAGGAGATCGTGGCAGCTTCGGGCCGCCAGCCCGTGTTCATGATGGCGAGCCCGTCGAAGCTCGCCACCGCGCTCGAGCGGGCGTATGCGCCCGCGCGCGCTCCGAAGAACGCGCTGCAGACGCTCGTGGGCCAGGTGGCCGAAAGTGATTTCAAGGTGCTGACGAGTGACGGGCACGGCCTCTTCACAGGCGTCGACGTACAGGATCCGACGGTGGTGAAGCTCACCGAGGTCATTCTCCAGCAGGCCGTCCGCTACCGGGCAACCCAGGTGCACATAGAGCCAGGAGCCCAACAGGGCCGGGTCCGCTATCGGATCGACGGTGTCCTCCAGCACGTCGTCGATCTCCCGCCCCGGGCTCACCACCGCCTGGTGGCGAGGCTCCGGAGCCTCGCCTTCGAGCAGCCCGACTCGAGCCCGGACGACGGCTTCCCGGTTCGTACGGAGTCCGGGGTCGAGAAAACCGCGTACATGCTCACGACCCCGACGCCGACGGGTGAGCTCGTCTCGATCCGGCTCGTGGACGAAACCCAGGTGCCCAGCCTCGACCGGCTCGGCTTCGACGGCCTCGAGGGTCAGAAGATCCGACAGGTTCTCGCCCGGGGAGAAGGTCTGGTCCTCGTTACGGGCCCTGCGCGCTCCGGCACGACGAGCTTCGTCTACGGCGTCTTGTCCGCGCTCAAGGACCAGAGCGTCATCTCGATCGAGGGGCGACCGGAGCTGACGGTCCCGGGTGTCACGCAGATCAAGTTCGATCCCATGACGGGGCTGTCGTTCGCGGAGACGCTCCAGCAGCTTCTCGACCGGAGCCCGGACGTGATCCATGCGGGGGAAATCCGCGATCTGCCCACCGCACGCATCTCGCTCCGAGCAGCGGTCACCGGCCGCAAGGTGATCGCGACGGTGCACACGTCCGACGCGGTGTCGGGAATCCGGCGACTCGTCGACATGGGGCTCGCGCCCGGCCGCCTCGGTGAGTCGCTACACGCGGTGATCTCCCTCCGGCTGGTGCGCTTGCTTTGCCCCGAGTGCGCCCGGCCATTCGACCCGGAGCGAGACGCGAAGTCACGTGAGGCGAAGCTCGCGTCCGTGCTCGGCATCGCACCGGTAAAGCGAGCGATCGGGTGCAAGGCCTGCGCCGGCACGGGCTATCGCGGTCAGATTCCGCTTCCCGAGGTGCTGGTGCTGACGCCGGACATGCGCGAGGTCCTGAACCGGGGGCCGAACGACGTGGAGCTGCTCCGAGCGTCGCAGGCCGATGGCATGCGGACCTTCGCCGAGGTCGGCCTGGAGCGCGTGCGTACCGGCGACACGACGGTCGAGGAGATCGAGCGCGTGCTCGGCATCGTGCCGGTTCGTTACGAGTCGGCGGGATCCGTGGGTCCCGTGCTTCTCGTCGACGACGAGCCGCAGGATCGGACTATGGCGCGCGGCGCGCTGGAGGGGATGGGCTTCGATGTGGTCGAAGCGCCCGACGGTGAATCCGCCCAGTCGATGGTGGAGAAGGGAGACGAAGACTATTCCCTCGTCATCATGGACCTCTTCATGCCCGGAATGGACGGCATCGAGCTGCTGCGCACCCTCCGTCAGTCGTTGTCCACGCAGGCGCTGCCGGTGATCGTCCTGACCAGCTCCGCGAACCCCCGCGACGAGCTCGAGCTCCTCGAAGCGGGGGCCGACGACTACCTCGTGAAGCCGATCGAGGTCGGTCGACTGGAGGCACGGGTACGCGCCGTTCTCCGAAGGGCCGGGGTGCGCCTCGACTCTCCCAATCCGAGCTGACTCGGGGGGCAGGCGGTCAGCCGTACGTTGCGCGGAGCGCCTTGCTCAGGAGGCTGAAGCTCCGCATCCCCGAGAGCGGATCGTAGGCGATCAGCATCGCCCCCCGATACCCGAGACGGTCGGGGCTTCCGCGGGAGAAGAGCATCAGGTCGCGCGCGAGTGATTCCCGGGCGGCGGAGCCGTCTTCGTCGCCCGCCGGCTGGAAGAGGGCGTTGAGCGAAAGCTCCTGAGGCCTCCCTTCGAGCAGCGCCAACGTGACCATGGCGACCAACGTGTTGTGCGGGAAGTTGAAGTGAAGCGCGAGGGGAGCGTACCGCTGCTTTCCCGGAGCCTGTAGCTGCATCTCTTCGAGCATCGCCAGGCCGTGCCGCTCGAGCAGGCCGCGCAGGGCCAGGCGCTCATCCGCGCACGCCGCCAGAGACGAGGGAGTCGACGAGGTGAACGCCCACGGGTCCGCCGCGATGCCCTGCATGAGGGACTGCGTGATCTCCGCTCGATCCGCGACCCCTTCTCCCGCCTCCACCGAGTCCACGAACGCACGCGCGAGCGTTCCGACCGTGTACTGGAGCCACGGATAGTCCCCCACGTTGTCGTCTCGCATCTTGACCACGTCCCGACCGTACATCAGCCAGAATCCCCAACGGAGGTGGGCGCTCAAGACCGCAGCGCTGACTTTGGCGAACGCGAGCTGGTGGTCGTCCCTCAAGAGGCTGACCCTCTCGATCATCCGGTCGTACGCGTGGTCGTCCGGATGGAACTGGGAGAGCGCGTAGATCAGGAGCGTGTGGGAATCGGTCACGAATTGGTGGCCGCTCCCGCTCTCGCCTTGGAGCTGTTGCACCATCGACGACAGCCGGTCCAGCACGCCATCGGGATCGTCGCCGTCCCATGCGCGCATCGCGCAGAGCGTGAGCACGCTGAGGAAGTAGAAGTCCAGCGCGATCGCCACACTCGCTTTCTCGTCTTGGACTCCCTCCTCCACGCTGCCGTCCGACCACACGCGCTCGACGAAGTCGAGGATCAGCGCGGGCACGATCTCGTTCGTGAAGGTGTGCGACCGGAAATCCCAGGAGTGCAGAACTCGGAACCCGTCGCGCCTCGTCCTGGCGTCGGCTTCGTTCACGAGGGTTCCCAGCTCCACCCGGTCCGCACCGGAGCCGAACCGGTGCCGCGCCATCGCCGTACGGAGTCGGTCGGACCACTCCGATCGCCCGCCCGTCGCGGTGATCCCGTCAACGAGCCGTCGGCGAGTCTCTCCCTCGAGCGCCCGCTCCACGGCGTCGATCAGTCGACTGCCCATCTCGTCCTCCGCACCGGCCATCGACCACGCGGGCAAGCCGCTTTCGGGGTGGCAGTGCGCCTCAGTAGTCGCCGACCGAGCCGAACTCCGGGTGGATCCATACGTCGGACCAGTTCTCCCGGTTGTCCGACACGACCTTCTTCATGACCGAGAGGAACGCGTCGCGATCGAGCGGCTTGGTGAGCGCCGCGTTCGCGCCGTAGTCCTCTGCCAGCATGAGCTGGTCCGCGTTGGCCCCGGAGATTGCGACGATGGGGATGGTGTCCCCCTTCTCCCGGAGCGCACGGATGAGTCGAAGGCCGTTCACGACCGGCATACGGAGGTCGGTCACGATGGCGTTGACGACGTCTGTCGCCATGACCTCCATGGCGGCCCGACCATTCCCGGCCGTGACCGTCTCGTACCCGGCGGATTCCAGCAGCTCTTTGATCAGGAACTGGCTGGACTCGTCGTCTTCCACGATCAGGATGCGTTTCATGGCTCCTCTGGAAGGCGGTGCAGCATCTGACCCCAATCTAACCCGCTCGCGTCCACCATCGGTAGCCGGCGGCCGGCCGGCGACCGTATCGTCCTTCGGCTCCGCGCCGAGACGGGCCCGGCGTACTGCCGCCGCGCGGCGCTCACGCGAGCGTGACCAGTCCGTCCGGCGTTTCGAGCGTCGCGATCACCCGTGGCTCGGGACCCTCCGTCACCGGTGTATCGAGCCCGAGAAACCAGAGCCAGTCCTCGATCCGTTCCGCCTCCGGGTGCTCGAGCCGCAACTCGACGAAACGACATACCGAGGGAAGCTGCGAGGCCGGATGGGGAGTCGCACCCCAGTCGATGAAGAAGGGGATGACTCCC
>JBDHDM010000140.1:0-9925 GCA_039591515.1 Gemmatimonadota bacterium | reverse complement strand
ACTCCGCGCCAACGGCTTCTCCGTCGTGCCCGTACGTGGTCAAGATTGCTGCGGAGCACTCCATGCGCATGGGGGAGACCTCGAGGGTGCGCGCGAGCTCGCGCGGCGAAACATCGAGGCCTTCGAACAGGCGGGGGTCGATCTCGTCGCGCTCAACGCGGCCGGGTGTGGAGCAGCCATGAAGGAGTACGGCGAGCTTCTCGAGTCCGATCCTGTGTACGCGGGGCGGGCAAGCGATCTGGCGCGGAGGGTGCGAGACGTGGCCGAGCTTCTCGTCGAGGTCGGCCCCCGGCCGGGCGCGCAGGTCGTCTGCAGCGTGGCCTACGACCATCCGTGCCACCTCCAACACGCGCAGGGGATCAGCCGGGAACCCCTCGCCGTGCTGGCCGCCGTGCCCGGCGTGGAGGTCCGGGAGATCGACGGGGCCGACGAATGCTGCGGAGGTGCCGGAATCTACGGGATGACGCATCCCGATCTGGGCGGTAGGATCGGGGCGGACAAAGTCGCTTCGGTGCGCGGAGCGGAGGCGGACGTGGTGTGCACGCCCAATCCCGGCTGCATGATGCAGATCGGGGCGGGTCTGCGCCTGGATGGAGAGGCACGGGCGGTGCTGCACCCGGTCGAGATACTCGATTTGAGCTACGAGAGGGCGGGCTACTACCAGTGAGCGAGACACGAGCCGACGAACCGGGACTCATCCGGTTGGGTGGCGAGCACCCCGTATGGGACCGGTTTTTCCAGGTCTTCCCCCTCGTCGTCGTGGGTAGCAGGGAGCCCGACGGGTCGTACGATCTCGCGCCGAAGCACATGGCCATGCCCATGAGCTGGGACAATGAATTCGGATTCGTGTGCTCGCCCGATCACGGGACGTACGTGAATGCCCGCAGGGAAGGCTGCTTCACGGTGAGCTATCCGCGTCCGTCGCAGGTGCTGTTCGCGAGCCTCGCCGCGGCGCCCCGGTGTGAGGACGACTCCAAGCCGTCGCTTCAGCTCCTGAAGACTCGGCCGGCAACCCGAGTGGACGGAGTCCTCCTCGCCGACGCCTATCTGCACTTCGAGTGCGAGACGGGTCGCATCATCGACGGCTTCGGCCCGAATAGTCTCATCACGGGACGAATCGTCGAGGCGCTGGTCGCCGAGGATGCGATCCGACGGTCGGACAAAGACGACGAGGAGCTGATCTTCAAGGCGCCGCTCCTCTCGTACCTCGCGCCCGGCCGTTATGCCGAGATAACCGAGACGTTCGCATTCCCCTTCCACGCGGGGTGGTCACGCTGAGATGACCCGCGAGACGCCCGTCACAGATCCCGGCTCCGAGCAGTCCTTGGAGCAGGCGCAGCGGACCCTCGAGCACGTGCGGAGCTACCACGACGAGTTCGTGGACTTCCTGGCCGGTCTCTGCCAGGTCGAATCTCCGACGGACCATCCCGATGCTCAATCCGGTGTTCACTCCATCCTCGCGCCCAGCCTCGAAGAGCTCGGCTTCCACGTGCGCATCGTGCCCGGGCGGGTTAGCGGGAACCACCTGCTGGCGGTTCCGAAGCGTCGCGGGAAGAGGCGCGCGGCGCAGCTGCTGATCGGCCACAGCGATACGGTTTGGCCCATGCAGACGCTGGAGCGCATGCCGGTGCACGTGAACGACGGCCGCCTGCACGGGCCAGGAACGCTGGACATGAAGGGCGGCCTCACGCTGATCGTCTTCGCGTTGCGGGTGCTCCGCGACCTGGGGCTCGAACCGGCGGTGGCTCCGGTCGTGTTCGTGAACTCCGACGAGGAGGTCGGTAGCCCGGACTCCAAGCGACACGTCCGTCGGCTCGCCCGGAGCGTGCGCCGGGCCCTGGTGCTCGAACCCTCGCTGGGCCCGGAAGGCTCGATCAAGACAGCCCGGAAGGGGTTGGGGAAGTTCGAGATCGTCGTGAAGGGTCGTGCGGCGCACGCCGGCCTCGATCCGGGTGCGGGAGCGAGCGCGATCGTCGAGCTCGCACACGTCATCCAGGCGCTGAACGGCTTGAACGACCCCGAGCGGGGAACGACGGTAAACGTGGGGGTCATCGACGGTGGAACACGGCGCAACGTGATCGCCGCCGAGGCTCGCGCGAGCGTGGACGTACGCGTCGCCACCATGGACGACGGACGTCGACTCGAAGAGGCGGTCAACGCGCTCGAGCCCGTCACACCTGGCGTCACGTTGCACATCGAGGGAGGGGTACGGGTCGCTCCACTGGAACGCACCCCGCGGAACCGGGCGCTCTGGGAGACCGCGCGTTGGCTCGGTGGCGAGATCGGCCTCGAGCTCGAGGAGGCGATGGCTGGCGGCGGCTCGGACGGGAACACGACGAGTCTCTATACGGCTACGCTCGATGGGTTGGGGTGCGTCGGCGACGGCGCGCACGCCGACCACGAGCACATCGTGATCGAACCCTCGCTGGATCGGTGCGCGCTCCTCGCGCGCCTCATGCTCTCGCCGGCGGGCGACCCGAAGTGAGGTGGACCCTCAGGAGTGCCCGATGACACAGGTCATGTACGGCTCGGTCACGCGAATCGCCGATCTTCCTGCGTGGCCGTTTCCCTTCGAGCCCCTCGAGAAGGAGCGGTGGGCGTCAGGGGACTATGTGGTGGCCGAGGTGCGGCCGCGGGACGGGATCGGCGAGATCTTCGAGCTTGCCACCGGGCGCGAGTGCAGCCCGATGGCGGGCGATCTCCTGGTGGGTGCCTTCGCCCGACGAGCAGCCACGCTCGAGGCCGTGGGTTCGTTCGAGGACGTGGGCCCCGACGGACTGATGCAGGTCATGACGGGGGGCGGTTGCATGGGTGCGATCACGTCCCTGTCGAGGTTCGCTCCCGCAATCCTCCCGGTCCGGTACCGGGGGCACCTGCTGCAGCGGGGCGAAAAACTGTGCATGAGGGACTTCGTGCCCGAACCCCCCGACGTGCGCTTCGATCTCCCCGTCGTCCTCCTCGTCGGGACCTCCATGTCGGCAGGCAAGACCTTCGCGGGGCGGGTCGTGGTCCAACAGCTCAAGTCGCTCGGTCACACGGTCGTCGGCGCGAAGCTGACCGGTGCCGGACGGTGGCGTGACACCATGAGCTTCGGCGACGCGGGCGCCGACTACATGTTCGACTTCGTCGACGCCGGGCTCCCGACGACCGTCGTCGCTGAGGACGAATACCGCGAGGCCATCACCGGCCTGCTCCCTCGGATCGCGGCGACGGGCGCCACTGTCGCGGTCATCGAGGCGGGCGCGTCGCCCCTCGAGCCGTACAACGGGGGCGCCTTGGTGGATCTCCTGGGTGACACCGTGGCGTTCACCATCCTGTCCGCTTCCGATCCGTACGCGGTGGTGGGCATCCAGACGGCCTGGGGAAGGACGTTCGACCTGATCGCGGGGCCCACCGCGAACACCCGAGCCGGAGTGGCGTTGGTGCACAAGCTGACGGGCCTGCCGGCGCTCGACCTCCTCGATTTCGGCACCTACTCCAGCCTGCGGCAGCGGCTTCAAGAGGCCGTGGGAGCAAGAGGGGGAGGGTGAGCGAGGTCCAGATTCGACCGTTGGCGTCGATCGAAGACTATCGGGCCTGCGTTGCGCTTCAGGAGGAGACGTGGGGGGTAGGCTTCTCGGAGCGCGTCTCACCGGCGATCCTGAAGGTGGCCCAGATCCTGGGCGGTGTCTCGTCCGGAGCGTTCACGGACGACGGTCGCTTGGTCGGCTTCGTCTTCGGGCTCACCGGACCGAGGGGCGGCGAGGTCGTGCATTGGTCGGACATGCTGGCCGTTCGGCCCGAGCTTCGTGACACCGGCCTGGGCCGCAGGCTGAAGGCGTATCAGCGCAGGGAGATCGTGTCTCGAGGTGTCGAGAAGATGCTCTGGACCTTCGACCCCCTTCGATCCCGAAACGCGCATCTCAACATCACGCGGCTGGGTGCGGTCGTCCGCGAGTATGCCGTGGACATGTACGGCGACACGGACTCGCCGCTGCACCGGGGGATCGGAACTGATCGCTTCATCGCGCTGTGGTTGCTGACGTCGAGCCGCGTGGAGGACCGGGTTGGGGCGATCGAGTCGGGCTCGATTCGCCTCCCGACGACCCCGGACCCCACAGCGCCTCTCGCTCTCGCCGCGGACGAGAGCCGCCCGTGGCCTCGGCCCGGCGATCCTCTCCTTTCGCTCGGGAACGATACGGTGCGAGTGGCGATTCCTGCCGACATCGGCCCGCTCATGGAAGACGACCCCTCACTCGCACGTGCGTGGCGGGAGGCGACACGAGCCGCGTTCGTTCACTACTTGGGCCGCGGGTACGAAGTGCGGGAATTCGGGCGCGGTACCACCGTGTCCACGTACGAGCTCGGCCTCATCAAGGAGCACGGATCGTGAAACACGTGGCCATCCTCGGAGCGGGACCCATCGGACTGGAGGCGGCGCTCGCGGCCTCCGAGTCCGGGCTTTCGTTCACGATCTACGAAGCCGCCGGTACCGTGGCGGGCAACGTCCGCTCATGGGGGCACGTGCAACTCTTCACGCCCTGGTCCATGAACGTCTCCCCGCGAGCTCGTGCCGCGCTCGTCGCGGGCGGGCACGTCGTCCCGGCGGGGGTGGAATGCCCGACGGGGTCCGAGCTCGTCGAGCGTGTTCTCGAGCCGCTGGCAGAGCTCCCGGCGATCGCTCCGCACCTCCGGTGCGGTACACGCGTCTTGGAGGTAGGCCGCGAGGGGCTTCTCAAGAGCGACGAGATCGGCACCGGAGGACGGCGAGGCAGACGCTTCCGGCTCTTGCTGCGTAATCCCGACGGTACCGAATCCGTGGAACGCGCGGATGTCGTTCTCGACTGCACGGGGAGCTACGACCGGCCGAACGCGCTCGGAACCGGCGGGATCCGCGCTCCCGGGGAGGAGAGCGCGGAGGAGTACATCATCCGTCGCATTCCGGACCTCGAGTCGCCCACGTTGGTCGGGGACGCGCCCGGGTGGCGCGGATTGAGGATTCTTCTCGTCGGCTCCGGGCACTCGGCGCAGACGACGGCTTGCGACCTGGCGGATCTGGTGGAGCGGGCCCCCGAGACCCGGGCCGTGTGGGCCATCCGTTCGGCGGCGCCGTCGTTCGGCGCGGTCGAGGACGATGCGCTACCTATGCGCGATGCGCTCGTCCAACAGGCGCGCGCGCTCGCCTTCGACCCCGAGTCTCCCCTCGACGTGAGGGTCGGACGGACGGTCGAGTCGCTCCGCCCCTCGCCCGAGGGCATCCGCGTCACGCTCGGCAGGGGGGAAGGTGATCCGGAGGAGGTGATCGTAGACCGCATCATTTCCCTCACCGGGGCCGTCGGCGACGCCCGGATGTATCGTCAACTCCAGGTGCACGAGTGTTACGCCACGTCGGGTCCGATGAAACTCGCCGCCGCAATCCTCTCATCGGGCTCGGAGGACTGCCTGACTCAGGCGGGTCACGGGGCCGAGACACTCGTCAATCCGGAGCCGGACTTCTACATCCTCGGAATGAAGTCGTACGGGCGGAACTCGAGCTTTCTCATGCGGGTGGGGTGGGAGCAGGTGGACGAGGTCTTTACCCTTCTCGGGGCAATGACGACGGCAGTGGACAGATCCGAATGAGAATCGAGAGAGCAACGCTTCGGGAGATTCCCCTTCGCTTGAGGGAGTACTTCGAGATCTCCAGCGGGGGGAGCCAGGACCGACGCGTCCTGTTGCTCACGCTGGAAGGGGACGGGCTCGAAGGTTGGAGCGAATGTGTCGCCTCGAACGAGCCCTCGTATTCGTATGAGACGACCGATACGGCGTGGCACGTGCTCACCGACTTCATCCTGCCCAACGTCGTGGGCCGGGACGCACGGGACCCGGAGGATGTGCTCTCGCCCGTTTCGTGGATTCGGGGACACGGGATGTCGAAGGCCGCGGTGGAGATGGCCGCCTGGGACCTGGCGGCTCGCGCGGAGGGCGTGTCTCTCGCCGAGAAGCTCGGCGGTACCCGGGACGCGGTCCGAGTCGGCGTGAGCGTGGGCCTCAAGCCGGACGACGGGGCGTTGCACGAGCAGGTGGCCGGGTTCATCGAGGACGGCTACGCCCGGGTCAAGATCAAGATCAAGCCTGGTCGGGACGTCGAGATGCTCGCCGGGCTCCGGAGCGCGTTTCCGGACGTCTCGTTCATGGCGGACGCGAATTCGGCGTACACCCTCGACGACGTCGAGCGGCTGAAGGAGCTGGATGCGCTCGACCTGATGATGATCGAGCAGCCGCTTCGCTACGACGACTTCTTTCACCACGCGCGCCTGCAGAGTGAGATCGAGACTGCGGTGTGCCTGGACGAGTCGATCAAGTCGGTAGGTGATACCGAGCTGGCCCTCGAGCTCGGTTCGTGCCGCATCGTCAACATCAAGCCCGGTCGGGTCGGCGGGCTGACGTCGAGTCGGCGAATCCACGACCTGATGCGCGACGCGGGGCTCGCGGTCTGGTGCGGCGGCATGCTCGAGTCGGGTGTCGGGAGGGCGCACAACGTGGCGCTCGCCACCCTGCCGGGCTTCACCCTGCCGGGGGACATCTCGGCGAGCCGGCGTTACTGGGAGCGTGACATCGTCTCGCCCGAGTTCGAGGTGGACAACGGAGAGATGCGCGTGCCGACGGGACCGGGCATCGGCGTCGACGTCGACGTGGAGCGCATCGAGTCGCTCACGGTCCGCAGGGCGGTGTTCGGCTAGACGAGGTTCGGCCGGGCGACGCACGGCCTCGCGCTCAGGAAGGGAGGGCGCGGACGCACCAGGGACAAAATCGCCATCCCCGCTCCACCGCTCGCCCACACGAGCAGCTTCGACCGCGCGCGTGGCCGCATCCCGGGCAACCGGCCGCCCCGAAGGGCACACTCGTGCCGCACGCTGAGCACGGGGCGCCCGAGGTCGATCCGGCGTGCAACAGCCGACCGACCTCGTGCGGGGTCGTGAGCCCGGCCGCGACGGCCCGTCGAGCGTCGGAGTCCAGCGACCGCATCCCGGTGTCGGCCGCGATCCGCCTCAGCCGGGCGGAAGAGCCTCCTCTGGAGATCTCGTCCCGCATCTCGTCGGAGACACTCAGGATCTGATAGATGCCGGTGCGACCCTTCAGGCCGTCATCGCAGCTCGAGCATCCCTGGCCCCGACATGCGGAGCAGCAGCGGCGGACGAGGCGTTGTGCGATGACGCCCGCCAGCCCTCCCGCCACCAGAAAGGGGGGCACACCCATGTGGAGAAGCCTGGTCACCGCCCCGGGAGCGTCCGTGGTGTGGATCGTAGACAGGACGAGGTGACCCGTGACGGCGGCGGCCATCGCGATCTCGGCGGTCTCACGATCTCGGATCTCTCCTACCATGACGACGTCCGGATCTTGTCGAAGCACGGCCCTCAAGGCATCCGCGAAGCCGAGTCCGGCTCGCCGGTCGACGCGGATCTGGCTTGCACCCGTCAGGCGGTACTCCACCGGGTCTTCGAGCGTGACGACGTTCTGGCTGTCCCGGTCCAGCTCGGAGAGGGCCGCGAAAAGGGTGGTGCTCTTCCCACTTCCGGTAGGCCCGGCGGACAAGACCACACCCTCACCACGGCGCAGGAGGGATCGCAGGCGGGCCAGGGCGTCGACGCTCATGCCCAGGGCGCCCAGATCGCTGGGCGCCGCTGACGCGTCGAGGATTCGGACCACCGCTTTCTCACCGCCGTCGACCGGAAGCGTGCTCACCCGCAGCGTGAGCGGTCGGCCTCGGTGGTCGAACACGAGGCTCCCGTCCTGCGCCCGCCGGCGCACGGAGATGTCCATTCCGGCGATGACCTTGATCCGCGAGAGGAGTGCGCGTCGGAGTGAGGACGGCAGATCAACGGCGGAGCGGAGGCTCCCGTCGATCCGAAAGCGCACGCGCACGTCGTCCCCGGTCTCCTCCACGTGGATGTCGCTCGCACCGTCGTCGATCGCTTGTCTCAACATGCGGTCCACGAGACGCACGACAGGCGCGCGCCGCGTAGCTCGCTGCAGCGCCGCGTCGTGTCGCGTCTTGTGAGTGTCGCTCTTCGGTCCATCGGGAGCCGCGTCCTGCGCGAGCTCTTCGAGTGAGGCGGCCCCTCCGTTTGCTCGACCGGCTTCCCGCGCGATCGGGTGCGTCGGCCCGTAGATGCGCTCCAACGCGTCCGCGACATCGGTCGGAGTGGCGACCACGGGCTCGATTCTGCGCCCCGTCTGGAACTGGACGTCATCGATCGCGCCGATGTCCAACGGATCGGCCATGGCCACTCGAAGAGATCGACCCCGGATGTGGAGCGGTACGAGGCGGTGCGAGCGAGCGAGTGGCTCCTGGACCGCGTCGGTCGCCTCGGAGTCGGACTCCAGAGGGCCGGGCTGGTAGGGGATGCCCAGCTGGAGCGCGAGACAGCGGGCCACACCCGCACGCGTGACCATCCCCATGCGCACGAGCGTATCGCCGATCCGTTCTCCGGGCCGACGGGCAGGTCCGATGGCCTCCGTCAACGCTTCCGGATCCACGCCCTCCTGCTCGATCAGGAGCCGGCCCAAGATCCGGGATCGTGGATGCATGCCTCAGCTTGGCACACACGCGGGGTCAGCACGATGGCTGCACGCGACCTCGTCGGGGCGATGTGCCCGGTCAGGCCTCCGCCGAGGCGTCGATCCCGAGCAGGCCGAGGACGAACGGGGTGACGGCTCGGAGGTCGGTGGGGAGAGATGCCAGCGGCGGCTCCGCACGCTCTGAAGAGCCGCCGTGGGCCACGAGCCCCAGCGCGGGGTTCCGCGTGTGACCGCCTCGGACGTCTTCGATATTCCCGTGGTCACTCGCAGTGACCAGGAGGGTATCCGCGGCCAGCGTCGCCATGATCCCGCCGAGAAACGCGTCGACCCGCTCGAGCGCTTCGATCGCGGCGCTCATGCTCTGCCGATGACCCGCCGTGTCGGTCGTGTAGTGCGCGAAGAGTGTGAGGTCATGGGCGGCAGCGATGCGTGAGAGGTTCGAACCGGCCTCTCGCGGCGTCACGTCCGGTAGCCAATCGTGGCCCAGATGGCGCTTCCACCCGTCGTTCACGATCTCGCTGGAAACGGCGCGACCCTCACCGAGGGCTTCCTCGTGCCTGTCGAGCAGGCCCGCCCCGCGGGCCGCGAGCGGCGGAGCCGCGATCCGTCGTCCTCCTCGGGGCCCCGGCCAGCCGCGCGGATACGCGTTTGCGAACGCGACCGATCGGCCCGCATCGACCGCCCGACGCAGGATGCTACGCTCCTCCACGACGGGCCGTAGCCGGACGGGCGTCCAGGGACCGAAGTGCCTGCCATAGGATCGAGCCGTGTCCACTCCGGTCAGGAGAGCCGCCTGGCCCGTGCCACTCTGCGGCGTGCCGGGCATATCGAGCGTGGCATCGAGCCGAAGGAGCTGGCCGGCCACGGGCGGGGCGGGCGATTGAGTTGGCCCGGCCGTGTCGTCGGTCCTGTGCGCGAGCGTGGGTGGCTCGTTCCCGAGGAGCTTCCCGAGCGTAGGCATCCGGGCTCGGAGAAAAGGATTGATCTCGTGGTCGTTCGGACCGATCCCGACGCCGTCGAGGAATACGAATAGAACGCGCCGCACCGACGCGGCCGGAGGCGTTGCTCCCGCTCGATCTACTCCGCGGGCCGCAGGTCCACGGTGACTTGCACCTGGACCGCACCCATGTCGGCCCGGTCGCGAATCCCGTCCTTCACACGCGGCTCGAGCTTCTGCCACACCGCGAGGATCCCCCCGCGGAGCTCTTTTCGGAGCACCTTGAGCGCGTTCACATCCGCGCGGCTCGTCTTGGTTTCCTTCTTCGCGTCGGCGACCTCGTACGGACGGATCTCGAAGGGAGAGACCCCGACGTCGTCGTAGCGCTCGTGGTCCATGTACTGGATCGAGATGCTCACGTCTCCGCGGGCATGGTGGTGGTGGATG
>JBDHDM010000139.1:0-9935 GCA_039591515.1 Gemmatimonadota bacterium | reverse complement strand
CTCTTGATCGACCGGGTCGACCGTGCCCCCTGGCGCGCCTTCTTGGGCTGGGCGACCGGACCGTCGGTGTTCGGCCCCGGGCAGGACGGCGCGCCTACGGTTCCTCGGTGGAGCGTCCCCTTCGCGCGCGTGGTGCCGCCGCTGACCATCGGCGCCTTCCTGGTGTGGTTCTTCTCCGCCGGCCTTTCGTCCCTGGTGTGGCTGGCGCCCCTGACGGTCCAGGCCGCGCTGGCTTTTCGCTGGGCCCGTCCGTTCGGGGCGTGGTTCGCCCGTGCCGGCTCCCGGGCTCCCGGGGTTCGGCGCCACCATGCGCTCCTCCAAGCGTGGGAATCGTATCCGACCGACGACTCCACGCTCGCCGGGCTCCAGGCACGGCTCAGCGATCCTTCCGGACTGCGGGCGTCCGAGGAGATCCGGTCCGTCGGTCGCTGGCTCGACCTCGCGGACTCTGCCGGATCGATGGTCCACCAGGTCATGTCGGCGCTCTTGTTGTGGGATGTCCACGTCGCGGTCGGGCTGGAGCGGTGGCAGAAGCGGGCAGGAGCCTCGGTCGAGGCCTGGTTCGTGGCGCTCGGTGAGCTCGAGGCACTCTCCGCGCTGGCCACGCTTGCCCACGACCAGCCGGACTGGTGCTTCCCGGTGCTGCGCGAGGGTGACCCCGGCTTCGAGGCTCAGGGACTCGGCCACCCGCTGCTGGACGACGACGTCCGACGCACGAGCGACGTACGCCTCGATTCCCCGGGGCGCTTTCTCCTCGTGACCGGATCGAACATGTCCGGCAAGAGCACGCTCCTGCGCTCGATCGGGCTCGCGACCGTCATGGCGCAGGCGGGCTCGGTCGTATGCGCTCGATCCGCCGTGCTCACTCCACTGAGGACCTTCACCTCGATGCGGATCCATGATTCGCTCACCGGCGGCGTGTCGCTGTTCATGGCCGAGCTCCTGCGGCTCAAGGCCCTCGTAGATGCGGCCGATGTACACGACGAGCGGGCGTTGCTCTACCTCGTCGACGAGGTTCTCCAGGGGACGAACTCGGAGGAGCGGAGGGTGGCGGCTCGTCGGATCATCCGGCACCTGCTCGACTCCCGAGCGATCGGCGCGGTCACGACCCACGATTTGGCGCTCCACGAGGAGCCCACGCTCGACTCGAGGTCGACGAAGGTCCATTTCCGGGAGCACGTCGACGATCAGGGCGGAGAGGTGCTGACGTTCGATTACCTGCTCAGACCCGGCCTCGCCACGAGCCGAAATGCGCTTCGGCTGCTCCGTATCGTGGGCCTGGACGACTCCGAGGACGCTCCGCGCTCCTGAGGGATCGACCGTGGAGCTCGGCCCGCCCTACCCGCCCGGCGCCGGGGCGTCGCGCACGTTATCACCGGGCACGCGGTCGATGAGCTTGTTGTAGGGGTCCACGCCCACCTTCACCGGCTCCTCTTCGACGACGATCTCGATGCTGCTCTGCGGCTCGGTCACCTGGATCTTGTAGACCGAGAGCGGGCGTCCGAGCTCGTTTCCGGGCTCGGCGGGCCCGAAGACGCCGACGTCGATGTAGTCCGACATGGGCATCTCGGTCTCGTTGCCGAGGCTGTCGGCCCTCACCTTCCGTGACGAGAAGTCGAGTGTCACCGCGTAGCGGCCGTCGTCGCGCGCCACGACGGATACCTCGTCGACCTTGTTGTCCCAGAGCGTGATCGTCTCGAAGAGGTCGTCGATGACGTACTGGAGGGAGTCCGGCGTCTCGGCCCGAAGGGCGGCTACGAACTCCCTGGCGGTGACGTACGGCGCTTCCTGGAAAGCATACCGCTCCAGGAACCCGCTCAGGGCACGGTTCATCGCCGTCTCGCCGATGTAGTCCCGAAGGGCGTAGAGCGCGAGCGAGCCCTTGTTGTAGTGGATGTAGGCCTGGTTCTCCGAACGGATGAGCGGCTGCTCACCGATCCGCTCCGCCGTGCGGCCGCGTAGATACCGGTCGAGCTCGTGGCGGAGGAATTTCTGCGCGTGGGAGCTCCCGTAGCGCTTCTCCATGACGGTGAGCGCGGCGTACTCGGCCATGGACTCGACCATGACGGCCGATCCCTGGGCACGGGCGCCGACCACCTGATGGCCCCACCACTGGTGCGCCACCTCGTGCGCCGTCACGAAGAAGGGCATGTCGAGGTCATCGTCCTCGTCTTTCACGCGTGTGATGAAGCCGATCCCTTCCGAGTACGGGATCGTCGTCGAGAACGACTGCGCGAAGTTCGAGTAGCGCGGGAACTCGAGAATCCTGACTTCCCGGTACTGATATGGCGAGAAGCTCTCGGAGTAGTAGTCGAGCGAGGCCTTCACCCCCTCGATCATGCGGTCGATGTTGAAGTCGTGCTCTTCGTGGTAGTAGATGGCGATCTCGACGTCGTTCCAACGATCCCGCGCCACCGTGTACCGGGCCGAGACGATCGAGAAGAAGTTCGCGATGGGCCGGTCCATCTCGTACCGGAACCAGCGGCGACCGTCCTCTTCCCACTCGCGCTGGAGGTACCCGGGCGCGACGGCGATCTGGTCGGGAGCCGTCGAGATCGTGACGGCGAAGCCCACGAGGTCCGAGTCGATCGTGAACTGCGGGTTGGCTCGGGCGGTCGGGTCGTCCAGATCGGGGAGGCGATCCCGCGGCGGCAGGTCGTGCTTTCGACGATCGGTCGGATCGCTCATCTCGAACGCTTCGTTGTAGCCGAGTGACGGCCCGATGTTGGACAAGAAGGTGCCGTTCTCGACGATGCGGTTGTTCGGGGCCGAGTTGGGAAAGCCCCGCGCGTCGAACGAGAGGCGGAAGTCGAGCTCCGTCGAGTCGCCCGGCGGGAGGGGTGCGGCGAAGGTCCACAGCTGCGTCCCGGTGATCGAGTCCAGGATGGCGGCCGAGGCTTCGTTGCCCCAAGTCATCCTCTCGATCTCGAGTCGCTGGTCGTAATTGAGGACGACTGAGTCGATGGGCGCGTCGCTCTTGTTGACCACGAGGTAGCGCCCCTCGATCGCGTACGAACGCTCCTCCGGCAGGAGCTCGACGGTGGCGTCCACGTCGACGATCCGCGGCGGGACGAGGTGGATGTACGGGCGGTAGGCCCGTTCCCAGTCCGCGAGTCGCTCTTCCCGCTCGTCGCTGGTGGTGTATGTGTTCAGCACGTTGGTGTTGTAGAAGATCGCCCCGCCGAATATGAGGACGAGGAGCGCGCACCCGCCCATCGCGAGCCCCGCACGCGGGGTCCACCGACCTCGGGCGCGTGAGAGCGTCTGCCTCCAGCCCTGCTCGGTACCCCGGGCCCACGCGAGACCTCCCAGGACCACGAGCATCAGACCGAACGCGACGGAGTAGGCACCAGTGAGCGCGATATTCGCCACGTAGTGCCCAAAGCCGTTCATGTCCGAGTAGGTGAAGCCGACGATCCAGCCCGGGCGGGCGAGCTTGTGCTCGAGCCCGAGATTCACGGCCACCACGCCGCCGACCCAGTAGCCGATCAGGACCATGTGCCCGACGTACTTGTTCTGGGCCAGGGAGTGGGCGGCGAACGAGAAAAGCACGATCGCGATCGCCCAGGGGAGCAGTGTACCGAGCAGGAAGGTCGCATAGAGGCCCAGCTCGACGTCGGGGTAGCCCTTCAGGAGTTGGACGCCGATCCCGACCGGGACCATGGCGAAGAAGAGGGTCACCACGGCCAGGATGACGCTGACCAGCTTACCTGCCATCAGTGTGCCGGAGGCGACCGGCGCGGCATCGACGAGCTGGTCGGCACCCAGCACGCGCTCTCGGTGCACGGCCTCACCGGCGAAGATCGTGGCGAGGATCACCATGAACAGGAAGTATTCCGTCGCGAGGATCTCAGCGATGAGGAAGGTGACCGGCCAGGTGGTGACCCCGTACAACTGGTCGACGTACCACGAGCTCATCGCCGTGTCGATCGCCGCGATGAGGACGATGGCGATGAAAGCCTTGTCCCTGACGATGTGGCGGTACGAGGCGAACGTGGTCGTGACGAGCTGACGGAACGACGTCGCCCCGCCGAACACCGGGTGAGCGGCGATGTCCGCGGCATCGGAGCCCCTCGGGGCGGCGGCCGCGACCGCCGGACCGGCACCTTTCCGTTTCGTGGCCTTGTTTTCCCCGGCCTCGAGGCGGAAGAAGTACATCGTGAGCCCGGCGATGAGCACCCCGACGCCGAGCCAGATGAGTCGGTTCGTGAGGATCCACCCTTCGAGCGGGATGACCTGGCTATTGCGCTCGGCGACCGTCCAGTAGCGCGTGGTCAGCTCGAGAGACGCGAAGCCCAGGATGTCCACGGCGTTCGATAGCGCATCCTTGTCCAGGCTGGCCGTGAGGTTGCCCGCAATGCTGTACCCGGCCAGGAGCGCGATGCCGGAGGTGTACACGGCGACCAGGCTACGCGTCAGAGCACCGACGGCGTAGAAGACCGCGCTGACCAGAAACAGCGTGGTGAGGCTGAAGACCAGGAAGGGCTGGAAGTGGAACCACGGGTTCACGGGCCCCAGCGTCTCTGGGTCCACCCACGGGGCGAGCGCGCCCAAGAGCGTACCGATCGGGATCGCCGAGAACACGATGACCATTACCACCCAGCCCCCCAGGAAGCGCCCTGCCAGGTAGCCGAGCCGGGTCACGTGGGTGGTGAAGAGCAGCTCGTGCGTCTTGAAGCGGAAGTCCCGCAGAAGTGACGTGCCCACGATCGCCGTAGTGATCACCACGCCGATGGTGCTGACCGCGACGATGGCCTGCGCGAGGGCATAGGGTGCGTTCCGCTTCACGAGACCGGCCGCGCCGAGGACGACGACTGCGTCCGACGCCATCAGGAAGAAGGCGAAGAGGAAGAGCACCCCGAAGTAGAACCACGTCACGGCGCGCTTGAGGTGGTACGCGATCTCGAAGCGCAGAATGGGCCAGAACATGATCAGGCCTCCACCGCGGCCGCGGCGCCGACACGATGGAAGTAAACGTCCTCGAGAGCCGGGTTGACCGATTCGAAGCCGTTCCCCGGAGCTCCATCGCTCCAAACGTGGATGACCGGTTGACCCGCCTGAAGCCGCACCGAGATGACGGATAGACTGCGCTCGTACCCGGCGAGCTCGTTTCGCCCGACCCGCTTGCGCCACACTTTCCCGCGTGCCTCCTCCAGCACCGAGCTCGGGTCTCCCGTGAGAACGACTCGCCCCTGGTGGATGATCGCCATCGTGCTGCAGAGCTCGCGGACGTCTTCGACGATGTGCGTCGACAGGATCACGACGATGTCACGGCCCAGATCGGCGATGAGGTTGAGGAACCGGTGCCGCTCCGTAGGGTCCAGGCCGGCGGTGGGCTCGTCCACGATGAGGAGCCTCGGGTCGCCGGCCAGCGCGATCGCGATCCCGAGCCGCTGCTTCATCCCCCCGGAAAAGCCCCCCACCGCCATGTCTTTCGACTCCCAGAGGTTGGTCTTGTCGAGGAGCGATGCGACGAGCTCGCGCCGCTCACCCTTGGCCGTCACACCTTTGAGTGTGGTGAAGTGATCGAGGACCGCTTCGGCCGAGAGGTTGGGATACAGCCCGAACTCCTGGGGGAGGTATCCCAGGATCTTGCGGACCTCGTCCGGCTGTCCGAGCACGTCGAGCTCCCCGAGGTGGATGGCGCCCGCATCGGGGCGCTGCAGGGTGGCGATGGTGCGCATGAGCGTCGACTTGCCAGCCCCGTTCGGGCCAAGCAGGCCGAACATGCCCGGCTCGATGGTGAGCGAGACGTCGTCGAGGGCGCGCACGCCGCCCGGATACGTTTTGGAGAGGTGCTCGATCTCGAGCCGCATCTGGATGCTCCTTGCGCGCTGGCGGTGACGCCGTACCGCGTCCTTCGGACCGGCAGTCTGGTACCTCGGGTCGCAAAATGTACCGACGTACGGGTCCGTGCCAGCGAGCTGGGCGCCACCAACAGGCCGAAGGATGGTGTTTTCCTGATGCGTCACCTACCTGGCACGACCCTTCCACAGAGGGAGGTCATGGTGAGGAAGCGAGTCGAGGGTCGAGCACAGCGAGGGGGCTGGAGCCCGTTCAGGGCGCCAGCCCTCCTGCTCGTCGTCTGCATCGGATGCGGTGACGACCCCGTCTCCCCCGAGACGGTTGAAGGACCCCTCGATCCGCAGCTGGAGTCGTTCGCCAGCCTCGTCAACGACCACCGTGTCTCGGTGGGGTGCGAGCCACTCGCGTGGGTATCGGCGGTCGCGGACGTGGCGGAGGCCCACTCGATCGACATGTACTCGCGGGACTTCTTCGCACACGTCAATCCGGATGGCGCCTCGCCCTTCGATCGCATGCAGGACGCCGGGCTCTCGTTCTCGCGAGCAGCTGAAAACATCGCGTGGGGATACCCGACCCCCGAGGCCGTGCTGCAGGGGTGGCTCGATAGCCCGGGGCACAGAGCCAACATCGAGGACTGTGCATTGACGGAGCACGGCGTCGGTCTGCACGAGACATACTGGACCCACCTCTTCCGCACCCCGTAGCGCCATTCCGGCGGCCGGCCGGAGGCAGCGACTCGCCGTATCCCCTGAGCAGCCGTGATGGGAGGCCCCCTCAGGATCCTCCGGCGGGCAGCGAGACACGGATCGGAGCCGCGTAGGAGATCGGACCCAGCACCGTGTCGATGGTCGGCATGATCCGCAGCGTGAGCTCTTTCGACTCGTCTCCGGCTCCCGACACCGCGAGCGCGAGCTCGAACAGCTCCTGCGCACCCCCATCGAAGAACTCGAGCAGGTCCAGCTCGGCGGTCACCGGGACGGTCGTTTCCTCACCGCTCGGCAGCACGAGCTCGTCGGCAACCCGGCCCGCAACGGTTTCGCGCCCGTCGAGAATGAGCGTCCAATCCAACCGGACGAGCCGCGCGTCCACGTTCGATTCCGGATTCGTCGCCTGGACGCGGAGGCCGAGAATCAGAGGGAGGCGTCCCGCGCGCACCGCGTCGGCCAGCATCAGCCCGTCCGAAATCGTCAGGTCGGCGAAGCTCCGGGCATCGTACAGATCGACACCCGCGAGCTCGACGCGCGAAAGGCCGTCGAGGTCGAAGTCCACCTGATCCAAGGCCACGAGCTGCTGCAGCGTCGCGCACCCGGACACGATGAGGCAACCGAGCCCGAGCAGGCCGAGCAGGATGGTGGGTCGGATACGGCGTGACATGATCACTCCCAGAGAAGGCGCTGGCACTCACGTACGTATTCACTACGTCACGACAGACGCACGGAGGTCAAGTGTTCAGGACGTGCATGTTCTGCAATCGCCCCCTGGGTGAGAATCAAGTCGTGGAGGAGTTCCCGGTCGGTCGCCGATTGGCTTTCGACGCGGGCCGCGGCCGACTCTGGGTCGTCTGTCGGCGGTGTGAGCGCTGGAACCTCTCACCCATCGAGGAGCGCTGGGAGGCGGTGGAGGCGTGTGAGCGTCTGTTTCGCGGAACGCGTGTGCGCGTCTCGAGCGAGAACGTCGGACTCGCTCGCCACCCGGAGGGACTCGAGCTCGTACGGATCGGGGAGCCGCTGCGCGAGGAGTTCGCCGCGTGGCGGTACGGAGATCAGTTCGGGCGGCGGAGGAAGCGGGCCGTCCTCTTCGGCCTCGGTGGCGCCGCCGTGATCGGCGGCGTCGTGGTCGGGGGCGTGGCCACCGGGGTCATCAGCGGCGCGCTCCTGGCGCAGTCCGGCAACTTCTGGAACCTCTGGTTCAACGGACGCACCCTGGTCAAGCTCCGCACGGACGACGGGCGCGTGCTCAAGCTCAAGAACCCCGACCTGCTCGGGACGCGGCTCCGTCCGTCCGATGACGGCGGGGGGTATCGGCTGGAGGTGCGCAAGGGTAAGAAGAAGGAGTGGTTCGACGGTGCCGAGGCAGAGCGGCACGTCTCGGTGATCATCCCGCGCATGAACCGGATGGGTGGGAAGCAACAGACCGTTCGTCGGGCAGTCTCGGTCATCGAGGACCACGGTCATCCGGACCGCTTCCTCTCGGACGTGGTGGGCGGCGACCGATTCCGCGACAAGAAGGGCGTGCCCGGCTACGTCAACAAGATGCCGGAACCGACCAAGCTCGCCCTGGAGATGGCCCTTCACGAGGAGCAGGAGCGTCGCGCCCTCGAAGGTGAGCTCTGGAGGCTCGAGCGTGCCTGGGAGGAGGCCGAAGAGATCGCGGCCATCTCCGACAGCTTGCTACTCCCATCGGGTGCACGGGACTTCCTCGACCGCCACAGGGAGGGCTCGGGGGGTCCGTAACCGCAGGGCGCCGGACCTTCGGCGACCTGCGACCAGGTCCGACACCCGTGCCAGATCGGGGGCATCGCCCCATTATTCGCGGATCCCGCGAGCGGCCTCCCTACGAGTCCCCGCTCCCCTGGTAGGACTCATACCGGAACGATCGATGTCGAAGAAAGCTCCTGCGTTCCTCTTGGCGCTACTTCTCCTCGCGCTGCCCGCCGAAGCGGTCGAGGCCCAGCAGCGACCCATGAACTTCATGGACATGCAGCTCATGCGCCGCGGTGGCTCGTGGACGCCGAGCGCCGATGGCGCGTGGATGCTGTACACGGTCACCACGCCCGATTGGCAGGAGGCCGAGTCCCAGACGGACATCCACGTCGTGTCGATGGTCGACGGCGTGGCCTCCAGCCGTCGGCTCACCTACACGGACACGCACGATGAGGTCGATCCGGCGTGGGCGCCCGACGGCTCGTTCTTCCTTTTCCGGTCGGACCGCGACGCTCGCAACGACTCGCGGGAGGGTGAGCGCGGGGGCGGGCATCAGCTCTACCTCATGCGGCACGACGGAGGAGAGGCACGCAAGGTCACCGATCTCGAGCACGGCGTCTCGGACTACGGCTTCAGCCCGGACGGTGCCCGGCTCGTCGTGCGCGCCGGCGAGGCCGGTGAGGAGCAGCTCTTCCTCGTCTCCACGGATGCGCTGCTCACCTCGGAGCCCGTCCAAGTGACGGGTGCCGAAGCCGGTGTCGAGGATTGGGAGTGGAGCCCAGACGGTCGGGCGATCTACTTCAACCGACCCGACGCGTTCGACTCGGCAGACAAGCTTCGGCGCGAGAAGGACTTCACCGTCGACGTCAAGAACCAGGTCACGCCGCTCAGCAGCCTCTGGTCGGTGGGCGTCGAGTCGGGCGTCGAGGAGCGCCTGGCCTCGAGCCCGAGCTACAGCGTGGAGGGTTTCGTGGTGTCCGACGACGGCCGTTGGATCTCCTTCACCGGAGGCTCACCCGAGCGCTACGAGCGGAACATCACGCAGCAGCGGCTCTACGCCGATCAGTATCTGTTGGAAGTCTCCACGGGGGAGATCGAGCGGCTGACGGAGAACTTCGAGGTCGGCGAAAGCCAGGCCAGGTTCTCGCCGGACGGTCGCTGGATCGCCTTCTCGGGGCCCGACGACATGGAGCGGTATTCGATGACCGAGAGCCGCATCTACCTGCGCGAGGTCGCGGACCGTGGCGGCGCGTTCCGAAAGCTCGGCTCGTCGTTCGACCAGAGTCTCTCGGTCGGCTTCTGGTCGGACGATTCACGCACCATCTACTTCAACGCCGGGGTGAAGGTCACGAGCCAGCTCCACGCGCTGGACATCGAGCGTGACGAGGTCCGGCAGCTCACCGACGAGCGGGCCGCTCTGTCCGTGTCTCGAAACGATGACACCGGCGCGATCTTCATCGGCTACCAAGATCCGAAGACGCCGCCGACGGTCTTCCCGGTGGCGAACGTGAGCGAGGTGGACGCCCGGCAGCGTTGGATCCAGCTGGTCGACATCAACCCGCAGGTCGCCGATCTCGCGCTCGGTGAGGAGGTGGAGGTCAACTGGACGTCGTCCGATGGCAAGACGGTCGGCGGGGTGCTCGTCTACCCGGTCGGCTACCAGGAGGGCACGAGGTATCCGCTCATCGTCGCGATCCACGGAGGGCC
>JBDHDM010000138.1:0-9959 GCA_039591515.1 Gemmatimonadota bacterium | reverse complement strand
TCCCTCGCTGTGCCCTTCGTCGCGGCCGAGCCGTCGGCCTTCGTCGAGACCTGCCGACGTCCCCTCCTCGAGGCCCTCCGCCTTCCCCTCCCGGAGCCCAGCGACGCGCCCGGACTCGAGGCCCGCGCTACGCCCCGAGCCGCGTCCGAGGCCGAAGCCGACGGCCGCCCCGAGGATGCCTGCGATGAGGGCTGTGAGCACGGGATCCATGAGGTCCTGCAACGTGGGAGTGTCGAACGGGGGGCCGAATCTTCGCACTGCCCCCAGGGCCGGGCAACAACTTCATACGAGCGAGGTTGCGGAGGCTTGCCGCGCCGGCGTAGTCTCGCCGGTCGTGGACAAGGAAACCCAGCTCGTACGCCTGCTCGCGGCCTCCTCGGACCGTGGCAACCCGTCGCCCACGGCGCTCATCGCGCTCCTCGGCGACGTGCAGCACATCGCGGTGGTCGGCCTGTCACGTTATCTGGAAAAGGCTGCGCGCAGGGTCCCTTCGTACCTGGCGGCCAAGGGGTTCGACGTCATCCCTGTGAACCCGAACGCCCATCGCCTCCTGGGGCGCAGGTCCTTCGCGACGCTTGCCGAGGTCCCGGAGCTCATCGACATGGTCCTTGTCTTCCGTCCGTCGGCGGACGCGGGCGCGGTGGTCGAACAGGCCGTGGATCGTCCGGACCGGCCCGCCATCTGGCTACAGAGCGGCATCACGTCACGTGACGCCGTCCACCTGGCTCGCTCAGCCGGTCGCGCCGTGGTCCAAGACCTGTGCATCTTCCGTGTGCATCGGGCCCTCATCCACTGAGAGGGCGATGGCCGGGCTCAGCGTCGTCTGCTCCTCGACGATCTCGCCCTCCCACCGACAGAGCGCATCTCCGCGACCCTGACACAGGGTGTGCCGGACTCGGGCCGACCCGCCCAGCGTTCGCTCGAGCACGCCCTCCGCGAATCCGGAGAGCAGATTGCACGCGTCCCCGCCCGGATCGGCGTCGACGAAGAAGAGCTGACGCCCCTCGAAGATGAAGGGAGGCCGGCCGACGCCGCCGATCGGTCGGCCGAAGAGCTTCTTGAGCGTGCTCCGCGTCCGAGCGCGAGCGCGAGCGACCTGCGCCCGATGGGGAAGCAGCTTGGCCCACGACGGCGGGGTGTCCAACTCTGCCAGCAGTCGGCCCACGCGGTGAAAGACCTGCGCACTGTCCGGTCTGCGGATGACGAACCGAAACAGCCCACGGACGTCGTGGTCGGTGAGGCGGACGCGTTTCTTCACGTCCTCCCGGAGCTGCCGGATCTGGCGATCGACCACGTCGCTCAAACCGAAGCGACGGGGGATCGTCTGCGCTGGGTTCTCCTCTTCGAGCACCTCCGGAGGGAGGTCCTCCTCTCGGATCGCCTCGAGGAGCCTGAGGGCCACGACGGCACGAATCCGACGGGGGCCCGATTCGGCCGCAGGTGTAGACGCGTTGGGCGTCAACGGACCTCTTCGATGGGTGGGGGTGTCGGCATAATCTCGGATCCCGCGCACGGCCCGGCAACGGACCGCCCTCTCGGAGGGGTTCGAATCGCCTCGGAAAACGTTAGTTTACCGCACGCCGAATTTTTTTAGTGACAGGCAGCCGGCCAGACATTATATAGGGGTCGGCTTCGGCCGAGAGGTTGCGGGGGAGTGTGGAGGCGTCTCGTTGGCCCACCCTGGGGGGGCTGGTTCTTCGTGCCATCGGGGCCCTTCGCCTCCCCCGTTTCTCGTCGGTCCCGGAAATCACCGCTCGCCGTCAGTCTGACGAGGTGTTTCCGGTTCATCGCGGTGTACCCTCCCCGGCGCTCGCCCTACCTTTCCGGGCATGAAGCGCTACCCAGCTTTCGACCCGCCGGAGTACGTGGCGTGGGAGGCCGACCCGGGCTTGGTCCATGCCTTCGGGGAAACGATCGCGTCGGACGCCGAGCGCGCCGCCGAGATCCACGCGTTGTCCGAGTCCGACATGCTGTCCCTGTACCAGGATCTCCTTCGCACGCGTCTGCACGACGTCGGCTTGAAGCGCTGGGTCCGGACCGGCGTGATCTCCAAGGCCTGGCTGGGGACCGGCGAGGAGGCGGTCACGGTCGGGAACGTCCGAGCACTCGATCCCGCGCGGGACATCGTGTCGCCCATGATCCGCAACGCCGGAGCCCTCCACATCATGGGTATGCCGCTGGCGGACATGTTCCGAGGGTACCTCGCGACCTCGGACTCACCGAGCGGCGGGAGGGACCTGCACATCGGGGACCTGGACTCGGGCATCATCCAGCCGATCAGTCACATGGGCACGAGCGTCACCATCGTCGCCGGCGTCGCACTCTCGTTCCAGAGCCGTAGCGAGGATCGGGTCGCCATGACCTGGATCGGCGATGGGGCGACGAAGTGCGCCGCATGCCACGAGGGAATGAACTTCGCCGCCGTGCAGAACCTGCCGGTCGTGTTCGTCATCCAGAACAACCAGGTCGCCCTGGGCACGCGTGCGACCGCCCACGGCATCGGCGACCTCAACGCCTGGCCCGCCATGTACGGGATCGATGCCTGGGCTTGCGACGGTAACAACGTCCTCGACGTCTACGCGGCGACCCGGCTCGCGGTGGCGCAGTGCCGCAGGGGAAAGGGTCCTGCGCTGATCGTCGCGGACACCTTCCGCATGGGGGGGCACGCGACGCACGACGAGCGCGAAGCGCGCGATACCCTGCCGCCCGAGATGTTCGCCGCATGGGGCCGTCGGGATCCGATCGGGCTCTTCGAGGCTTGGTTGACGAAGCAGGGCATCGACCCGGCCTCGCTCTTGGCCATCGAGGACGAGGTCACGGAGGAGATGGACCGAGCCGCGGAGGATGCGCTGGCCTCGAGACACAAGATCCCTAAACCTGAACAAGCTCTATACAACGGTTTCTCGGAGGGAGGACCGCTGCTCGGGCTGGAGAACCGGCCCATTGTCATCAAGTAGGTGAGATCAGCGCGCAACCGAACGGCACATGGGGTCGGACGAAAACGGTCAACCACTGTACACATCTTGAACAGGCGGCACGAGGTGAGTACTTTACTCGTCCATCAAGTCAGGATCCGAATCACGCTTGGCTCGGGGCACTAGGGGAAACGACGCATGATCACCGCAGAATCCGTACACGCGACCCCCGCTACGGCCGAACGTCCACTCGAGGACCTTTCGGACGAGCAGCTCGTCACCGCGCACCTCGACGGACGTCCGCGGGCGTTCCAGAGCCTCTACGATCGGTATCGCGATCGCCTGGTCCACTTCATCACGCGCAAGACGGGTGATCCGGATCGGGCTCAGGATCTGGTGCAGGAGGCGTTCATCCGCGTGACCAGACACCTCCATCGATTCGACACGTCGAAGAAGTTCTCCACGTGGATCTACACGATCGCCGGCAATCTCTCGAAGAACGAGCTCCGCAACCGCTCCCGTAGCCCCTTGGTCCTCTTCCAAAAGCTCACGGGCAACTGGGACGACGATCACCGCCCGATCCAGTTCGAGGACTCCTCGACGAAGCCGGACGACCTGTACCGAAAGCGTCATCTTCGACGGCTCGTGGAAGACACGGTGCAGACGCTTCCCGAACACCACCAGCTCGTCTTCCGCCTGCGCGAGCTGGAGGGTAAAAGCTACGAGGAGATCTCGGAGATCACCGGCGTGAATCTCGGCACGGTGAAGAGCCGGTTGCATCGGGCACGCAACTCGTTCGCGCAGCGGATCGAGCCCTTCCTCAACTGAAGCATCGCCCCCACTCTCTTCGTAGAGTGAGAACACGATCCACCGCACGGGCGGAGCCTCACGGAGGCTCCGCGCGGCGCCTTCCGAGGGTGCCAAGATGTTCGACGAGCTTCGGGCCGCGTTCAAGGAAGCGCTCGACAACTTCAACAAGGAGCTGAGTCGGAGCAACGTCTCGGACACGGCCGACAAGCTCCTCGTCGGCATGCGCAACGAGATCGTGTCGGAAAAGGCCGCGGTGGCCGGCGTCGAGGATCACCTGACGAAGACGCGTGGGCAGATCGATCGGCTGAAGGGTGAGGCCGCAACCGCCCGCCGCAGGGAAGAGATGGCACGCTCCATCGGTGACGAAGAGACCGTCCGACTCGCGGTCGAGTTCGCGACCAAAGCAGAGCAGCACATCGCGGTTCTCGAGAAGAAAGCCGCTGCCCTGGCCGAAGAGCACGGCTTCCGACAGCGCACCGTGGAAGAGATGTACGCCCGGTTCAACGAGGCCAAGGAGAAGCGCGACGCGCTTTCCGCCTCCACCGGCCGCACCGGCGCTCGTGAGTCGATCTCCGCCGCGGACGACCTCTTCGACGAGCTCGATCGAATGGCCGACAAGATCGACGACAACAAGGCACGGGGTGAGGCCGCGCAGGCCTTCGACGAGCTCGACCTCTCGGGCCAGTCCGAGTTTCGGGTGGACCTGGACGAGCCACCTCCGTCGCGTGAGCTCGACGTCGACTCCGCACTCGAAGAGCTCAAGCGGCGCATGAAGGAGGGTGACTAGCCGCTCCTCACTCCCCGGGCGGGGGCATGTCCGCCAAGTCGCGCAGGAACAACAGCCCGGCGCACTCCCCGGCCAGGAAGAGCACGTCCTCACGGACACGGGTCGAGAGCGTCTCTTCCCGGGCTCCGGTGCCGTCGACCCAGAGGATCCAGATGGAGCCCGCACGCGATCCGAGGAAGATCGCGAGGCCCTCCTTCCCGAGATCGAGGAGGGTGGGCCGCTCGTCCGGCTCGAAGGTGGGGACGACGGCGGCGTCCACGTCGGCACGGGCGGGGTCGGACCCCATGTCGAGCACGACGTAGGGCTCCGTCTCGGCCGGGCGCCCGACCGGAGACTGGAGGATGAGACCCCGCTCACCCTGAGCGAGGTGGATGATCCGCCACAGTGGTAGGGCGAAGCGCGATCGCTCGCCGTCGGCACCCCAAAGCGTCATCGACCCGCGTGGGAGCTCTGTAACGGGCTCCTGCTTCAGGTATCGCGTCAGGTCGATGATTTCGTCGGCCATGAACCAATGAACCGACGCGACCCGGTGAGGTCAAACCGGAGCACCCGGTCTGGTACTCGTTCAGGGGTTCGGGTAACTTCGTGCGGGCCGTTTTTGCACCGCAGGCAAAGCTTTTCCCGTAACTCGTCATCGTCATGCAGAACTGGATCGGTATCGCCATCTGGATCCTCATGGGCGCCGGCATCGGCCTCCTCATGCGCGCCGTCATCAGCCGCCCGGAGGAGCAGCCCGGTCACGCCCAGATCATTGCGGTGCTGGGGGCGTTCGCAGCCGTGATCGGCGGCATGCTCGGCGTCGGGCTCTTCCACCTCTACGAGCCACTGTCACTCAGCGTGGGCGGGATGGCCGGAGCCGTGGTCTTCGCAGCAGCCATGACCTTCGTGTACCGCTGGGGTCTCCGGACGCTCATCTGAATCCCCGAGAGCAACCGGGACGGCAACCGTGTCGGACTCGCTGACCTACATCGAGCAGAACCTCGACCGCTTCCGCGCCGAGCTCGACGACTTCCTGCGCATCCCCTCGATCAGCGCGAAAACCCAGCACGATGGCGACACGCAGGCGGCGGCGGCGTGGCTCTCCGGGAAGCTCGAGGCGGCCGGGCTCACGTCGGAGGTGATCCGGACCCCGGGCCACCCGATCGTCCTTGCCGAATGGCGCGGAGCAGGCGCAGAGGCCCCGACCGTGCTCATCTACGGGCATTACGACGTGCAGCCCACGGAGCCGCTCGAAGCTTGGGTCTCGCCACCGTTCGAAGCCACCGAGCGTGACGGACGCATTTATGCGAGGGGATCGGCCGACGACAAGGGCCAGCTGTACATGCACGTGAAGGCCCTCGAGGCCTGCCTCGCAGACGGTGATTCCCTCCCGATCAACGTGATCGTGCTGGCCGAGGGAGAAGAGGAAGTCGGATCTCCCAACCTGGTCCCCTTCGTGAAGGCCCACGCAGACCGGCTGGCCTGCGACATCGTCCTGATCTCGGATACCGGCTGGTTCACGCAGGACCTCCCTGCACTCGGCTTCTCGCTGCGCGGACTCGCCTACTTCGAGATCAACGTCCACGGCGCCAAGAGTGATCTGCACTCCGGCGAATTCGGCGGCGCCGTCACGAATCCCGCCAACGCGCTCGCACGGATCATCGCCTCGCTGCACGACGAACGGGGCCGCATCGCGATCGACGGGTTCTACGACGACGTGGTCGAGTGGGACGTCGAGACGCGAGACCAGATCGCCGCGCTCCCACACTCCGACGAGGCCTTCGCCGGCGAGATCGAGGTCGACGGCCTGACCGGCGAGCCGGGATACGGAACGCTGGAGCGGCTGTGGATCCGGCCGACGTGCGACGTGTGCGGTATGCTCTCGGGGTATACGGACGAGGGGGCGAAGACGGTGCTCCCGAACCACGCGATGGCGAAGGTCAGCTTCCGGCTCGTGCCGGATCAGAATCCGGCCCGAGTCAAGGAGCTCTTCGCCGCGCACGTCGAATCCGTGAAGCCGGCAGGGGTCTCCGTCGAGATTCGCGAGCTGCACGGTGGGCGCCCCTGGAAGGCGCGCCTCGAGGGGCCGGCGTTCGAGGCCGCGGGAGACGCGCTGGAAGCCGCATTCGGGACTCGCCCCGTGCCCATGGGCGGCGGTGGCTCGATCCCGATCGTCGTGGACTTCGAGGAGCAGCTGGACGCGTCGGCGCTCCTGGTCGGCTTCTCCCAGCCGGGCTGCAACCTCCACGCGCCCAACGAGTGGCTGGGCGTCGAGAACTACGAGAAGGGAATCGGGGCGTTGGCCCGTCTGTACCACGGACTGGCCTGACAGTCACCCGCGGGTCCCTGGACGCACCGCGCCGGCACCCGGCCCTTGTCGCGCTAACTCCCGCGCCCATTTTGCTTTCCGGCCAACCGCCACCTCCATACATTCGGCGTACGGGGGGGCGTGCCGACCGCTGGGCGGGCGGGGCGACCTCCCGATCGTTCGAGCACGCCTGACCTTCCGCGCGGCGCGACGCTCGGACTGCCCTCGAAGGAGCAGCACGTGCACCGCATCAGGCAGCTCATACACGAGATCCACCGACGCTCCGTGTGGCAGGTTGTCGGTGTCTTCCTGGCGGCATCTTGGGGCGTACTCCAGGTCGTCGAGGTCCTGACCGAGACGGCCGGGCTGCCCGACTGGACGCCGACGATGGCCCTCGTGCTCCTGCTGATCGGGCTCCCGATCTGCGTCGCGACGGCCTTCGTCCAGGAAGGGATGCCGGGCCGCGAAAGGGGAGGGTCGGAGGGAGCCGGCCAGCGTGAGGACACGTCACGCGGGGGCCCGGCAGTGCCGACGGCCGAGGTCGGATCCGTTGGCGAGGCCGCGGTGGAGTCGGACTCGGCCCCCTACGCCGGAGCGGCGGCCGGTCGAGGTACACCACGGCTCCTCACGTGGAGGAACGCCCTCCTCGGAGGCATCGGCGCCTTCGCACTTCTCGGCTTCAGTCTCATCGCATACTTCGTCATGTGGGAGACCGGAATCGGGCCTGTCGGCAACCTGGTGGCGCAGGGCGTCATCGCCGAAGGGGATCCGGTTCTGCTCGCCGACTTCGACAACACCACGGATGATGTCTCACTGGGAGACGTCGTCACCGAGGCGCTCCGCGTCGACCTCGCCCGCACGCAAGCGATCACGCTCGTCGAGCCGGTGGTGGTTCGCGAACACCTCGACCTCATGGGGCGGCCCGGCGACACCCGCCTCGCCGGAGACGTCGCGGACGAGGTGGCTGCACGGGGTGGATACGCCGCCATCATCGAGGGGGAGGTCGGGTCGGCAGGCTCCGGGTACATCTTCACGGCCACGCTCCGGAGCGCGATCGACGGAGAGACGCTCGCGTCGTTTCGTCGAACCGCGTCCGACGAAGCGGATGTGATCGAAGCCATCGACGGGCTCTCGCAAGACATTCGCGAACGGGCCGGCGAATCGCTCCGCTCCATCAGGGCGGGTGAGCCGCTCGAGGCCGTCACGACCTCATCGCTCGAGGCGCTCCGCCTCTACACGGAGGCCGACGTCGTCCGCGACGAGGGCGACGAGATCCGTGCTCGCGCCCTGATCGACGAGGCGCTGCGACTCGATCCCGAGTTTGCCATGGCGTGGCGCTTCAAGGCGGTGCTGCTGCAATCCGGAGGGGCGCCGCAGTCCGAGGTCCGAGCCGCTGCCACGAGGGCGTACGAGCTGAGGGACCGGCTCTCGGAGCGAGAGCGGTTCTACGCCACGGCGATGTACCACAACTACGTGACGGGCGACACGGAAGAGCAGACCCGCGTCTACGAGATGGTCCTCGCGGACTTCCCCGAGGACCGGAATGCGCTCAACAACCTGTCGATCGTATACTCCGACCGCGCCCGCTGGGAGGACGCGTCGGCACTGCTCGAGCAGGCGGTCAACGGGCCCGGGGCATCTTTCTCCGCCTACGCGAATCGCCCGCTGTACTTCAGCCTGGGCGGCGAGTTCGAGAAGGCCCGGGTCGCGCTCGAGGAGCTGGAGACCAACTACCCCGCGTCGCAGCTCTGGCCGAGTTGGGGTGGCGCGATCCTGGGTCTGTCGTCGTGGGATGTCGAGCTGACGCGAAGCCGGGGAGAGCAGCTGCAGAACGTCCCGGACGGCCCCTCGTGGCGTCGCACTGGGACGCGTGTTCTGGCGTATGCCTCGTCTCTCACCGGCGAGATGGCGGCCGCACGCGAGATGTTCACGGGCTCGGCGGCAGCAGCGGAGAGGGAGGAGGCCTGGGACGATGCCGTGCAGGCGTGGATCGACCTGACGATCGCGGAGGACCTCCTCGGCACGGGGGATGCAACACCCCATCTCACGCGATTGATCGAGGCCGGACTGCTCGACCGGATCGAACCGAGGTACAGGGGCAACGAGGGGTGGATCTCGGCGATCGCGTGGGGGGGGCTGACCGCGGACGCCCAGCGCCTGCTCTCCGAGTGGTCCGAGGATGCGAGTGAGCTCCAAGATGCCGCCATCCGTCGCACCTCGACGCTCGTTGATGCGTATTCTCTGCGGGCGGACGACCCGGCGGGCAGCGCAGCGATCCTCGTTCGACTCCGCACCAACGAGCGCTGCGATCGATGCTGGGCGTGGGAGCTCGGGACGCTGTACCTGGAGGCCGGCATGACCACCGAGGCGATCGCCGAGCGTGAGCAGAGCCTCGAAGCCGGCCAGGACTTCTACTACGGACTCCACCGCCTCGCGGCGCACGAGTCGCTCGGCCGAATCCACGACGAGCGCGGCGACGTCGAAGAAGCCGTGCGACACTATCGTGCCTATGTGGAGCAGCTGTCGGACGGGACCGGCCTGCCTCGAGTGGATCGAGCACGAGAACGTTTGGCGGCGCTGGGCGGAAGCTGATCCTCCCGGCCTGAGCTGTACGGCATTGTGGCCCGGCTTCCGTGCGCGGGTCAGCGCCCTCGAGCGCCCCGGCGCCTGAGCCCCGGATCGAGGGCCGCTAGCCCCGCACCATCGCGGCGGCCCGCAGGAGTGCGCGCGCCTTGTTGAGTGTCTCGGCGTACTCGAGGGCCGGGTCGGAGTCCGCGACGATCCCCGCGCCCGCCTGGACATAGGCGATGCCGTCTTTCTCGACGACCGTACGGATCGTGATCGCCGTGTCCATGCTCTCGCCGCCGTAGTTGAAATGCCCGACTGCACCGGCATACGGGCCGCGACGCAGGGGCTCCAGCTCGTCGATGATCTCCATGGCCCGCACCTTGGGCGCTCCCGACACCGTTCCCGCCGGGAAGCACGCCCGGAAGACGTCCACGGCCCCCAGGCCGTCGCGTAGCTTACCCTCGACCTGACTGACGATATGGATGACGTGGGAGTACCGCTCCACCACCATCAGGTCGGGGACGCTGACGGAGCCGTATTCCGCGACCCGGCCAACATCGTTGCGGCCGAGATCCACGAGCATCCGGTGCTC
>JBDHDM010000137.1:0-10829 GCA_039591515.1 Gemmatimonadota bacterium | reverse complement strand
GCGCGCGTCCGGGAAGGCGTGGGCGGTCTTCACGTATGCGCCCGCCATGCTCGCCTGGCAGCGGATGCGCGCGCTGGCCCCCGAGCTGGCCGAGAGCGGCCCGATCGATCTCGCTGCCGCACCGCCCGGCGAAGGGGTGGAGCGCTGGCTCCAGCTCCACTCGGCCTCGTACGACCGCATGCCGGGGCTCGCGCTCGAGCTCGCGGAACGCGTTGGCATCGACATCGAGTATTGCGAGACGCCCAGCACCTAGCTCGTGACCCGATCGCGACTCGAAGAAGCGGGCGGCCCCGACCCGCTGCTGCGCCCCTATCGCGAGGCGGGCGGCGTCGAAAACCGATTGGCTCGACGGCGACGCGCTGCGCGCAGAGTTCCCGTCGCTGCACCCGGACTACGTGGGCGGTATCTCGGAGCCCGCCGGACAGGTGGAGCCCTACAAGTTCACACTCGGGCTCGCCCAGGCCGCCGAGAGCCTGGGCGCCGAGGTCGTTCGCGGCGAGGTGGTGGGCTTCGCGACCGCAGGCGAGCGGATCGCCGGCGTCCGGCTCGCCTCGGGTGCGTTGGTCGAAGCCGACGCCACCGTGCTCGCCATGGGCCCGTGGACCGCACCGGCCGCCGCCCAGCTCGGCACCGAGATCGGCTCCCGGACCTTCCTCGTCCAATGCCTACGCGCCGAGGTGCCCGGCGGCCTTCCGCTCCACACCCTCGGCGCGAGCGATCACTGGATCCTTCCCAAGAAGAACGGCGAGGTGATCCTCTCCATGTACGGCCCCGACTTCCTCGAGCGCCCCGACCTCGACGCCTCACTGACAGAAGAGGTCAAGCTGGAGTGCCTGCGCTGGAGAACGCGAAGGTCCTGGAGCACCGGGGGGATCTGTTGTCCTTCGCGCCCACGGAGCCGCATCACAGGCCCGTATTGGGGCGGTTGCCGGGGTGGCGCAACGCTTTCGTTGCGTCGCGATTCGGCGCGCTCGGGGTTTGCACGAGTCCGGCAGCAGGGGAGATCGTGGCGGAGTGGATCGATACGGGGGTGGCGCCGTTGCGGGCGAGGCGCTTGTTGGAGTGGCTCGCTCCAGAGGCAGGGAGCGGCGAATCGAATCACCGATGAACATGGAAGCCGAGTGGACTCGTACCCACCGGACGCTCCTTGGCTCCGACGCGTCTTCGATACGAACACCAGTTTTCAGAGTTTCGCCTGGGACGCCAGCTCGGATGGTGGGACCTTCGTACACGGTCTCGCCTGATCCAGGCCTGGCGGGCGTCGGCCGTCTCGAGTCGCGGGCCATTGTCAGGTTCGATTGACCTCATATCCAGCCTGCGGCGCGCGCCGAAGCCACGGCCCGGCTGTTCGAGCGGGAATCCGTACGATCACGTGGTAAAATTGCCACGCAGAACCCTGTTGGGGCCACTTCCTATGAGGAAGGGCTCGTGCGTTCTCGAGCGCGAGCCGTGGAGGAGGTAGCATGGTCCCGAATCTGTCGTGGAGAGCCGCCTGCCGGACGCTGGCGCTCGTCATCCTCGCCGTGGCCCCCGGCAGCGCGATGGCGGCCACCATCTGGGACGGCCCCATGCTGGCCTTCTCCAAGGCCGCGGACGCCGATCCCACGGATCCTGCGAATCAGGACCGCATCACGGACGCGGTCTGGATCACCCGGGACTCCTTGAATGGCTTGTTCAACATTGCCGTGGAGAACGCGTTCGGGACCGGGAGCCCGACCGACACCGAGTGGGCCTGGGACCTGGACGGAATCAACAGCGGGTTGAACATCTCGGCTGCGAACTACGCGAATCTCACGTTCAACTCCTGGGCGGACGCCTTCGGCGGGCAAGGCACCGGGGGCGGGGGCGGTACCACGGGCCCGCCGGCCACGGTGGGCATCCCGGGTGTCCTGCACCTGATCAGCGACGATATCTACATCGACATCATGATCACGAGCTGGGCGGGACCGGGCGGCGGCGGCGCCTTCTCCTACATGCGGTCGACCGTCCCGGAGCCCGGAACCGGCGTACTCCTCGGACTGGGCCTGTGGCTGCTCACGGGACGTCGCCGAGACTGAAGCCCGACAGCGGCACCATTCGGGCGCCCGCGGACCTGGGCAGGTCCAAGGTCGCGTGGAAGCTCTTCGTAAGCGACACCCGCTTCATCGGCAGCTCGCTCTTCCTGCAGGGCCAGGCCGAGCTCGGGTTCGGGACCGCGCTGTACCGCTACATCGGCCTCGCCCGCTACGAGAGGCTCGTGCTGAGCGTCTCCTACGTGGGGGACGTTGACCTCTACGATGCGTTCTCCTTCCGAGTGGGGGTCGTTTCTAAAGAGATCGATCCTGATCCCAGCGCCAAACCGACCCGGCGCGGTTGACGCACGGGCGCTCCCCGCTCGATCCTGTGGCGATGCATCCCGTTCTCCGACCCTTGGTTCCAGGCCTGCGCGAGGGAGCCATAGCGAGCTACGGCGCACTGAGCGCAACGCAGTCAGCGGCCCGCAGACGCGTCCGAATACAGGGAAATTTCTGGGACAGGACACTAGGTCGGGGCTCGGCTCTCGTGCTCGCCGCGGTGGGGATCTGCGGCGCCGTCCTGGTCGCTTGCAGCGAGGCCTCGCCGGACGCGGCGGTCACGGAGGCGCCCGCGAGGCCCTCGTCGGAGCCCAGGGCGTCGGAAGCCGGCCTCTACCTCGTCTCGCTGCGACCCGAGACCGAGCCCGCGCCACTCCGGCGTCTGCACAGCTGGATCGCGCGGATCGAGACCCCGGACGGGGATCCCGTCCGAGTGACGCGGCTGGCGGTCAGCGGCGGAATGCCAGCGCACGAGCACGGCTTCGAGACGAGGCCGCGGGTGACCCGCGGGATCGCGCAGGGCGAGTACCTCATCGAGGGCGTCCGCTTCCACATGACCGGCCACTGGGTGTTCCGTCTGGAATGGGTGGGCCCCGCGGGAGCGGATGTCGCGCTGGTCGACGTCCAGGTGAGGCCCTAGCGAATGCTCGGTGGGAGCTGGAGCGTGGGGCGGCTCGTGGTTGTGGGACTCCTGCTCGTGAACGCATGCTCGGAGCCCACGGCCAGCGGACCGGGTTGGTCGGAGAGCGAGCTCGCCCTGCTGCGTTCCCTGACGCTCTCTTCCCTCGGGGATCCGCCCGAGCCGGTCTCGAACGAGTTCGCCGCGGATCCCCGCGCGGCGCGCCTCGGGCAGCGCCTGTTCTTCGATCCAGCCCTGAGCCGCGACGGCAGTGTGGCGTGCGTGAGCTGCCACTTGCCAGCGCACTACTTCACCGATGGCAAAGCGGTCTCCGAAGGCCTCGGTCGTGGTACGCGCAACGCCCCGACCCTCGTGGGGGCGGCGTACAGCCCCTGGCAATTCTGGGACGGACGCCGGGACAGCCTCTGGGCCCAGGCGCTCGCGCCCCTCGAGGCCGAGCGGGAGATGGGCTCGGATCGGCTCTGGATCGTGCGATATGTGACCGGAAATGCGCGATATCGCGACGTTTATTCTTCGATCTTCGGGGATCCGCCCAACTTTGCGAACACGGTCTCATTTCCAGAGCGAGCCGGACCCTTCGGCGATCCCGCCGCCCGCGAGGCCTGGGCGCGCCTCTCCCAGGACCAACGGCACCAGGTCAACCGCGCCTTCTCGAACGTCGGCAAGGCGATCGCCGCCTACGGGCGGCTCCTGGTCCCGGCGCCCGCCCGCTTCGATCGCTACGTGGAGGCGCTGCTGGCGGGAGACCTCGAGGGCGCCGCTGGATGGCTCGACGCGGACGAGATCGCGGGCTTGCGGCTGTTCCTCGACGCCGGCCGCACCCAGTGCCTGCGCTGCCACAACGGCCCGCTGTTTACGAATCAGAGCTTCCACGACGTCGCCACCAGCCGGCTCGGGCCGCTTCCGGACCTCGGGCGCTTCGTGGGCATTCACTCGTTGCGGCTCGACCCCTTCAACTGCTTGGGTCCGTACAGCGATGCCCCACGCGAGGCGTGTCAGGAGCTTCGTTTTCTGGCGACCCAGGAGATCGCGCTCGAGACGGGCGCCTTCAAGACCCCGACACTGCGCGATGTGGCGCGAACCTCCCCCTATTTTCACGACGGCAGTGTGGCGGATCTCTTCGGCGTGCTGAACCACTATCAGGATCCCCCCGAGGACCCCAGCAGCGAGCTCGTGGCGCTCGACCTCGAGGAGCACGAGCGGGCCGAGCTGATCGCGTTTCTGGGCGCGCTCTCGGGCGGGGTCGCGGAGCTACCCGAGGGTTTCTCCGTCGGGCCGGGATCCAAAAACGACACAGAAATGCCTTGACTCCGCCTCGCAACAGGATGGCAAGATAAGAGCTCAAGCAGCCTGCGCGTGTAGGGTTTGGGTGTTCCGTTGTGGAACCGCGATTCGCCGAGTAGTAGTGCCCGGATTCTGGGTACTGGCTGGCTTCTTGTTGCTGCTGGCCCCGGTGGCGCTCGGGCAGGTCAACCCGCCCAGTCCGCCTCCCAGCTTTCCCATCCACCTCGGCGGTGAGTGGGGGCCCGTGCTGCTGTGGCCGCACGTGCCCGTCTCCATCGCGAACCTGCCCGACGGCAGGATCCTCACCTTCGCGTCGAACGAGCCGAACACCTTTCCCGGCTCGCAGACCGACGAGTACACACACGCCGCGGTCTGGGATCCCGAGACCGGGCAGCTTCAGGATATTCCGCATCCCAACCACGACATGTTCTGCGCCGCGCTCGTGACACTCGAGAGCGGCGAGACCTTCGTGATGGGCGGCCGCAACCAGGGAAACAGTCCGTGGGTCAGCTACTACGACTTCTACAACAATCAGTGGATCCAGTTCGACTCCAGCGAGGACATGAACAATGGCCGCTGGTACCCAACGGCGCTCTACATAGGCAGCGGCCATGTCTTCATCGCGGGCGGCGCGGGCGGGGGTCCCAATCCGGAGATCTGGGACGAGAACGATCCGCACGGTGGCTGGACGCTGCTCACGGGCATCGACCTCGACGGGCCGAACCCGCCCCCGACGGTCCTCCAGGACGGCCTCCGCGACGGCTCGGGCTCGTGGCCGCTGCTGCAGCTCACGAAGGACGGGAAGATCTTCCACCACGGCGCCACGACGGACATGAATTTCATGGACCCCTTCGGTGGACCCGGGGGTCTCGGCGTCATCGAGCAGCCGCTCATCCCGCACAACTTCGGCTGGTACCCGGACGAGGGAGTCTCGGTCCTCTACGACGAGGGCAAGATCCTGGTCGCGGGGGGCTCCACTTCGAAGACTAACAACATCGCCGTGACGAGCGGCTACTCGATCGACATCACGGGCTCGGCGCCGGTGCTCACCCAGGTCTCGGACATGAACCTCCCGCGCCAGTTCCTGAACGAAGTGATGCTGCCCACCGGCGACGTCCTCGTGGTAGGCGGCAACACGAGCGGCATCAAGTTCACCGACAACCACGCGACCCTGAACGCGGAGGTTTGGGATCCCGACACCGACACCTGGACGCTCTTGAACGCCCAGGATCAGGCGCGCGCCTATCACTCCACCGCCGTGCTGATGCTGGACGGCCGGGTGTTCTCGGCCGGCGGCGGCCTGGGCGACGGGGACTGCCCGGGCGGGATCGAGCCGCCTCCGCTGCCGGGAGACTGCACTGAGGATCACTGGAACGCCGAGGTCTACTCGCCCCCTTATCTCTTCGACGTGAACGACCAGCCCGCGATCCGGCCGGAGATCTTCGACGCGCCGAGTGCGCTGCGTGTGGGCCGCACCTTCACGGTCCACGCGACTCCCGGAGTGAGCTTCAGCATGGTGCGCATGTCGGCGACGACGCACACGATGAACACCGACCAGCGCTTCCTGCGCCCCACGGTGGTCGAGACGGAGCCCGGGACATACGACATCACGCTGCACTCCAACGAGAACGTGCTGGTGCCGGGCTACTGGATGCTCTTCGCCATGGCGGGCGACGTCCCCTCGGTCGCGAAGGCGATCCAGATCGTAAACGACGGAACGCCGCGCGGACCCCCGATCGGGAGCCTTCGCAACAACGTGGGGGACGAGATCCTCTACCAGGTCGAGCTCGAGGACCCGGATGGCAATCCGCTGAGCTACTCGGGTTTCAACCTCCCCCCGGCCCTGACGATCGATCCCAATACGGGCGTCATCAGCGGAACCGTCGACACGGCGGGTCTCTACAACGTCGACCTCATCGCGCTGGATGGCGTCGATGTGGCGACCATCTCGTTCCAGTGGGTCGTCTCCACCCAGTCGAGCGAGTTCGGGACGGTCTCGGTGGGCGCAGGCGCCTCGTGGCAGACCGTCAACCTGAGCCAGTCCTACGAGAACCCCGTCGTCGTCATGGGCCCGCCGAGCGACGCCGACTCGGATCCCGTGCTGGTGCGCGTCCGCAACGTCACCGCCAACAGCTTCGAGTTCCGGCTCGAGGAGTGGCTCTACCAGGACAACGTGCACGGCGCCGAGGAGGTTTCTTACCTCGTGATCGACGCCGGCGAGTACCAGCTGCCGGACGGCGCGGTCCTGCAGGCGGGGATCTCGACGGGGGTCGACCAGTCGAACCCCCGCACCCAGGCATTCACCCCGGGCATCTTCGCCACGACGCCGCTGGTGCTGGCCCAGACCGTCAGCGAGAACGCCCGTCCCGTCACGCCGCGTCTCGAGGACGTGACCAGCACCGAGTTCGTCGTGCGGATCCAGAACGAGGAGGCGGGTCCTCAGGACTTTCCCGCCGACGACGTGCACTGGATCGCGGTCGAGCCCTCGCAGATCCCGGGCCTGCTCGAGGCCGATATCACCGGCACGATCGTCGACGAGGTCCCGGAGGCGATTGGCTACGCCGCGGCCTTCTCGGACCTACCGCACCTGCTCGCCACGATGCAGACCTTCGACGACGCCGACTCCGTGGCGCTCCGCCACGACAACGCGTCCACGGCGGGCTTCGACGTGCGGGCGCAGGAGGAGCAATCCGACGACGCGGAGACCGACCACTCGGACGAATCCGTCGGCTGGCTCGCGATCGACCCCGATCTCCAGGTCACGACGCTGGGTCTGCTGCCCTACTTCAACGAGCTGCCCTCGGTGGTCGATCCCGGGGACCAGTCCAACTTCCGGGACGACGTCGTCTCACTGTTCGTACAAGCCCTCGATCCGGAGGGGGGCGTCCTGACCTTCTCGGCCACCGGCTTGCCGCCCGGCCTCTCCATCAATGCCAACACGGGTGAGATCTCCGGAACGCTGACGACGAGCGGGACCTACGTCCCGGTCGTGACGGCCACCGACCCGGCCAGCGACTTCGGGCAGGTGGGATTCGTCTGGACCGTCGACGAACCGCTCGAGGTCCTGCCCTTCCCCGCCCCCCCGACGCTCGAGAACACCGTCGTCGACTTCACGGCGATCACGAACATTCCCGGCGGTTACCACTACGACTGGCTCTTCGGCGACGGCACACCGCTCGTCGGGATGTCGGGGGACCCGAATATCTCGCACACCTTCACGGCACCCGGGCGCTACATCGTAACCCTCACCGTGACCAACCCCGCCACCTTGGAGGTGGCCGACCATCAGTTCGTCCAGAACATCACGGCTGCCCCCACCCCCCTGCCCCCCACGGCGAGCACGACCATCACCTACGAGCTGGCCAACGACCGGGTCTGGGCGGTGAATCCCGACAACGATACGGTCACGGTGATCGATGCGCTCACCCACACCAAGGTGACCGAGATCCCGGTGGCGGCGGATCCGCGCACTCTCGCGGTCGCGGGCGACGGACGCATCTGGGTGGTGTGCAAGGACGCTGCGGTGATCGACATCATCGATCCCTTGACGCTCACCGGGGTGCAGACGGTCGCTCTGGAGCAGGGCTCCCAGCCCCATGGCGTCGTGTTCGATCCGACGGGCACGGATGCCTACCTGACTCTCGAGGCCACGGGCAAGGTGCTGCGCCTGGACGGGACGACGGGCGCTGAGCTCGCCTCCCAGGACGTTGGCGGCTACGCGCGCAATCTGACCGTCACGGGCGACGGGGCGACGGTCTGGATCACGCGCTTCGTCACGCCGCTCCTGCCCAACGAGGAATCGGGCGTTCCCACGACGGCGGGCGTCGGCGGTGAGGTGATCCCGCTCGATGCCCTGACCCTGGTGCCCGGACCCACCTCGATCCTCAACGTGAGCCTGCTGCCCGACAGCGCGCAATCGGCGCGCGGCGTGCCCAACTACTTGGGCGCGGCGGCGATCTCGCCGGACGGCAGCCACATGCTGGTGCCGTCCAAGCAGGACAACATCCTGCGGGGTGGCTTCCGGGATACTCAGGACCTCGAACACGACACGACGGTGCGTGCGATCACCTCGCGCATCGATCTCCCCAGCGGTCTCGAGGACACGCTGGCCCGAACGGATCACGACAACGCGAGCGTCGCCTCGGCGGTCGTTTTCAGCAAGATGGGCTCCTACGCGTTCTCCGCACTGGAGGGGAACCGGGAGGTCGCGATCCTCGAGACCTTCAGCAACTTCGGGCTGGGTCGCGTCGTCACGGGTCGCGCGCCCCACGGCCTGGTGCTCTCGCCCGACGGGCTCACGCTCTTCACCGACGACTTCATGGACCGCACCGTGTCGGTCTTCGACGTGAACGGCCTACTCGACTACGACGACGCCGACCTGCCCCCACTGGCGGTCGTGAACAAGGTGGCTCTCGAGCAACTGTCCGCCAGCGTCCTGAACGGGAAGCAGCTCTTCTACGACGCTCGGGACGATCGCATGGCGCTCGAGGACTACATGGCCTGCGCGGCCTGCCACAACGATGGCGGTCAGGACGGGCGGGTCTGGGACTTCCACGGGGCGATCGGCGAGGGGCTGCGCAACACGATCGGGCTGCAGGGTCGGGGCGCGGGCCATGGTCCGCTGCACTGGACGGCGAACTTCGACGAGGTTCAGGACTTCGAGGGTCAGATCCGCCACTTCGGTGGCCTGGGCCTGATGGACGACGCGGACTTCAATGCCGGTACGACCTCGGTTGCGCTGGGCGACCCGAAGGCGGGCCTGAGCGCCGACCTCGACGATCTCGCGGCCTACGTCCTCTCGCTCCAGACGGCGGGAACGAGCCCGCACCGCGATCCCGGCGGTGTGCTGACGCCCAACGGTGCCGCGGGCAAGGACGTCTTCGCGGCCCAGGGCTGCGGGAGTTGCCACTCTGGCGCGGCTTTCAGCGACAGCTCGCTCGGCCTTACGCACGACATCGGCACGCTCAAGGCCACGAGCGGGCCGCAGACCGCCCTCGACACCCCGACCCTGCGCAACCTCTGGTTCACCGGCCCCTACCTGCACGACGGATCGGCGCCCACGATCCTCGCTGCGGTGCTGGCCCACGCGGGTGTCTCCCTGACGCCGACGGAGGAGACTCAGCTCGTCGCGTATCTCGAGCAGATCGACGACTTCGAGGTCAACGCCCCGAACGGCGTGCCCGTCGTGACCATCACTTCGCCCGCGGACGGCGCCGACTTCGGCGAGGGCGCGAACGTCGACCTCGTCGCGACGGCGCTCGATCCCGAGGACGGTGACATTGCGGCCTCGATCGCGTGGAGCTCGGACGTGGCGGGTGCTCTGGGAACGGGCGCGAGCATTGGGCGCAACGATCTCGAAGTCGGGATTCACGTCATCAGCGCCGACGCGACCGACAGCGACACGCAGACGGGGCACGCCGAGATCACCATCACGATCGACGAGGCACCCACGGTCACGATCACCGCCCCCGCCGGTGGCAGCCAGGTGAACCAGGGTGACAACGTCGACTTCGTCGCGACCGCCTCGGACAACGAGGACGGAGACCTGACGGCCGGGATCGCGTGGAGCTCGGACCTCGACGGTGCCATCGGCACGGGTGGGAACGTGAGCACCAGCGGCCTCTCGGGCGGTGTACACGTGATCAGCGCCGATGTGACCGACAGCGGCGGTCTCCCCGGTCACGTGGAAATTACGCTGACGGTGAACGCCGCAGCGCTGGTGAACATCACGGCGCCCGCGGACGGCACGCAGGTCAACCTCGGGGACAGCGTCGATCTGACGGGGACGGCGACAGATCCCGAGGACGGGGACCTGTCGGCCTCGCTCGCGTGGAGCTCGGACCTCGACGGGGCGATCGACACGGGCGCGAGCGTGAGCACCATCAGCCTGACGGTGGGGAGTCACACGCTGACGGCGGCGGTGACGGACGCGGGTGGCCTGCAGGCGAGCGCGCAGATCGGTCTGACGGTGAACGGTCCGCCGACGGTGGGGATCAGCTCGCCCCCGGACGCCACGACGGTGAATGCGGGCGACACTGTGGTGTTCACGGGTTCCGCAGCGGATGACCTGGACGGTGATCTGACAGCATCGCTTGCATGGAGCTCGGACCTCTCCGGCGCCATCGGGACCGGCGGCACCGCGAACACGAGCGCGCTGGCGGGCGGGTTCCACACCATTACCGCCCAGGTGACGGACAGCGGGTCCCTCACCGGGCAGGCGCAGATCACCATCACGGTGAACGGCGGGCCAAGCGTGTCGATCACGGCGCCTCCGGACGGCACGACGGTGAACCTGGGTGATGCCGTGACGCTGACGGGCACGGCGAGCGACGTCGAGGACGGCGACCTGTCGGCCTCGCTGGCGTGGAGCTCGGACCTCGACGGGGCGATCGACACGGGGGCGAGCGTGAGCACGAGCGCCCTGTCGGCGGGAAGCCACACGCTGACGGCGACGGTGACGGACGCGGGCGGCCTGCAGGCGAGCGCGCAGATCGGCCTGACAGTGAACGGTCCGCCGACAGTAGGGATCAGCTCGCCGCCGGACGGCACGACGGTGAACGCGGGTGACGCCG
>JBDHDM010000136.1:0-10052 GCA_039591515.1 Gemmatimonadota bacterium | reverse complement strand
GAGCCGGTGTCCGGTGTTGAAGAGCCAGAAGGCGCGTTCCCGGAACATCAGGTCGACCCTGGCGTCCGCCGATCCAGGATCCGTGAGGGCGCTCATGCCCAACGTCCCTCGGGCGTCGTTCAACGTGGTCAGCCAGTCCGCGACGAGCCCGTCCTGCAGCTGCGCTTCGGCCTCGATCAACCGCGCCTCGATGCCGCTCGCGGCCTGCACCGGGGCGGCGCGCGAGGTCAGCGTCAGGTAGAGGTACATGGGCGTGACGCCATCGAACTTCGAAGGTCCGAGGAACTCCGTGGGAACGCGCGGATCGCCTGCCGTCGCGAAGTCCAGCCCGTTGACGCCCTCCACGTCGGCAACCGAGTACTCTTCGAGCTCGTGGTTCTCCACGTACATCATGTTGGACTGCCGTTCCGTGCCCCCCGAGTGAAGCGACGCGTACGTGAAATCGGTCGGCACAGCAGTGACTGCCTCGCCCGCGCCCGCGAAGTCCCCTTTGTTGAGCAACGCCCGCCCGAGGACCACGCGCGCAAGATTCGAGACATCTGCGCTGCCACCGGAGAACTGAGCCGCCAAGTCGAGGCGCTCCAGCGCGCGGTCCATGACCTGGTCGGAGTCGAGCGGAGCGCCGTACACGAGGTCTGGGACCGCGTCGCCGAACGGAATTCCCTGACAATAGTGTTCGCCCATCATGACGTGGACGAGCGCGGAGATGGCATACAGCTCTCCGATCCTGGGCTCCGCCACCGGATCGGGCGAAACCTTCCGGAAGAGCTCAGCCGCCCGCTCGGCGCCCGCGCGCGCCACGTGCAGGTTCTGGTACAGCTGTGCCCAGTTGAACACGTCGGGATCAAGCTCGCGCAGGTCCATTGCACGCAGGGAGGGCCTCCCGGTGCCGGCGAAGACGAACTCGTCCGTGAACCAGCCGCCGGCCTGGACCAGCCCGAGGGACGCTCTGAGCCCCCCCGCGGAACCGTCCTTCGCGACTGCGAAGTCCCCGATTGCACCGCTGTAGGCGGCTTCGGCTCCATCGAGGCTCTGGAGCTCGCGGGGCTCGATGATGTCCGGGTCATCGACCTCGAGGAGCGCGTCACACGCCACGGTCGTCAGCATGAGCGCGAGGCCCCCGGCAATTCGGGCCCAGCGCGATCGGACGGGCGTCCTCGTTATGAGCCGTGCTCTCTGCATGGATCAGTACTCCAGGTTTACGCGGAAGAGGAACGTTCGAAGCTGACCGGCGTCGAACAGATTCAGGGTCGGCCCACTCGACGATCCGTTCGTGTTGATCTCGGGATCCCAGCCGCTGAATTCGGTGATCGTGAACAGGTTTCGACCGGTGAGGACGAGGGAGATGCTCCGGGCTCTCAGGCCGGAGGCCCACGCATCGGGCAGGCTCAGGCGGACATAGGCTTCGCGCATCTTGAGGAAGGCCGAGCCTTCGACGACCGCTCCGAAGCCCCCGAGCGCCGGCGCGATCGCGATCGCCTGCTCCTCCAGTGAAGCGGTGGGATCATTGATCGCGCGACAGTTCTGCACGAAGGCGCACTGGAACGCGTGGTTCATGTTCAGCGAGACGAAGCCGCCCTGGTAATCGAGCAGTCCTCCAACCTGAACGCGGCCACCAGCGAGCGTGACGCTCGTCGTCATCTGGGCGCTCGTCGTCGGCACGGTGCTGCCGAGGTAGAGAGCGGTGTCCGACACGACGACCTCGCTGAAGTCGATGACGCCGTCTCCGTTCGCATCGGCCCAGCTCTCGAGGTCCTGAGCCCACGACCCGTCGAGGGGGAATCCGGGCACCTGCGCGGAAACGGCGCCCCGGATCGGTGGGACACCTTCACCCAGTGACACGAGCTCGTTGGAGTTCTTCGAGCCGCTCAGCCCCACCCGCCAGCTCAGGTCGTCCGTCTCGACGATCGTCGCGTCGATCATGAGCTCGAAGCCCTGGTTCGCGACCTCGCCGAGGTTCTCGAATCGGGTCTGCGTGACGCCCAGAGAGCCTGGAAGGACGCGCTCCACGAGCGCGTCGGTCGTGCGCTTTCGATAGAAGGTGAAGTCCACGTCGATCCGATCGTTCAGGGCAACGGCGTCGAAGCCCAGCTCCAACTCGGCCGATCGTTCAGGTCTGAGGCCGATGTTCCCGACCCCTCCGATCGTGACGGACGGCACATCGACGGCTTGTCCGCCCATCATGACGGTCGACGGTACGGGGAGGAGAAAGCGGAGAGCCGCGTTGGGGTCGGGCTGGAGGCCGGACTGTCCGTAGGCGCCACGGACGCGCAGCGTGCTCAGCCACCGATGGTTCCGATCGAAGACGACGAACGATGCGGACGCCTTCGGATACCATGCGGCTTCGAAGCCCTCGCCGAAGGCACTGTTCTGATCGACCCGCACGGCGCCGGTGACGTACAACCGGTCGTCCAGCCCAAACTGTTGCTCGAGGTAGGTGCCCAGGGTCCGGGACTCGACGGTCAGCTCCGCCGAGCTCCGGTTCGAGCCCGCATCGATCGTGGATCCGCCCGGCGGGAAGACGAACGCGGTGTTGATCGTCCCCTCGAGGCGGTCCGTATTCAGTTGAACGCCGACTGCGGTCCGCGACGTGATGCGGTCAGTCAGGTCGAAAAGCGCGCTGCCTCCTGCGTCCATCGAATACTTCGAGTTGGTGTACGCCTCGAGACCCCGGAGCCCCTGGCTGTACTGGCCACAGATCACGCAGCCCTGACCCGGCGCATTGAAGTCCTCGTTCGAAAACGCGGTGTAGTCCATGCCGACGGTGGCGTGCGCCGTCAGGTAGGTGGTCGGGCTCCAGTTCAGCCGACTGCTGTTGATGAAGCGATCGGTATCGACCCATACGAGGTGGGCGAACGTCTCCCCGAGGTCGCTGGCGAGCTCGGCTGGGCTGTTCGGATCGGCGCTGGCCAGGAGTCCCGCGCCCAGGATCGACTCCACGTTGTTGCCGGTCTGGGGAAGCCGGAGCCTACTCCGGATCAATCCGGTCGAGACGTTGAGCTCGAGTCGGTCCGTGAGATCGGCCGTCAGGTTTGCACGTAGGTTGACCTTCGAGAGATCGTTGGGGTTGATCTGCTCGTCCGGAATGGCGCTTCCACGTGCGGATGAGAGGTAGTCCTGCGAGAGGCTCGGCATCCGGAGGGTGCCGGTCTCCTTCTCCAGCTCCGCCGACACGAAGTAGCGCACGCCGCCGCCACCCCTGACCTGGATGCCGTACTGTTGCCGGTGGCCGGTGGCGATCGGCGAGAGGCCCGGCTCCTCGAACACGTTCCGGCTATGGAGCTCGTCGATCGTGCAGGCTCCTGCAGCCTGCTGAAGCGGGAGGCAGCCTCCGACGGCGCCCGAGCCGTCCGTTCCCTGAGAGAAGTAGATGCCGGGGTAGTTCGAGGGGTCCTGCGACACACCCTGCTCGAGGTACAGGCTCCAACGCGCCGGCCCCTCGGTGCCGCGCTTGGTCGTGATCAGGATCACGCCGTTGGCCGCCTGGGTTCCGTACAGGGTGGCGGCCGACGGACCCTTCACGATCTCGATGCTCTCGATCTCTTCGGGGTTCAGGTCGTTGAAGAACGACGGCTCGCCGCCGCCGACGTAGGCCGTCCCCGACACGTCGAGTCCGGGTGACTCGCCGCTGACCCGGATTCCGTCCACGTAGATCATCGGGTTCGCCGACAACGTGGCGCTGCTGATCCCACGAATGCGGATTCGGGATCCCATGCCGACGGTGCCGCTCGAGGGCAGCACGTTGATGCCGGCCGCCCGACCCTGGAGCAGCTCCTGAAACGACGTTACCGGTGCGACCGCGGTCGTGGAGGACGCATCCACCCTCGCGATCGAGTTGCCGAGCTCCCGGCGTGCCTGCGATCCCGTGGCCGTGACCACGATCTCGTCCAGCCGAAGGACCACGGGCGCCAGCATGAAGTCAGCCGTTGTGACACCCACTGCCTGGACGTCTACCGTCAGGGTCTGCGTCGCGAACCCGATCATCTCGACCGTAACCCGCTGCGAGCCGAGCGGGACGTCCGTGATCGAGAAGCGTCCTGCCACGTCGGAGAGGGTACCGGCCCGGGTCCCCTCCACGACGATCTGCGCTCCGCTCAGGGGTCGGGTGTCCGTGCCCGATACTCGGCCGGAGACGGTTCCGGTCTGCGCCTCGGCCGTCGTGGCGGTGAGCGCGGTGGCGGCCAGTGCGGCCGTGAGTCGAAGAAGCAGTTTCAAGGCGAGCCTCCCGGGTGCCGGTGGATTCGATGGTCCACCTGGCGGGCAGGCTACTCAGGGCGTGTTGGCACAGGCTTAGAGCAGCCTTAGCGGCTCCATAGCGAACTCTGCCCGCCCTATCGTCGCTCCCAGTTTGAGCGCACTTTCGAGTCGATACTCGAGACGGACATTTGCCGTGACCGACGGACGGGAGGCCCCTTGGTAGAACTGCGGATTCTCGGTTCGCCGGACCTGATCGGGTCGGACGGAGGCAAAGTGCTCTCCGTGGTGAGTCGTCCCAAGCCACTCGCCCTGCTGTCGTACATGGCCGTGGAGTGCGTCGGCACGTACCGCCGCCGGGACAGGCTGCTCGGCCTGTTCTGGCCCGAGACGGAGGAACGGAAGGCCCGCTCGTCGCTCTCTGAAGCTCTCTCGCGCCTCCGGCAGGCGCTCGGCCCAGACGTGATCATCACGCGAGGCAAGGAGGAGATCGCTCTGAATCCCTCCGAGTTCTGGGCCGATGCCAACGCGCTGCTCACGGCTGCCGACGATTCGGACGTGCTCGAGATCGCCCGCCTGTATCGGGGCCCACTTTTGGACGGGTTCTTTCTCGACGAGTTGCGAGGCTTCGACCACTGGCTGGACAGCACGCGCAGCCGCATGGAACGGATCGCCCTCGAGGCGCTGGGTGCTTTGGCTGACGCCTCCGAGGCGTCCGGTGACGAATCGGCCATGACGTGGGCAGAGAGAGCCGTCGCGCTGAGCCCGTCGGACGGCCCGTCCGTGAGAAGATTCATGCTGCTGCAGGCGCGCTCAGGTCACCGTGCCGGCGCCCTGGACGCCTTCGATCGTTTTCAGCGACGGCTGATGGACGAGCGGGGCATCGACCCCTCCACCGAGCTCGTCGAGCTTGCCGAGCGGATCAAGGCTGGGGAGTTGTTCAAAGCTCCGGAGCCTCGGGAAGCGTCACCTTCGCGGCTGGACTCACTCGATGCTGCGACGGCGCGCGACCTCGAGGACTCAGAGGACGTTGCCGGGGTGCCTGACGGGGCCTTGGTCCCGCGCCGGGCGGTCGACGCACCCCGCAGAGGACTGGTGGTGGCGGGCACCGTGTTGGCGATCACGGCGGTCGCGGCCTGGACCTTCGTGCCTCGACCTCCTGAGCCCGGGATCCAGGTCGAGGTCACGCCCCCCGCGGGGAGCCAATTGCTGGATCGGTACGGTGCGGTCGGCTTCGCGTTGTCCCCGGACGATCGACGTCTGGTGTACGTCGGTCAGGCTTCCGGCTCGGACGGTCGGCAGCTCTGGGAGCGCCGGTTGGAGGACCTGGAGCCAACGCCGATCCCCCGCACGCAGGGGGCCCGCGGGCCGGTCTTTTCGCCGAACGGCACGACGCTTCTGTTTTGGCAGGACAACAGCCTGAAGACTCTCCGGCTTACCGGAGGACAACCGATCACATTGGTGGCCGACGTGGGGGACGAGCCGTACATGGACTGGGCGGCGGACGGGCTCATCTACTACTCGGCCGGTGGGCGGATCCATCGGGTCGCCGCTTCCGGTGGTCCTCCCGAACCGGTGACGACCCTGTGGGAAGGTGCGAGCACTCGGCTGCCCGACGCGCTCCCCGACGGGCGTGGTCTTCTGGTCACCCTGAACAAGACCTATCCCGAATCGACGATCGGGGTGGTGGGCCCGGAAGGTGGCGACATCCGTGAGCTGTTTCCCGGCACCACGGCCCGATACGCGGAGCCGGGCCACATCGTATACGTGACCCTCGACGGCACCCTGATGCAGGTCCCCTTCGATGTGGTGCGCCTCGAGGTGACAGGTGACCCGGTCGCCCTTCTGCAGGGGATCGCCGTGAGCACCGACAACCCTGCAGACCAACAGCGACGCAGCGCGGCTCAATGGGCGGTCTCGTCGACCGGTACGGTGGTGTATCGGATGGCGCCGACGCCCGAGTCGTACCAGGCCGTCTGGGTTGACCGTCGGGGGAGGGCCACCGAAGTCGATCCGGACTGGACGTTCGCAGGTGGGAGTCGCTTTTCCAGCCTCGCGTTGTCGCCGGACCAAGATCGCCTCGCGATCTCGTACGCGGGCCCCACGGGGTCGAGCCTCTGGATCAAACACCTGGACGAGGGGCCCGTGGAGAGGTTCACCTTCGACGCGCAGCACAACAGTCGGGTGTCGTGGTCACCGGACGGCGAGTTCTTGATCTGGGTGCGTGAGCCCAGCGAGATGGAGTGGGGGCTCGCTCGGAAACGCTCGGACGGAACGGGTGAAATCGAGACGTTGGTGAGTGGCAGCGTAGGGCTTGCGGCGTACTCTCCCGACGGGGAGTGGCTCGTCCATACGCTCGAGGCCGACGGGCCGGGTCGCAGTGACATACTCGTGCAGCGGGTCGGTGTGGATACCGTGAGCCGGGGCTTGCTCGAGGGCGAGTATGCCGAGTTCAGCCCGGCACTGTCGCCGAACGGCCGCTGGCTGGCGTACTCGTCCAACGAGAGCGGGCAACTCGAGACGTACGTCAACTCCTTCCCGGACGTGGAGCGGGTGAAAAAGCAGGTTTCGACGGCTGGCGGCTTCGAACCGATGTGGTCGAACAGTGGCCGGGAGCTCTTCTTCAGGAACGGGGAGCAGGAGCTCGTCGCGGTGGACGTCGAGGACGAGCCAACTTTCTCCGCGGGTGTCGAACGTGTGCTGTTCTCGGCCGCGGGCTTCCTGGACGGTGGCCGATCGCACCCAGTCTACGACGTGAGGGCGGACGATCAGGCCTTCATGATGCTTCGAGCCGTTTCGGGTGACCCCGGCAAGCTCATTCTCGTCGAGAGACTCCTGGCCGACTTGTCTCGCTGAGAGCGGTCGACGGCCCTTCACCCTCTACCGCGGCACCTTCCTTGAAATCGCTTTCCGTTCGATGCGCGAGATCGTGTCTCGTCGCCGTCCTCGTCGCCTTCGCAACCCAGGCATCCGCTCAGGATGCCACGGATCGGGACCGCCTGCTGGCCAAGGTCGAGCAGTTCAACGCGGCCATTCGTGAGGGTGATGTGGACAAGTACGCCGACGTCTTCGTCGAGGACTTCGTGTTCACCTGGTCACGTGATGGGCAGGTGTGGAGCCCCGAGTCGATCTTCCCGAACGTGGTGCTGACACCGGACTACAGCCCACTCGTTGACGAGGTCGTCGTTCGCATCAACGGCGACGCGGCCGTCGTCAACTATCGCTCTCGCACGAATGCGGACGACTCGGGGGTTCGCGTCACGTTCAGCTTCGCGCGTGTCGATGGTCAGTGGAAAGCCCAAGCGTACCAGACCACCGCGGTCGTCGAAGCGGATGCCGGAGCGCAGAGCGAAACCGCCCGTCGCACTGCGCAGGAGGTCATCGACGCTGCTCCCGACGACGCGTGGAGGGAGCTCGACCCGGACAACACTCTGTATTTCGGCGTCGCGGGGGAGCGAGTCGTCGTCGAGCTGGCGCCGGAATTCGCCCCCGCTCATGTCGAGAACATCAAGGCGCTCGTGCGAGGTGGATACCTCGACGGGGGTGCGATCAATCGTGCTCAGGACAACTACGTGGTCCAGTGGGGAACGCGGCCGCTCGCCGACGGAGAGTCGTTTCCGGATGACATCGCCCGCTCATTACCCGCGGAGTTCGAGGTCGCCGCGGCGGAGTTGCCCTTCACGCCCATCGTGGACGGCGACGTCTACGCGCCAGAGGCCGGATTCGTCCGCGGCTTTCCGGCCGGTCGTGACCCGGCCAGCGGAGTCACCTGGATGGCGCATTGCTACGGAGTGGTCGGCGTCGCTCGAGGCAACGATCCGGATTCCGGAAGCGGGTCGGCGCTCTACGTGGTCATTGGTCATTCGCCACGCCACCTCGACCGAAACCTCAGCATGGTGGGTCGGGTCGTGAGTGGGATGGAGCATTTGTCCACCCTTCCTCGGGGCACGAGCGCGTTGGGCCGCTACGCGTCGCGTGAGGAGTGGGTGCCTCTTGAAGAGGCCCGTCTCGGCAGTGACATGTCGCCGGAGGAGCGTGCTCCGCTCGAGATCATGCGCACCGAGTCTCAGTCCTTCAGAGACCTCGTGGTGGCTTCCCGGTCACGGCACGAGGATTTCTTCGTCTTCCCGACGAACCGGGTCGGGCTGTGCAACGTCCGCGTCCCAGTCCGCTGACCGCGAGGTCTCCACGCGTCACCTTTCAGGCACCGCCCTACACGCCTCGGGGTGATTCCCCTGCTTTACCGAGCGCCTGATCGGTGCCTGCTTCAACGTTTGCAGGCCGCACATCGCGCATCCCCAACCTGACCCATCCGGAGCGCTCTCGTGAGCTTTGATCTGGCCCGATACGGCATCACCGGCGAAACGACGAACCACTCGATCGTCGGCTACCACGTCCACCGCAACCCTTCCGTCGCGACGCTCTACTCCCTCGCCATTCCACAGGCGCGATACGCGCTGGCGAACAACGGCGCGTTGATGGCGTTCTCGTCCCCGAAGACGGGTCGTTCGCCGAAGGACAAGAGGATCGTGGAGGAGGAGACGACCAAGGCCGACGTCTGGTGGGGAGAGGTCAATCGACCGATTCCCGAAGCGTCGTTCGAGCTGAACAAGCAGACGGCGATCAACTACCTCAACTGCCGCGACCACATCTACGTGATCGACGGCTTTGCGGGGTGGGACCCGGAGCACCAGATCAAGGTCCGCGTGATCTGCACGCGGGCGTATCACGCGCTCTTCATGCGCAACATGCTGATCCGGCCTACGGCCGAGGAGCTGGCGTCCTTCGGAGACCCCGACTGGGTGATCTTCAACGCCGGCCAGATGCCAGCGATCCCCGAGCTCGAGGGGGTCGGCTCGCGAACGAGCGTGAACGTGAACTTCAAGACCCGGGAGATGGTGATCCTGGGTACCGAGTACGCCGGCGAGATGAAGAAGGGGATCTTCGGCGTGCTCAACTACACGCTCCCGAAGCTGGGTGTCCTCAGCATGCACTGCTCGGCCAACGAGGGGGACGACGGCGATGTCGCGCTCTTCTTCGGGCTTTCCGGGACCGGGAAGACGACACTCTCCGCCGATCCTGCGCGCCGCTTGATCGGCGACGACGAGCACGGCTGGAGTGATGCGGGCGTGTTCAACTTCGAGGGCGGATGCTACGCCAAGACCATCGACCTGAGCGCCGAGGGTGAGCCTCAGATTTACAACGCCATCCGCTTCGGGTCCGTGCTCGAGAACGTGGGCTTCGATCCCGAGACCCTGGAGGTCGACTACTCCGACGTGAGCATCACGCAGAACACGCGCTGTTCCTACCCGATCGAGTACATCGACAACGCCAAGATCCCCTGCGCCGGCGGGCACCCGAAGAACATCATCTTTCTGACCTGCGATGCGTTCGGCGTGCTGCCGCCCGTCAGCAAGCTGACGCCCGAGCAGGCGATGTATCAGTTCATCAGCGGCTACACGGCCAAGGTGGCCGGCACCGAGGTCGGCGTCACAGAGCCCATCCCCGACTTCTCCGCGTGCTATGGCGCAGCCTTCCTGAGCCTCCATCCGACGGTCTACGCCGAGCTCCTGGCGAAGAAGATTCGTGAGCACGACGTCGACGTGTGGCTCGTGAACACGGGCTGGACGGGCGGCTCGCACGGTGTCGGTCGTCGCTTCGCGCTGAAGCACACGAGGGCGATCATCGACGCCATCCTCGGGGGTGCCTTGCGAGACGCGAGCTACCAGTCAGACGGTGTGTTCGGCCTCGCGATGCCCGACGAGGTGCCAGGCGTGCCCTCGGGCGTCCTCAATCCCCGCAACTCGTGGAGCGACGGGGGGGCGTACGACGCAACCGCGCACAAGCTGGCGTCCATG